>CAYFTI010000049.1:0-15939 GCA_964346065.1 uncultured Hyphomicrobiaceae bacterium
AGATCCAGAACGGCTGCGATCACCGCTGCACCTTCTGCATCATCCCGTATGGCCGAGGGCCGTCGCGCTCGGTGCCGGCCGGCGAGGTGGTCCGCCAGATCAGGACGCTGGTCGAGGAAGGGCATCGCGAAGTCGTGCTGACCGGCGTGGACCTGACCGCCTATGGCGCGGACCTGCCGGGCGAGATGACGCTGGGCAAGCTCGTCCAGAAAATCCTGAAGCTGGTGCCAGAGTTGCCGCGCCTGCGCATTTCATCCATCGACACGATCGAGGCGGACGGCGATCTCGTCGCCGCGATGGCCGAGGAAGAGCGGCTGATGCCGCATCTGCACCTGTCGCTGCAGGCGGGCGACGACATGATCCTCAAGCGGATGAAGCGCCGGCACTCGCGCGCGGATGCGGTGCGGTTCTGCGCGGAGATGCGCCGGCTGCGCCCCGACATTGCCTTCGGCGCGGATATCATCGCCGGTTTCCCGACCGAGACCGAAGAGATGTTCGCCAACTCGCTGGCGCTGGTGGATGACTGCGGGCTGAGTCATCTGCACGTTTTCCCGTTCTCGCCGCGCCCGGGCACGCCGGCGGCGAAGATGCCCCAACTTGAGCGCCGAGAGATCAAGGCCCGCGCGCAAGCCTTGCGCGAAAAGGGCGAACGGGCGCTCAACGACCATCTGCGCGGCTTCGCCGGCCGCGAGGTCGAGATATTGATGGAACAGCCGCAGCGCGGCCGTGCGCCGCAATTCGCCGAGGTAAACCTGCCCGAGCCGCGGGACCCCGGCGAGATGGTGCGCGCGCGGATAACGGATGTGCGCGGCGGCAAACTGGAAGGAACATTGGTCGCGTGAGCGAAACCGAGACAAAGAAAAAAGGCTTCTTCGGCCGCCTCTTCAAAGGTGGCGACCGTGCGCAGCCGGACGACAAGCCGGAAGCGGCGGAGACCGAGCACGAGGCGGCAGCGCAAGAGCCGAAAGACCGCTCGGCCGAGCCCGAGCCGGAGGATCGTGCTTCAGAGCGCACGCCTGAGCCTGAGGCCGAGGCGGAAGCGGCAGACACCGAGCCCGAAGCCGAAGTCGTCGAACCCGCGCCGGAGCCGGGACCCGAACCCGCGCCGCAGAAGAAGGGCTGGTTCTCGCGCCTCAAGGATGGGCTGACCAAGACCTCCTCGCGCCTGTCCGAGGGCGTCACCTCCATCTTCACGAAGCGCAAGCTGGACGACGACACGCTGGAGGAGCTGGAGGACCTGCTGATCCAGGCCGATCTCGGCGTGGAGACGTCCATGCGCATCACCGAGCGGCTTGCGGCGGAAAAATACGACAAGGAGATCAGCCCCGACGAGGTGCGCGAGGTGCTGGCCGCCGAGGTCGCCAAGACGCTGGAGCCGGTCGCGCGGCCGCTGCGCATCGATCCGGGCAACAGTCCGCATGTCATTCTGGTCGTCGGCGTGAACGGCACCGGCAAGACCACGACCATCGGCAAGTTCGCCCGCAAATTCGCCGACGAGGGCAAGAGCGTGATCCTCGCCGCGGGCGACACGTTCCGCGCCGCCGCCGTCGAGCAGCTCAAGATCTGGGGCGAGCGCGTCGGCGCGCCGGTCATCACCCGCAAGATCGGCGCGGATGCCGCTGGCCTTGCTTATGACGCGCTCCAGCAGGCGCAGGAGGAAGAGCGCGACGTGCTGATGATCGACACCGCCGGGCGGTTGCAGAACAAGGCCGACCTCATGGCCGAGCTCGAAAAGATCATCCGCGTGATCCGCAAGCTCGACCCGAGCGCGCCGCACACCGTGCTGCTGACGCTGGACGCAACCACCGGCCAGAACGCCGTGCAACAGGTCGAGGTGTTCAAGAACACCGCCGGCGTGACCGGGATCGTCATGACCAAGCTCGACGGGACCGCGCGCGGTGGTATCCTCGTGTCGATCGCGGCGCAGCACGCCCTGCCCGTCTATGCGATCGGCGTGGGCGAGGGCGTGGAGGACCTGCAGCCCTTCGAGCCGGACGAGTTCGCGCGCGCCGTGGCGGCCATTGCATGATCTGAGCTAAAGAACGGAGCATCGATGTCAGACACACCGGCCAACGCGTCAGGCGACAGCATCTCACCCCGCCGTCAGGGGCTGAAGCTGCTCGTCGAGATCGGCCCGCTCGTCGTGTTCTTCATCGGCAATACGCAATACGACATTTTCGTCGCGACCGGCGCCTTCATGGCGGCGACCGCCATATCGCTGCTCGCCAGCCGCCTGATCTTCAAGCGCGTCCCCGCGATGCCGCTTGTCACCGGCATTTTCGTGTTCCTCATGGGCGGGCTGACACTTTATCTCCATGATGACCTGTTTATTAAGCTCAAGCCGACGATCGTGAACGTGCTGTTCGCGTCGATCCTGCTGGGCGGGTTGGCTTACGGGCATTCGCTGTTGAAGTATCTGTTCAGCGACGTTTTTCAGCTTCTCGACGAGGGCTGGCGGAAACTGACCTTCCGATGGGCGATTTTCTTCCTGTTCCTGGCGGTGCTGAACGAGATCGTATGGCGGTTTTTTTCGACCGATTTCTGGGTCGCATTCAAGGTTTTCGGGATCATGCCCCTGACGCTTGTCTTCAGCATCATGCAGTTGGGCCTGATGCAGAGATATCAGATCGGAAGCGATGCCGATCACGGACCGGCCTCGCAATGAGACCCGGGGGCCGCGCGCTGATCCGATCCATTCCGCGCCCGCTCGTCCTGGGGCTGATGCTCGCCGTGGCACCGGCCAGCGCACAGGATGGCCAGCCGGACATCCCGCTGCCCGCCGCGAAGCCGGATCGCCAGCCGTCGGGGCTTAGCCCCGAAGACAAGGAAGCGCTGTCCACCGACGAGGCGCGCAGTCTCTACCAGCAACACGAACGCCAACTCGATCGCATCAAGGGCGAGCGCGTCGATGTCAAGGAGACCGTCTCCGCCACGCAGGCCGAGCGTGAAAAGCTCAATAAGCGCCTGCTGGACATAGGCGAGAAAACCCGCGCGAGCGAAACCCGCCTGACCGCGCTCGAACAGGAGATGCAAAGGCTGCGCGGGGAGGAAGACGAGATCCGCGACAAGCTGCGCGCGCAGCACCGCGAGATCGGCGATCTGCTGGCGGTGATGCAGCGCATGAGCCGTGAACCGCCACCCGTCATGGTCACCCAGCGCGAAGATGCGCTGAAAATGGTCCGCAGCGGGATGCTGCTGAACAGTTTCTTTCCGGCGTTGAAGTCGCGGGCGGATGGACTGTCGGCCCGGCTGTCGGAGTTGACCCGCGTTCTGAGTGAAAAGGAACAGCGCGCGTCGCAGCTTGCAAGGGAACAACAGGAACGGGAGAAGCTGCGCGCCCGCACGAAGGACCTGATTGCGGAGAAACAGAAGAACCTGACGCGTCAGCGCGCACGAATGGGCGCGCTTGATCGTGCGGCCGAACGTCACGCCGCGGCCATCTCCGATCTTTCGGACCTGCTCGACACGCTGGATGACGAGGTCGCCGCCCAGACTGGCCTCGGTGAATACGAAGAGGAATTGCGCTCGGGCGATGTCGTGGAACTCAAGCCCAAAGCCAAGAAGGCGGCCTTCGTGCAGCCGGGACGGATGAAACCCGCCGTTCCCTTTGCACAAGCCAAAGGCTTGTTGAAGCTGCCCGCCTCCGGGTCAATCATTCGTGATTTCGGCGAGGAAGACGATCTCGGGATTGAATCCAAAGGAGTCTTTATAGACACCCGTCAGCGCGCCCAGGTCGTTTCACCGGCGGACGGCTGGATCAGCTATGCTGGCGAATTCCGCTCCTACGGCCAACTCTTGATCATCAATGCCGGTGGCGGGTATCATCTGCTGCTTGCAGGCATGGATGAGATTTATGTCAAGCGAGGCCAGTTCGTTCTATCCGGAGAGCCTGTTGCAGCAATGGGCGAAGCCCCTGAAGCTGAAGGTCGCGCTGGAAACGAGGCGGACCCGTCACTTTATGTCGAGTTCCGGCAAAATGAAAAGCCCATTAATCCGGAGCCGTGGTGGGCTTCTGACCTAGCAAAAGGTTGATGACGATGCGCAAGTTTCAGATCGTGGTGTGGGTGTTCCTGATCGTGGCCGGCATAGTTGCCGGAAACACAGTGCTCAATCTGTCACGCACACACTCGGCGATCGCCGCGAACTCCGAAATCTATCGCCAGCTTGATCTTTTCGGAGATGTGCTGGAGCGCGTCCGCTCCGACTACGTCGAGCAACCGGATGACCGCGAACTGATCGAGTCGGCCATCAACGGTATGCTGTCGGGGCTTGATCCCCACTCGGCCTATCTCAGCCCCAAGAATTTCCGGGAAATGCAGGTGCAGACCCGCGGCGAGTTCGGCGGGCTCGGCATCGAGGTGACGATGGAAAACGATGTCGTGAAGGTCGTCTCCCCCATCGAGAACACCCCCGCGGAGGAGGCTGGTCTGCTTTCCGGCGACTTCATCACGCATCTGGATGGCGAATCGATCCGCGGCCTGACGCTTGGCGAGGCGGTCGAGAAGATGCGCGGCCCGGTTGACAGCGAAATCGTGCTGACGGTCGTGCGCAAGAATGTCGAGGAACCTTTCGACGTGCGCATCGAGCGCGACATCATCCGCATTACCCCCGTCCGCCACGAGATCGAGGATGACATCGGGTATATCCGCGTCAAGACGTTCAACGAACAGACCTATGACGAACTGCGCGAGTCGATTTCAAGCATTCAGGAGGAGTTGGGCGACGAGCTGAGCGGGTATATTCTCGACCTGCGCAACAACCCTGGCGGATTGCTGGACCAGGCCATTTCCGTGTCCGACGCCTTCCTCGACCAGGGTGCAATCGTCCTGACACGCGGGCGCAAGAGCAGCGAATCCCAGCGCTCCGCAGCCGAGCCTGGCGACCTCACGAACGGCAAGAAAATGGTTGTCCTAATCAACGGCGGCTCCGCCTCGGCCTCGGAAATCGTGGCCGGCGCTCTGCAGGATCACAAGCGCGCGAATGTCGTTGGCTCCCGGTCATTCGGCAAGGGCTCGGTTCAGACGATCATTCCGCTGGGGACCGACGGTGCGATCCGCCTGACGACGGCCCGGTATTACACGCCCTCCGGCCGCTCGATCCAGGCCAAGGGCATTTCACCGGATCATGCGGTCAAGCAGGAACTCCCCGAGGAAATGAAGAAGCGCCTGACCAAGCCGCGCGGAGAGGCGGCGCTGCGGGGCCATCTGAGCGCCGAAGACGGCGAAGAGACCTCCGGCAGCGTGGCCTATGTGCCGAAGGATCAGGCCAAGGACACCCAGCTTCAGTTCGCTATCGACCTGATCCACGGCGAGGCGCCGAAGGTGAAAGCGGAAAACGCCGCCGTATCGGAGAAAGAGGCCGCGAATTAGCAGGCTCCAAGACGCAACGGTCCACAGCTTTCTCGGCGACGTGCCTTTCTCTCATCACAGCCGCGCCTGTATAGCAGGCTTCGTGATGGTAAAGGCCAGCGTCGCCGACGCGTCAGCGTGAAAATCCCCTTGCGGTCCGAGCAGACTGCAGGGGGCTGACGGCTGCCGGCCCTGACGGCAGGACCGGCGTTCGCCGCACCGGAGGACGCAGTCCAGCGCCGGGCGGCGCCAACCGGGGGCAACACAATGAGAGCTCTTCTGATAACGACACTGGTGGCAGTCGTGGCCAGCGCCGGCGCGGTTCTGTTTCTCTCGCTCTCGCCTGCACCCGAGAGGCCGGATGATTCGCTCACGCTTGTCATTGAAACCGGGGCCACCGAGGCAACGCGAACAGCAACCGCCCCGTCCGGCGGAGACGAAGCAACGGGATCTCTGAATGGTGCTGAGCCCGCTTCCGGAGCCAGCGAGCAGGAGCAGTCACTGGACGAAGTGATCGCGGCGCGCCTCCGGGAGGCGGAGGGCAAGACCAAAAGCGACCGCGCGGCATCAGCGCAAGGTCCCGACGCTACCACGTCCGACGCCGATACCGCCGCCAACCGGGTAAAGCCCGACCCGCAAAACGAGCCGGCGGTGTCCGCGGCTCAGAGGCAGGCGGCCACGGAAAGCCCGCCATCCGCTTCTGTGTTTGAAGGATCGGATAATACCGGTTCGCAGTCCGACACGATCTCGATGACCCAGCTTCTTGCCTCGGAATTGAGCGGCGGCGATAGCGGCTCACCGGGCAGCGGCAACGCCGAGCAGGAAACCGCCGCCGACAGCGCATCCGAACCAGCGTCCGAGCAGCCGTCGCCTGCCACGGCAAATGCTCCCGGCGACGCGACGCCCGAGCCTGCGAACCAACCGGACGCGCGCAATTTGCCGGCTTTGGCCAACACAGACGATCCGGCCAGCATGGACGAGGCCGCACCAGCCGATACAACGATCGCATCGCTCGATCCAGGCGTGAGCCAGCAGGCCGACGCCACCGAGCAATCCAGCGCCGCGCCCGCCGCAGACGCACGCGGCGAGAACGATGAAACCACCACCCCTGAGAGGGCTGTCCGGCAGGGCCCTCCCGTATCGCCCGACGACGCACCTGCCCTGCCCCGTCAGCGCGGTGACTTCGCCGTAAACGGCAAGATCACCCTCATCATCCGCGGTCTCGGCGTGAAACCCGACCTGACCAAACGCGCGATCGATCAGCTCCCCCGGCCTGTGGCGATGGCATTTGTCCCTTACGGTGAGGACCTGAAGTCCTGGACCCAGCGCGCCAGCAAGGAACGTCACGACATCCTGCTGCAGATCCCGCTGGAGCCGAAGTCCTATCCCGACACCAACCCGGGACCGCATACGCTGCTCACATCGCTGTCCATCGACGAGAACCTGGAACGGCTGGACTGGCTGCTGGACCGGTTCAACGGAATCACCGGGGTCACGAATTACCTTGGCGGCAAGTTTGCCTCGTCACCCGGCTCATTCGCGCCCATGCTCATGGAGCTGAAGGCGCGCAATCTGCTCTACGTTGATGACAGAAAGGCCGCCAATGCCACGACCCGCCAGCTCGCGAAACAGGTTTCGCTGGCATATTCCGTGGCTGACGTCGTGATTGATGAGACGCGCAAACCAGACGCGATCCGCAAGGCCCTGAATGACCTGGAGGCCCGCGCCAAGGCGAACGGCTCGGCGATCGCGATTGGTCATGCCCACGGCGCCACCCTTGACGCCCTTGATGGCTGGCTGACATCGCTCAACGGGAAAGGGCTCGTTCTGGTGCCGGTGAGCCAGGTGGTGTCCGAGCCGCCGGCACAGCGCGTCTCGCAAACAACGGGCAATTAGCCGATGCCGCGTCCCGTGGATTTGCCGTACCGCGCCTGCGTGGCCGTCATGCTGACCAACAGCGAAGGCCGTGTGTGGATGGGACGGCGTGTTCCAAAATGGGACGAAGGGCGGCTATCGTCGCCATGGCAATGCCCGCAAGGCGGCATCGACCCGGGCGAGGACCCGAGCTCCGCCGTGCATCGCGAACTGCTGGAGGAAATTGGCTCGAACAACGCCGAAATGCTTGCGGAAAGCCGCGAGTGGTACACCTATGACTTGCCGGAGGAGGCGCTCGGCGTCGCGCTGAACGGCAAGTATCGCGGTCAGAAACAAAAGTGGTTTGCGATGCGCTTCCTCGGCGATGAGAGCGAGATCAACCTGATCCCGCCGCCGCCGCACAAGCAGGAGTTCGACGCGTGGTGCTGGGTCCCGCTGGATAAGGTTCCCGAGCTGGTGGTGCCGTTCAAGCGCCCGGTCTATGCAAAAGTCATCTGCGAGTTTCGGGCCGTTATCGAGGGCGCCCAGAATAATCTGGCGAGGCGCGCGCCCGACCATACATGAACACGCCAGCCTGGCCCCGGCGTATTTCCGGGGTATTCAATACTTTACCAGCGGCTCGGCGCATTAACCGATAATTTTCGTTATATTCGATAGGTTTCAGCTTCGGCTTCGCGATTAAACTGCGCTTAAGCGTTACGGCCTAGCGTCCTCTCCATAACATAGCCTTTGAAACGATCCGTTTTCTGTTCAGGCGTGCGAGCCCGGGTGCTCGCGCCTGCACATGAGGCTTTCTGGGAGTAGAGGACGATGAAGAGACAGCTTCTCCGTTTTTGGCGTGACGAGTCCGGCGCGACATCGATCGAGTACGGTCTGATCGCCGCGGGCATCGGGGTCGCGGTCATCACGCTGATCGGTCAGGCCGGCGATGATATTCAGGCGCTGCTCGGCCGCATCAAGGAGCAACTCATGAACTTCAACGGGCCCACCAACTGATAGCAGCGCGCCGTGCGTTTAATCGGTCTCAGGCCCGTACGTCGATGACCATGCGCCCACGAACCTCGCCCTTGAGGATGGCGCTAGCCAGCCGGGGCACATCGCTCAAGGGCGCCGTCTGGGTCATGGCATGCAGCTTGTCCAACGGCAGATCGCGGGCAATGCGCTGCCATGCCGTCTCGCGGCGATCACGGGGGCATAGCACCGAATCGATGCCGAGCAGGTTCACGCCGCGAAGCAGGAACGGCATCACTGTTGTCTCCAGCTTCGGGCCTCCCGCGAGCCCGACGGCGGCGACGGAGCCCCCATAGTTCAACTGTGCCAGGACACGGCCCAACACCGCGCCGCCGACAGCATCCACACAACCGGCCCATCTTTCGGCCTCCAGCGGACGCGCATCGCCCTCCAGGAAGCTGTCGCGCGCCACGATTTCCACCGCGCCCAGGCCGGTGAGATACTCCGCTTCGCTCGTCCGGCCGGTCAGCGCAACAGGCCTGTAGCCCCCTTTGGCGAGCATCGAGACGGCCACCGAGCCGACGCCGCCCGATGCGCCGGTCACAAGAACGTCGCCGCTCTGGGTTGTCAGGCCGTGCTCTTCCAGCCCGATGATCGCGAGTGTCGCGGTGAAACCGGCAGTGCCAACGGCCATGGCGTCAAATGTCGACAGTCCCTCCGGGATGGGCGTGAGCCAGTCGCCCTTGACCCGTGCCTTTTCCGCGAAGCCGCCCCAATACCGCTCGCCAACATGCCAGCCCGTCAGCAATACCTTGTCACCCGGCTTGAACCGCGGATCGCTGCTCTCGTCCACGGTCCCGGCCAGGTCGATGCCCGGAATGTGAGGATAGGCACGTACGAGCTTGCCCAGCCCGTTGACGATCATGCCGTCCTTGTAGTTGAGCGTGGAGTAGTCCACCGCAACCGTGACGTCGCCCTCGGGCAAGGCATTCTCGTCCACATCCGCCACAGACGCCGTGATGCGCCCGTCCGTCTCGTCTAGCCGCAGCGCTCGGAACATGCTGATCGCCTCCCGGTTTTGGGCAATGGTATCCTCACCTGAGGTGATACGTCGCTCCGGCGGTTTCGTCAAACCGCCGCCCGGAAATCATGCTGAGGAAAGATCGACGGCAGGCATTGGCGTTGCGCGAGTCCGACGCTATTCTACGTGGTCAGGGTGTTCAGGCCCGGTTCAGGCGCGCTTCCCCACTGTTCGCCAAAAACTCAAGCCAGTTGGATTTTGAATGGCAGTATCCTTGCGCGACTTTCGGGATGAGCTCGACGGGCTGATCCTTGCCCCCGGCACGGCTGAAGATGCCGTTCCCGTCTGGCCGACCAGCGACAATGCCGACAAGATCGACCTGCCGGGCCTGCCAGAACGGGCGAAGGCGTGGCTGCGTACCATCGGCTGGAAGGCGCGCGGCGGCAATACGGCGATGCTGCCCGGCGAGGACGGGCTGGCCGGAGCCGTGGTCGGCCTGGGCCGCGACGAGAACGCCCCGTTCGGCGCCCTTACGCCGGGTATTCTGCCGACCGCCCTGCCCGCGGGCACCTATCGCTTTGCCGCGCCGACGCCGAATGCTGAACTCGCCGCGGTCGCCTGGGCGCTCGGCGCATATGAATTCACGGCCTTTCGCACCAGCGCCGATGCAAAGCGCGGACCGCGCCGCCTTGTTGTCCCCGATGGCGTGGACCGTGAGCGGGTGCTGAACATCGCCGCCGCGATATGGATGGGGCGCGAACTCATCAACTATCCCGCGAATGAACTCGGTCCAGCGGAGCTGGAAGATGCCGCGCGTCACGTTGCGCTGGAGTTCGGGGCGGATGTTCATGTCATCGAGGGGTCGCGGCTCGACGCCGAGAACCTCCCCATGATCTATGCCGTCGGCCGGGCCAGCGACCGCGCCCCGCGTCTGATCGACCTGCAATGGGGCGAGCCGTCGGCGCCGAAAGTGACCATCGTCGGCAAGGGGATCTGTTTCGACACCGGGGGCCTCAACATCAAGCCTGCCAGCGCCATGGGGCTTATGAAGAAGGACATGGGCGGTGCGGCCACGGCATTGTCGCTCGCGGCAATGATCATGACGGCCGGGCTCCCGGTACGCCTGCGCCTGCTGATCCCGGCGGCGGACAACAACATCTCGGCCTCGGCGTTCCGGCCCGGCGACATCCTTCGCGCACGCAACGGGACGACGGTCGAGATCGCCAATACCGATGCCGAAGGCCGACTGGTGCTCGCGGACGCCCTTTCGCTGGCGGACGAGGAGAAGCCCGAGCACCTGTTTACCTTCGCCACTCTGACCGGGGCTGCACGGGTTGCGCTCGGCGCGGATCTGCCGCCGTTCTACACCGACGACGAGGCCCTCGCGCGCGATCTGTCGGAAAAGGCGATGTCCGTGGCTGATCCGGCCTGGCGGATGCCGTTCTGGCAGCCGTACGATCAGCTTCTGAAGAGCCGCGTGGCCGATGTGAATCATATCTACAACGGCCCCTTCGCCGGTTCGATCACGGCCGCGCTATTCCTCAAACGCTTCGTGAAGAACACGTCCCGTTTCATGCACATGGATATCTACGCATGGACGCCGCGCGCCGTCCCCGGACGTCCCGCGGGCGGTGAGCCGCAAGGCGCCCGTGCAACGTTCCAACTTCTGAGCGAGGCCTACAAGCCGTGAGCAACGACCGCCCGGATCCGCGCCGCAACGCCTACCGCGAGGATATGGCCGCCTCCGCGCTGAGTGACCGGGTCAGCGCGCCGCGCTATGTCGACGGCGTCACGCAACAGGTCATTGCCACGCGCGCCCCGGTGCGCAGCGCACCGAAGTTCCGCGCGCCCCTTATGACCGAGGCACTGCACGGCGAGGCCGTTACCGTCTACGACTCGCGAGATGGGTGGGTCTGGGGGCAGCTCCAGCGCGATGGCTATGTCGGCTACATGCCCGCGGATCATGTCTCATCGAACGTGTTCGCCCCGACCCATGTCCTGCGCGTGCGTTCCAGCCACATCTACCCCGCACCCGACATCAAGACGCCCCCGCTCGACATGCTGACGTTTGGCGCACGTATTGCCTCGGACGGGCGCGAAGGCCGCTTCCTGAGCCTGGCGCGCGGCGGATACGTCTTTGCGGACCACTGCGTCGGCGCAAATGACAAGCTCAAGGATTTCGTTCGCGCCGCCGAGCGGCTTGTCGGCACACCCTATCTGTGGGGCGGCAAGACCAGCCTGGGTGTTGACTGCTCGGCTCTCGTACAGCTTGCGCTACAGGCTGCGGGCATCGAATGTCCACGCGACACCGACATGCAGGAGCCAGAGGTCGGCGAGACCGTCGAAGGCATCATCGAGGAGGACGGCACGCTGCGCGGGGGGCTCGAGCGCGGCGACCTGATCTTCTGGAAGGGGCACGTGGCGATTGCACAGTCCAGCGACTGGTTCGTCCACGCCAGCGGGCACCAGATGGAAACGGTGATGGAGCCGGTTCGCCACGCGCTGGAAAGAATTGCCCAGAGTTGGGGCAAGCCTTCCTCGGTCAAGCGGCTTGTGAGCGCGGATACGACCCTGGAACTGCCCAACACGGGCCAGGCTCAATAACCGCGCTGCAAGTCCACGACGTTGTCCAAACCTTCTCCGCGCTCGAGTTTGCCAATCTGCTCCAGCACGTAATCGAACAAGGGCTGTGGCCGCGAAACGGCCGCGATATGCGGCGTGACGACCACCCGCGGGTCGCCCCACAGCGGACTGTCCCCGGGCAGCGGCTCCGTCTCGAACACATCGAGCGAGGCCCCCCACAAAGTGCCGTCGTTGAGTGCGGCGACGATTTCCTCTTCGTTCTGCAGACTGCCGCGCCCGGCATTGATAATGACCCGGCCCGGCAGCGCGCCATCCGCGGCCATCGCCGCGATCAGCTTGGCGCCGAGCAGACCACGGGTCTGGGGCGTCAGGGGAAGCAGGCTCACCAGGATATCTGTGCCGCCGAGGAACGGTAGAAACTCGTCCGAGCCCGCGTAACAGGCGACGCCGTCGATTTGCTTGCGCGTACGGCTCCAGCCCCGGGTCTGAAAACCGATTTCAACAAGCTTGGCCGCCGCCGCCCCGCCCAATACACCGGTGCCCATCACGCCGACGCGCACCTCCCGCGCCGTTGGTTGAGGCAGCGGCCGCCACTCCTGGCATACCTGTTGCGCGGCATAATCGAGATGCCGCCGGTGATGCAGCAGCACGTGATGCAGAACGTACTCGCTCATCTGCTCGGACAGATCGTCCGCCACGAAGCGAACGATCGGCACGTCAGGCAGATCAGCGCCGATGAGATGATCGACGCCCGCGCCCATCGAGAAGATTACCTGCAGGTTCGGAAACCCCTGCAGCGCGCCACGCGGCGGTTTCCAGACAATGGCGTATTCGATTTCAGCCGGATCTTCGAGGTAGGGCCAGACGCGCACGGTATGCTGTTCAGAAAGACTGGCAATGGCCCCGTCCCATTCCTCGGGCACCATATCCGAGATCAGCAGAAGTATCGCCACCCAATGCTCCGTTTCCGGCCCCGGGCGTGGGCATGGAACATGCGCCTCTCAGCGCGGATTGAGCCAGGCGCGCGCCTGCTGCAGGGCCTCGTCAATCTCATCTCTCGTCATTTCCGCGGCGATCTCGCGGCGATGCCGCAGAGCCTGCCGATTGCCGCGAATAGCGGCAATGTTCAACCATTTATGGGCGGCAACAAGGTCATGCGCCACGCCATTGCCGGTGGCATACTGGATACCGAGGCTCAGGAAGGCCTCACTGCCCTGAGCATTGCTCCCGGAGCCCAGAACACCATACGTTTCGTAATCCTGTCTTGCCATAACGAAAGACTCCGCTACTGCGACGCCACCACACAGCGTCACCCGCTCGAACTCCGGACGTCGCGTTCGCGCATACGCCCGCATACCGGAGGCAAAGCTGGCAGAGCATTGAAAAGATATGGTAAACAGCGCGGCGCAAGAGACGGCAGTTCACATCTGCGGTGATAAAACCGTAAACCGCCAGGTTGAATGGCGGTAACCGTCCGGCTTCCAGAGATGGTCCATCCACGGGATCCGGGCTGTCCTTGCCCGGTTGATTGCGGCGTGCTCCAGCCCGGGCAAAGCCGCTCGAAATTCACGTAACGCGCTCATATCACCGCGTTCGTGATCCCATAACAGGACATACCGTCGTTTCGCCGGATCCGGTACGAACGGCGGGTGCGCCGCCCAGACGATACGGCGCTCTGGAAGCAACCGACGCAAGTTCCCGCCCAGATCGTCATCGACGACGATGATATCCGCATTTGCCGGCGTGTCCCGGTCAATGGCGCGGGCCAGCTCCGCATAAGGAATACCCCAACGGCAAATCTGGCAAACCGGCTCAAGCACATACATGTTCGCCAGACGTCCGCCAAGCGCAACGATCGTGATGATCACCGCAAGCCAGACGAAACGGCGGACTTCGCCCTTGGTCCGCGCCGCCTGCCGCGCACGCGCGGCCAGCCAGATCGTGGTGATCAGGAAGAGCGGCATCAGGGCATGCGTGGGATATTTCCACACGCCCGCCACAAGGGCGCCGAGGATCAGCACACCGACGCTGAGTAGCGTCATGTGCAGAACGAGTTGCTCATGATCGATACCGTTGCGGGCGGGACGCAAGCGCGTCTGGCGCAGCGTTTGCGGCGCCATGCGTGGGAACATGATCGGGTAGATGAACACCAGCGGGGCAAGATACATCAAGGGCTCGGTGAAGGCACGGCGGATGCCCTGTCCCGCATCACCCCACGTTCCGGCGCTGGGGAACTGCCATACCGGAAGCGCCGCCGCGAGACGGCCCGGCTCGCTTACCAGCCAGGCCAGATGCGGTGAGAACACGGTCAGCGCCACAACTCCCGCAAACAGGCCAGCAGGCGTTCCAAGCCGCGCGCGCAAAGCAGGCTGAAGCAGGGCGGCGACAATCAGAATTCCAAGGAACGCCCAGTATTCCTGGGCGCAGAGCAACCCGAGCCCCGCGAACGCTCCGAGCCAGGCAAAATCGCGCCAGCGCGCGTCGTCCACGGCCCGAAGAAACGCCCAGAAAGTCGCCGCGACGAGCGCCATCGCGCCGACCTGGTACGTGAACCCCTCATGGAAACGCCAACTGATCTGGTAGATGAGCGCAAGCGACTCCGCGGTGAGGAACGCCCAGAGGTTGTCGCCCGCCATGACCCGGCGCGCGGCGAGGAACAAAAAGCCGCAGGCAGCGACCAGCAGCGCGTATTTCAGAAGCTGATAGCCGATAACGCCCGGTCCGGTGATGCGCTGCACACCCCAGACCAGCCAATCGTAAAGCGGGGGGCGCGCCGGCAGATAGCCGAGCTGCAGTTGCTGAACCAGGATTTCCGGCAGCGGGTCGTCCTCGCCCAGATTGAGCGAGGCGATCAGCCGGGCAGCGACATGGACAACCGCGTAGATGCTCGCAGCAGTGAGGATCCCGCCAAGGCTGTAAAGCGTCCAAGCCGTCTTCGTGGCGCCGGGCCCGGCGCGTTGCGTTCGATCCAGCACATGTGCCCCCGGTCCGGCCGGCTCATCCTGTTGGGCGCGCGAGGTCCCGGAAAGCCGGTTTCGGCTTTCTTGGCGCGAGCTCTAGTCGACGAGGAAGACGGTTGATCCGGTCGTCTTGCGCGCTTCCAGATCGCGATGCGCCTGCGCCGCGTCGCGTAGCGGATAAGTCTGATTGACGTTGATCTTCACCTTCCCGCTCGCGACCATGTCGAAGAGGTCGTTCGCCGTCTCCTCCAGCTCAGCGCGTGTGGCGATGTAGGCCGCGAGCGAGGGGCGCGTCAGGAACAGCGAGCCCTTCGCCGCAAGCAATCCGATATCGACCGGGGGAACCTTGCCCGAGGCATTGCCGAAGCTGACCCACAGGCCGCGCGGCTTCAGACAGTCGAGTGAGCCCGGATACGTGTCCTTGCCGACCGAATCGTAGACCACATCACACAGGGTGCCCCCCGTGATCTCGCGCACCCGCTCGACGAAGTCCTCCTCGCGATAGTTGATGACATGCGTGCAGCCATGCGCGCGGGCAAGCTCGCCCTTCTCCGTTGACCCGACCGTGCCGATGATTGTTGCGCCGAGCGCAGAGGCCCACTGGCAGGCGATCAGACCCACACCCCCCGCTGCGGCGTGGAACAGCATTACCGTTTCCGGGCTGACCGGATAGGTCTTGCGCAACAGGTAGCGGGTCGTCATGCCCCCCAGCATCATTGCAGCGGCCGTCTGGTAGTCGAGCGCATCGGGAAGTTGCACAACCCGGTCAGCGGCAATGTTGCGCGCTTGCGCGTAAGAGCCGATCGGGCCCGCATACGCGACGCGATCGCCCACCGCGAGACGGTCCACGCCTTCGCCGACCGCCGTAACCTCGCCTGCTCCCTCCGTGCCGAGCGTGAACGGCAGGCTCGGCTGCGGGTACAGCCCTGTGCGGTGGTACACGTCGATGTAGTTGAGGCCGACCGCCTTGTGGCGCACCGTCACCTCGCCGGGGCCGGGCGGCGGCACCTCGACGCTTTCCCAGCGCATCTCCTCCGGCCCGCCGTAGCGTTGAACGCGAATCGCATGGGGCATGGTCGTTTGTCCTTTTTTTCCGCCTCTCTGGATACGGCAAGAGTGGGGCACGCCGCAAGGGCTGGAAAACCCGCGCGATCCGCGCGCGCTTCAGAAGGCTGGCGAATACTTTGGAATTGTGCTAAAC
>CAYFTI010000050.1:0-15900 GCA_964346065.1 uncultured Hyphomicrobiaceae bacterium
GGCGAGGGGATGCTCTCGCCGGGCGGGGCCGAGGAACTCTCCCGGCTGATCGGGCCGGTTGATATTCGCGGCAAGACAGGCCTCGATCTCGGCTGCGGGATCGGTGGTTATGACACGCTGCTCGTCTCAGACCATGGCGCCAGCCGGATGGTCGGGGTCGATATCAATGCTGCGGCTGTCGCCCTCGCCGCGCGCCGGGCTGCTGATATGGGCCTGTCGGATCGCGTGCGCTTCGAGGCGGTCGATCCGGGCCCGCTGCCATTTCAGGATGACAGTTTCGACTTCGCCTTCTCCAAGGACTCGATCGTCGACATCCCGGACAAGGCGCCGGTCCTCGCTGAACTCCATCGCGTGATCCGCTCCGGCGGTCACCTGCTGATCTCCGACTGGTTCCGGGCGGACGCGCCCTACACGCCTGAAATGCGCGAATGGGCGACCACGGGCGAGGAAACCTACGAGATGGCCTCGTTGCGCAGCACGGCGGACGAACTCGCCGGCGCAGGATTTGTCGAAATCGACACGGAGGACCGCGGCGACTGGTTCATCCAATTCTGCCGGGACGAGGTCGCGCGGCTTTCCGGACCGCTCTGGCCGACCTATGTCGAGAAATTCGGCGAGGAAAGTGCCCAGCGCTCTGTGAAGAACGCCAAAACCCGGCTGATGCTCGCCGAGCAGGGCCAACTCCTGACCGGCCACATTCGCGCCCGCAAGCCGGCCTGACGGCAGGGGAGATGCAGCCGGAGGCTTATTCCGCCGAGACGGCGCGCGCGGCGATCGCGGCGAACACCTCATCCAGTTCTTCCGCAAGCGCTTCCAGCTTCGGTCCGCCCTCGGCCATGTAGGGGCCGAAAACGTGGGTGGGCGTCTTGTAGCTGAGTGTCGCCGTACCGTCGTCGTCTTCGGTGATGTAGAGCCGGATCGGCGCCTCGATCATCGCGGGCACCGACAAGCGCACTGCGCGCACCGCGTAATCGTTGCGGAATACACCGAGGATGCGATTGCCGGGGATGTCGATGCCACGGTTGGCGGCCGCCTGCGTCGGCCCCGCATCGGTCACGAGGAACAGTCCTTCGTCCTGGATGGCCGCGCGCGTGTTGTCCAGCAGGGTGCTGTAGGACTGCGCGGTATCATGCACGCGCCAACCCTCGCGCGGGGCGATCGATCCAGCGAACGCGGGGCTCGCCACCCATGTCATGACCAGAACGGCAATCAGGAAACGGCGCATGGGCGCGACTCCGTGTCGAGGCGGCCGGCTCACCCCTGGACATTGACATGCACTGGCGTCGGCGCGCCAGAGCTTGCACCTTGCGCATCCTGCACCTGCACTTCGAAACCAGCCTGGTCGGTGGACTGCCCGTCGTGGACAAAGGCGACGGACCCGGCTTCCAGATCGGCCTGGGTGAAGCTCGTGATCGGCTTGGAGGGTGCTTTCGAGTGCGCGACGAACCCGCCACGCGCGTTGCTCACCGAGAATTCCAGATCTTTCGAATCGTCGTCCGGGTCCACCGCGTTCAGGTCGACCAGGGAAATCCGCACCGCCTTGCCTTTCTTCACGGTCAGTTCCATGTCGCCTTTGATTTCGGGCGGTACGTTGGTCAGCTTTGCGCTCAACAAGCCGCCGAGATCAACGGCAATCTGCCCGTACTGGACGTCGCCGTTGACATTGCCGGTGCTGCCGATCCTGATGAGCTTGTTCACGAAGATATCGCCCTGCAGCAGCCCCTCGACTTCGGCATCGCCCGCGTGCAGCGTCCCGAAGACCTTGCCGCCCTCGCGGACCATCACGCGCGAGGCGGAAAGCTCACCCTCGACATAGCCGTAGACTTCGATGTACTCGCAATTGGAAATTTCGCCCTTGATGACCGTGTCATCCTGAATGATGGCTTCGCGACTCTTGCTCACTTTTTGACCCCCAACCTGTTGCGACGACGCGCCCTTATGGACGTTCGCTTCTGATTATGGCCGTTCCGGCGACCTGATGATTGCCAGCTATAGCCAATGCATAAAGCGTTGTCATCGGATTTGGATGCCACTGCCGGGCCAGCCGCATGTGATTCGCCATCGAAAACATGAATCGCCCGTGGATGATACAACCGGACGTTGGGCCGCAGGCCATCGAGAGGTTAAGATGCGAGCGATTCGACGCGGCGCTGCGTGTTGAGATGCGGCCTGCGCCAAGGGGTCTTCAGATGCGGGTTTCTTTCGTGAACAGGCGACGACGCGACATGCGAAATTCCATACGGGTGTGGTCCCGAAAGTTCACGCCGGCCATGGTGGGATCGATGTTGGCCCTTGCCGGCCCGCCGGTACGCCCGGCCCGGGCACAGGGGAGCGATCTGGGCGCGGCGGTGCCTGGCGAGGTCGCGCCGTTTCTCGCGATCGGTGCGGGTGTTCTGGGTATGGCCGCCGCCGTCGCCCTTGTCGTGCTTGGGCTGGCTGTTCATCGGGGGCGGGCGGCAGGGCTGCGAACCGCTGCTGATCTTGAAGATGCACACGCCGAGCTTGACGCGGCTTATGCGCTGCTCAATGCCGAGAGTCAGGCCGTCATCGCCTGGGCGCATGATGCCCGGGACCCGCGGATGATGACCTATACGCTCCCGCCCGAGATCGGCGTACCGATCGAGCCGCGGCATGTGACCCGGTTTGCCTCGTGGTTGGACTCAGACAGCGCGCTGATGCTTGAGCAGAGCCTGAAGGCCCTTCGCGAGCGGGGGGAAGCCTTCGACCAGATCGTGACGACGGCCCAGGGCGCGAACATCGAGGCGGAAGGCCGGCCGTCGGGCCGTTTCGTCGTGTTGCGCCTGCGGCTTCTGCAAGATTATGGCGAGGAACGGGCTCGCCTGTCCGAGCGGCTGACGGCAGCGGAGAACGAACTGGCCGCCTTCCGCAACCTGTTGCAGGCGCTTCCGATTCCGGCATGGCTTCGTGACGCAGAGGGACGGCTGAGCTGGGTCAACCAGGCCTATGTCGCTACGGTGGAGGAAGCCAGCCAGTCGCGGGTGGTCGATCAGCAGATCGAACTGCTCGAGTCGCGCCTTCGCCGGCGGATCGACAGTTCGCTGGCGGCAGGCAAGACGTTCCGTGAGCGTTTGCAGACGATCGTCGGCGGCGAGCGGCGCAGTTATGATACGGTCGTGCTCCCCGTGGACGACGCGAGCGGGGGCGTGGCCATCGACGTTGCCCCGCTCGAAAGCGCGCGCGGCGAACTGGACCGTCAGATGGCGGCCCATGCCCGCACGTTGAACCGCGTCGCCACCGGCGTTGCGATATTCGGCACGGACCGGCGGCTGACCTTCTACAACGAGGCGTTCGCCAACCTGTGGCCGTTCCCGCAGACCTGGCTCGATCAGCGCCCCGCCTATGGGGAGATCCTTGACCGGCTCCGGGCCGAACGCTCGCTGCCGGAGCAGATCGACTATCGGGACTGGCGCTCGCGTCAGATGAAGGCGTTCGATAATGCCGGCGAGCAGGCGTTGCAGGACGACTACTGGCACCTGCCCGATGGGCGCGCGATCCACGTTGCAAGCGATCAGCGGCCCGATGGCGGTGTCACCTTCCTTTACGACGACGTAACCGAGCGGCTCGCGCTGGAGAGCCGGTACAACGCGCTGATCCGGGTACAGCGCGAAACGCTGGATCATCTGCGTGAAGGGGTGGCGGTTTTCGGCTCGGATGGGCGGCTGCGCCTGTTCAACCCGGCCTTCACCCAGATCTGGGATCTTGACGACAGCTTCCTCGGCGGCGCCCCTCATGTGGACGAGGTTATCTCCGAGAGCGCCGATCAGGTCGCCGATCCGCAGCCGTGGCAGCGCACGCGAGATGCGATTGTCGACCTGGAAGAGGAGCGCGCCCCCTTCGAAGGTCAGGTGACGCTGGAAAACGGGACGGTCCTGGCGTATGCCGGGGTTCCTTTGCCCGACGGCGCGACCATGATGACCTATGTGGACATCACCGACAGCAAGCGCGTGGAGCGCGCCCTGATCGAGCGCAACGAAGCGCTGGAAGCCTCCGATCGCCTGAAGAACACGTTCATTTCCCACGTGTCGTACGAATTGCGCACGCCGCTCACGAACATCATCGGGTTCAGTGAGCTTCTGGGCGAGCCCCATGTGGGCGCGCTGAACGATCGCCAGCGGGAATATCTCGGTGATATCCGCGCCTCCAGCCAGGCGCTGCTGGCGATCATCAACGATATTCTCGACCTCGCGACGATCGACGCGGGCGCGCTGGAACTCAAGAAGCGGGAAAAAGACGTCCGAGACATCATCCGCGCGGCGGAGCTTGGCGTGCGCGAGCGGCTGTCGGCCGAGAATATCAAGCTCGAAATCGATGTTTCGCCTGACATCGACACGCTGGTTGCCGACGACAAGCGCGTCACGCAAATCCTCTACAACCTGCTGTCCAACGCGATCGGCTTCTCCCAGGAGGATCGCACCATAACCCTGAGTTGCCATCGGCAGGGCGACATGGTCGCCTTTTCGGTGCGGGACACGGGCTGCGGGATCCCCGAGGAGTATCAGGACAGCGTGTTTCACCGCTTCGAGACCCGTCCGCAGGGGTCGCAGCATCGCGGCGCTGGGCTGGGCCTGTCCCTAGTGAAGAGCCTGGTCGAGCTGCACGCCGGCGAGATTGAATTGCACTCGGCGGAAGGTGCGGGGACGACGGTGACCGTGCTGCTGCCGGAGGACGGGCAGGCAAACCATGCCGGCGACGCTTCGGCGGAACCCGTCTTGCAGCAGGCGCAGGGGTGAGGGCTCCGGACAGTGCGCGGGCGGGTTGTCACAGTGTCGGCGCACTCCCGGGTCATCATTTCGTTCAGTGAACATTGGAAAGGCGGGTGGTCACGTGAAGCCGGAATCGCCCGAAAACATGACGCAGATCCGCTTGCCGCGCTTGACGCTTGATGGCGTGGACGGCTTGGCGCGGGTGCTGGCGCCCTATCTCCGCAAGGGCGATGTCGTAACGCTGTCTGGCGACCTCGGCGCGGGCAAGACAACCTTCGCGCGCTTCCTCATCGGCGCCATCGCCAACGAGGAGGTCGAAGTCGCAAGCCCGACCTTCGCGCTCGTACAGGCCTACGAGACAGACGCTGTCGACATACATCATTTCGATCTTTATCGCGTCGAAAGCCCGGATGAGTTGCGCGAACTCGGCTTTGAAGAAGCCTGCGAAAACGGGTTGGTGCTGGTGGAATGGCCGGAGCGTCTGGGCGGGATGCTCCCGTCCGAGCGGCTCGGAGTCGCATTCGCCGAGAGTGACGAAGCCGACAAGCGCGACGTGACGCTGACGGGCTACGGCGGCTGGGCGCCCCGGCTGGAGCGTTTCCGGGCAGCGACGGATTTCCAGAACAAGGCCGGCTGGAGCGCCGCCTCAGCCCGCTTTCTTGCAGGTGATGCGTCGGTCCGTTCCTATGTGCGCCTGCAGCGCGGACACGAAAACGCGCTGTTGATGGACTGGGAACCGCAACCTGACGGGCCGCCGATCGAGGATGGGCTGCCATATAGCAAGATCGCGCATCTGGCAGAAGACGTTGGCCCCTTCGTAGCCGTTGCGCGCGCCCTGCGCGAGGCAGGGCTGCCGGCCCCGGACGTGATTGCACAAGACACGGCCCGCGGCTTTGTGCTGGTCGAGGATTTCGGGGATTTCGTGCTGGGCAAACTGGTTGCGCGAAGCGGCGAGGTCCGCACGCTCTACCGCCCGGCCGTCGATCTGCTGCTGCGGCTGCGCGGCGCGTCCATTCCCCGCGACCTGCCGATCGGAGATGGTCGCACGCACCGCATACCGCAGTATGACAAGCGTGCCCTCCATGCGGAGGCCGGCCTTCTGCTCGACTGGTTCCTGCCGGTGACCTCCGGCGGGGAGACTGATCGGGCGGTCCGGAACGAGTTCGCTTCACTTTGGCAAGAGCAGTTCGAATGGCTTGCCACCCAGGAAACGGGGCTGGTGCTCCGCGACTATCATTCACCCAACCTCATCGCTCTCAAGCCGGGGGATCCGCGCGGCCCCCTTGGGATGATCGACTTTCAGGACGCCGTGATCGGTCATCCGGCCTATGACCTCGTCTCGCTGCTTCAGGACGCCAGGGTAAGCGTGGCTGAGGATGTGGAGGCGGCGCTGTTCAAGTATTACTGCGCGCAGGTTGCGCGAACCGGGGCCTTCGACATGTCCGGCTTTGCGCGGGCTTATGCGGTGCTGGGCGCGCAGCGCAACACGAAGATCCTCGGCATCTTTGCGCGTCTTGCCCAGCGTGATGGCAAGTCGGGGTATCTGGTTCACGTTCCGCGGGTTCGGGCTTACCTTGAGCGAAATCTGCAACATCCCGCGCTTGGGGCTTTGCGCGCCTGGTATGAGCAGCACATGCCGATGGACACGCGGGGCCAGGCGGCGGTGCATGGGAATGCTCAGGCCGGAGCCTGGCGCTAGGGGGAGGCGATGGCGTTGAACACGGCAATGGTTCTGGCGGCGGGGTACGGCAAGCGTATGCGCCCGCTAACCGAAACAATGCCGAAACCGCTGGTGCCACTTGCCGGACGTCCCTTGATCGATCACGTTCTCGACCGGTTGGCCGGTGCCAGCGTGAACGAGGCGATCGTGAACGTCCATTACATGGCGGATGCGCTCGAGGCCTACCTGAGCGCCCGTGCGGGCCCGCCCCGGGTCGCTTTTTCCGACGAACGCGCCGCCCTCCTCGACACGGGCGGCGGGGTGAACAAGGCGCTCGATCGGCTCGGTCACGGAGGGTTCTTCATTCACAACTCCGATTCCGTTTGGCTCGAGGAGAACGCGATCAACCTGAGCCGGATGGCTTCGATGTGGGACCCTGCGCGCATGGACTCGCTTCTGTTGCTGGCCGATGCCGGGTCCAGTCTGGGCTATGACGGCGCCGGGGACTTCTTTGTTCGCGCCGACGGCCGCCTGCAACGCCGCCATGAAACCGAGGCGGCCCCGTGGGTTTTCGCGGGCGTGTCGATCGCCCATCCGCGCCTTTTCGCCGACAGTCCGGCGAACGCATTTTCCCTCAACTCGCTGTGGGACCGGGCCATTGAGCGCGGCCGGCTGTTCGGGGTGCGGTTGCAGGGCGAGTGGATGCATATCGGCACGCCCGAAGCGCTTGCCGCTGCCGAGCAGCGCCTGCGCCTTCACGCCGCGTGAGTGCAGCTAATGGTCCGGCACCCGGCCCTTCACACGATTGGCGCCGACCGGCCGTTTCTGAGCGATCTCGCGCGGCTGATCCTGAGCGGTGATCTGCCGCGCTTTGGCGGAGCGACGCCCCGCCCGCTGGACCTGGCCGATACCACGATCTACCTCCCGACACGCCGGGCCTGCGCCGCGTTGCGTGACGAACTCGTCCATCAGTCGGCTGCACGCGCGCTGTTGCTGCCCGAGATCCGGCCGCTTGGCGCGGTGGACGAGAGCGCCTTCGGGATCGAGGAGGACGACACCGCCGCGGATGTGCCGCCCGCTATCCCGGAGATGGAACGATGGCTGACCATGACGGCGTTGGTCCAGCGGTGGTCCCGGGCTGTCGACCCGGCCACCGGGGAAACCGCCCATCACGGGTTTTCGGCCGCCGCCGCGGGTAAGCTGGCGCTGGAACTGATGGGGCTTCTGGACACCGCGCAACTGGAAGGCGTTGATCTCGCGGGCATTGACGGTCTCGTGCCGCAGGACATGGCCGAATATTGGCAGCGCGCCTCGCGCTTTCTCGGCATCGTGACGCAGCAATGGCCCGAGCATCTGCGTGAGCGCGGGCTGCTCGACCCGGTCGAACGCCGCAACCGGCTGCTGGCGCGGCAAGCGCGACGCCTGGCGGCAAACCCGGACGCGCCTGTGATCGTCGCGGGCTCGACTGGCAGCGTGCCCGCAACCGCGGCTCTGATGAAGACCGTGATGGACCTTCCGGCCGGAGCGATCGTGCTGCCGGGGCTTGACAGAATGCTCGACGCCGACAGTTGGGCCGCGCTCGCGGAGAGCGCGCAACATCCACAGGCCGGGCTCGCGCATCTTCTTTCGGCTCTTGGCGTGTCGCGTGATCAGGTCAATGACCCGGCCGGAGCCAGGGAGTCGCCGCGCCAGCGTCTTGTTTCCGAGGTCATGCGGCCAGGCCAGACCGCGGAGCGGTGGACCGACTTTCTTGCCAGTGTTGCGCCCACCGAGATGGCGAGAGCGCTCGATGGAATCAGCCTGCTGGAAGCGGCGGACACCCGGCAGGAGGCGGAGGCGATCGCGCTGATGATGCGCGAAACGGTTGAGCAGCCAGGTAAGACAGCCGCTCTTGTCACACCCGACCGCACTCTGGCCCGACGGGTGCAGGCGGCTTTGCGCACCTGGGGTCTCGAAGTGACCGACAGCGCCGGTGAACCGCTCAGCGCGACACCCATGGGCCGGTTCATGGCACTGGTCGCGCAGATCGCGGTGGAGGCGGACGCGGTCACATTGCTGGGCGTGCTCAAACATCCGTTCCTGCGCCTCGGCTGGACGTCGGAGGAGGTCGCCGCGCGCGTCAGCGAGCTGGAGATCATCGCGCTGCGCCAGCCATGGTTTGCCAGCGGGCTCGATGGCTTGCGCGCGGGGTTGGCGCGTGCTGGCGAAGACGCCGATGCCGCTGGTGAGCTGGTCGCGCGGCTTGAAACGGCATTTGCTCCGCTCACAGAGCTGGTCGCGCATCCCGCTGCCGCACCGCAGGCGTACGCAACAGCGCATGCGGCGGTAGCCGAGGCGCTCGCGTCAACGTCAGAGGCCGCGTCGATCTGGACTGGTCCGCCGGGCGAGGCGATGGCCGCGCTGCTGGAGGATTTGGGTCACGGTGCGCCGGAGGGGATCGCGCCCGAGATCGCACCGTCTGATTATCCCGCCTTCTTTTCCGGAATGATGCGGCGACGGGCCGTGCATTCGGATGAACGCACGCACCCCCGCCTTTTCATCTGGGGGCCGCTGGAAGCACGCCTGCAAAGCGCGGACCGGCTGATCCTCGGGGGTCTGAACGAGGGCGTTTGGCCACGGATGGCCCAGACCGGCCCGTGGCTTAACCGGGCGATGCGCGCAGCTTTGGGTTTGCCCGAGCCGGAACGGCAGACGGGACTTTCGGCGCATGACTTCGCTCAGGGACTGGCCGCGCCGGAGGTTGTGCTCACCCGGGCGCAGAAGGTCGATGGCACACCAACCGTCCCAAGCCGGTGGGTCTCGCGTTTGCGTCTGTTGGCCGGCGCGCTGGGACAAGCAGGGCAGCTCACGCCCTCGCAACCCTGGCTCCAATGGGTGAGCACGCCGAACATGCCGCGAAATCCGCGTCGCGAGCCGCCAAAGCCGCCAGCGCCGTGCCCGCCGATCCACGCGCGTCCGCGCCACCTGAGCGTATCGGATGTCGAGCGCTGGATGGCTAACCCTTATGCGCTCTACGCCAGCCACATCCTGCGTCTTGAGCCGATGCCCGGTCTTGCGGAAGGGCCGGATGAGCGTCATCGCGGACAGATCATTCATGCTGCCTTGGGCGATTTTGCGGAGCGTTTTCCGGTGGAACTGCCGGAAGATCCCGCCCGCGAGTTCATGGACATCGCCGATATCTTGATGGCGGAGTGGGGCGCGTTCGCGCATGTCCGCGCGTTCTGGCGGCCGCGCCTTGTGCGGTTTGCTGAGTGGTTCGCCGGAACGGAGCCGGCGCGCCGGGCGAATATACGCCGCAGTCTGAGCGAGGTCCCGGGTCAACTGCTGCTCGATGCGCCGGGCGGCAGCTTCGCGCTGACGGCGCGGGCCGACCGCATCGATATCGGCACGGACGACACCCTTTCGATTTACGACTACAAGACCGGCAAGATCGACAAGCGCAAGACGGATGCCGAGCAGCTGAAATCGCCGCAGCTCCCGCTCGAGGGACTGATTGCAATCTCCGGCGGGTTCACGGTTGCGGGGGGAGCCGATGATGGTCCGGTTCTGGCGCGACTGGCTTATATTTCCGCGGCTGGCGGCCTCAAGGCCGGCGAGGAAAGGCCCTTGGAGGGGCCAGTTCTGCTGGCCGAAACGGCGGGCAAGAAGCTTTCGGGCCTCATTGCGCGCTATGATGATCCCGCCACGCCGTACCGGGCCATGCAACGCCCGGCTTTCAAGGGGCTGTGGGCGTATGATCCTTACGCTCACCTTGCACGTGTTGCGCAGTGGCGCGGCGGAGACGACGAATGAGCGAGGCGCTGCAACGCACCGAAGCCGAACAGGCGCGGGCCAGCGACCCGGCCGCAAGCGCATGGGTCCGCGCCAATGCCGGCACGGGCAAGACGCATGTCCTCGTGCAGCGTGTATTGCGCTTGCTGCTTACTGGCACCTCTCCAGACGGGATCGTCTGCTTGACGTTCACCAAGGCGGCCGCCGCGGAAATGGCGAACCGGCTGACGCGGCTGCTCGGCGAATGGGCGGTCGCGCCGCGGGACGATCTCGGCGAACGCCTTGGCAGGCTGCTGGGACGGGCGCCAAGCGAAGAAGAAATGGCGCGGGCGCAACGGCTGTTCTGTCATGTGCTGGATACACCGGGCGGGCTGCGGATCCAGACCATTCATGCCTTCTGCGAGCGTATCCTTCGGCAATTTCCGCTGGAATCCGGCGTTGCACCCGGCTTTTCCGTGCTTGCCGAAGCGGAGTCTCTCGCGCGGTTGCGCGCCGCGATCAGGAGCGTTTTGGAAGATACGGCAGCGGCGCCGGATGACCTTCTGGATCGCGACCTGGAGACCGTCGCGGCGCATGTGCGCGAAGACCGTTTCGAACAGTTGCTCGAAGCGGCTCTGCGCCACGGTCACGTTCTGCGCCAGATGATCCGTGCCACAGAAGTCGAGAACACGACGCTGGAAGCCCTGATCGCGGACGCATTAGGCGCTCCGGTGGAAGTCGACCTCGGCGCGACCGAGCGCGCCCAAGCCGAGGTTTTGAGCACGGCGCGGATCGACCGTGCTGTCGCAGCCCTGCTTGCAACCGGCGGCAAGCGTGACGCGGAGCGGGCCGCCGATCTGCAAAGAGCCGTTGAGGCGTCCGACCCGGCATCCAGGATCGAGGCTTTCCGGGCGGCATTCATGACAGGAGCGGGGAAGCCGCGATCGGACAATGGCTTTCCGTCAAAGGCGGTGCTGGATGGCGCGCCGGATGTGGCCGCGGACCTGCGTGCGGCGCGGGATCACTTCGCCGACCTGGAGGCAACCCGCGTGGCCCTTGAAACCGCGCAGGCCAGCGCCGCGCTGTTCAGGGTTACCGATACCGTAATCCAGCGCTACGAAGGCGGCAAGCAGGCCGACGGCGCTCTCGACTATGATGATCTCATCGGACGCACGGTTGATCTTTTGAGCCACGGGTCGGCCTGGGTTCTCTACCGGCTGGACGGCGGCATCGAACACCTGCTCATCGACGAGGCGCAGGACAACTCGCGCGCGCAATGGCAGGTGGCCGAACTGCTGTCGCAGGAGTTCTTTGCTGGCGAAACCGCTGGCGCCGCCGATCGCTCGCTGTTCGCCGTCGGGGACGAAAAACAGTCTATCTATGGCTTCCAGGGCGCCGCGCCAGAGCATTTCACGGAACTGGCCACGGCATTTCGCGATCGCGCGGGCGCGGCGCGCCACACCTGGCACGACGTTCCGCTGACCCGGTCCTTCCGCACCGTTGAACCGATCCTGCAGGCCGTTGATCTCGTTTTTGGCGGTGAAAACGGTCTGGGCGCGCGGATCGGCGCAAGGGCGGCCGTGGCGCATGAGGCGCACCGCGAAGGCGAAGCCGGCCTTGTCGAGGTCTGGCCGACTGAAAAGCCGCCAGAGCGTACGGACTCTGATCCATGGGCACCGCTTGACGAACCGCGAGAGGGAACCGAGGCGGTTCATCGGCTGGCGGCGCGAATTGCCGACCGGATCAAGGGCTGGATCGACAGTGGCGAAGTCCTCGCCTCGCAGGGGCGCCCGATCCGCCCGAGCGACATCCTGATCCTCGTGCGCAAGCGCCAGCCTTTTGCCGGGCCCATGATCGCCGCGCTCAAGAGCCGTGGGGTGCCGGTTGCGGGCGCCGACCGAATGCGCCTGACGGACCAGCTTGCCGTCAAGGACCTGATGGCCCTGGGCGACGCTCTTCTGCTGCCCGGCGATGATCTGTCGCTTGCCGCCGTGCTGAAAAGCCCGCTGTTCGGGGCAAGCGAAGACGACCTGTTCATGCTTGCCCACGAGCGCGACGGCAGTCTCTGGGAGGCGCTGGAAGAAGCCAGCGCGCAGCACCCGCAGTGTGCCGCGATGGAGGCGCGGCTCGCCCTGTGGCGGTCGGAAGCACTCAGCCTGCGGCCGTTCGAGTTTTATGCCGCCGTACTCGATCGCGACGGCGCCCGCGACAGGTTGATTGCCCAGGTCGGGCCGGAAGCTGCGGACGCGATCGATGAATTCCTGAACCTCGCGCTCGCTCATGAAGAAACCGGCCCGGCCACGCTTCAGGGCTTTCTCGCGTGGTTGCGCGAGACGGGTAGCGAGGTGCGCCGCGACATGGAGCAGGGTGCGGACCAGGTGCGCGTCATGACCGTTCATGGCGCCAAAGGGCTTGAGGCCAATATCGTCATTCTCCCGGATACATGCTCGATGGGCGCAGCGCGAGGCGGGCCTCTGGTCCGGGTCCCGCGCGATGCGCCGCCGGCATTCGACACCTGCCTTGCATGGGCGGTGAGCAGCGCGGCGCGTCTGCCCGCGATCGAACAGGTCCAGCGCGCCCGTCAAGCCCGGGACGAGGCGGAGAGCTACAGGCTGCTGTATGTCGCGATGACGCGTGCCCGTGACCGGCTCTACATCACCGGCTTCGAGAGCCGAAAACCGCGGGGCCGCGACGAGGGCTGCTGGTACGACCTGGTCTATGCGGCGCTGGAAGGTCAGGCGCAGCATCGCGCGGCCGATGACGGCGGATCTGTGCTGCGACTGGAGACGAAGCCGTCCACCGTCCCGGCCGCCACGCGCCCCGCGGCTGCTCCAGAGCCGGCGATCACGCCGCCGGAGTGGCTGAGAAAACAGGCCCCTGCGGAGGTCCCGGTCATTCCGGAAAGCCCGTCTGCGCATGGTGAACCCGCGGACATGCAGCCATCAGGCGCACCCAGGTCGGCGAAAATTGCGCGGCGGCGGGGCGAGTTGATCCATCTCCTGCTGGAATGGCTCCCTGAGGTTTCGCCGGACTCGCGGGAAATCGAAGCCGAGCGCATCGCGGATACCGCGGGCGCGGGCCAGACGGCCGACGGGCTTGATAGCGCAGTCCGGACAGAGGCCATCATCACCGCGCTCGCGATCGTGAACGAGCCGGATTTCGCGCATCTCTTCGGGCCTGGCTCGCGCGCCGAAGTGCCAGTCGCGGCCGACATGGACCGTTCCGGCGAATTGGCGCGCCTCTCCGGGCGGATCGACCGCCTCGTGGTCCGTGACAGTGACATTCTGGTGATCGACTACAAGACCGATGCTCATGTGCCATCGGCGGCAGAGGGCGCGCCCGGAGGCTATATTGCCCAGCTCAGCGCCTATTGCCGGGCGCTGCGCCCTCTGTTCCCTGATAAATCGGTGCGCAGTTTCATTCTGTGGACAAGCGGCCCCGCGCTCATGGAAATCCCGAGCCGGACGGGCGGAGCTTCGGCAGGGGCTTGACGGCCTGTCCGGCTGGCCTTAGCTCATCTGCCAGATGGCACGAATTGCCGCGCCGCGGCACTGGCAGAAAGGCACCCTATGACACCCTCACATGTTTCCGACAATACGTTTAATGACGAAGTCCTGCAGGCGTCCGGGCCCGTGATCGTGGATTTCTGGGCGGAATGGTGCGGCCCGTGCAAGACGATCGCGCCTCTGCTTGAAGAACTCGCACAGGAATACGGCGACAAGCTCAAGGTCGTTAAGATGAACGTCGACGAGAATCCGAAGACGCCGATGGACTATGGCATTCGCGGTATTCCCACGCTCATCATGTTCAAGAATGGTCAGGTTGCGGGCCAGCAAGTGGGCGTGCAGCCGAAGACCACTCTGAAGGACTGGATTGACCAGGAAGTCTGATCGCTGTTGAGCTAGCAGAGACGAAGCCCCGCCATCGAGCGGGGCTTTTTCGTTGACGCAGGGAGTCGCCGAGTTCCCGCTCCTTGACCTTCCAGCGACAAGAAGGATTACGTCGTGTCCATCCGACGATTGAAGACAGGAATTCGGAAATATGAGACGTTTGTTGGCTGCCGCGAGCCTCAGTGTGTGGCTGCTGCCTGTCTCCCATGCCATCGCAGATCCAGGCCGCAACGGTTGGCATGGGCCCATGCCCTGGATGGGATGGGGCGGCTGGTGGTTCGGTCCCTTGACAATGGTGGTTGCTCTGGCCGTCCTTATCCTTGCGGTGATCGGGCTTTGGCGGCTGGTTTCCGGCGCAGGCGCGAAGCGGGCTTCGCAGGACGGATCGCTCGATATCCTGCGGGAGCGGTTTGCACGCGGCGAGATCGACGAGGAAGAGTTCGAAGCGCGGAGGAAGGCGTTGAACCGTTCGCGATAGACTTGCCACCGGTGGTTCAGAACAGTCCCGGGCCCATCATCAGCGCCGCCGCGCCGAGCGGCAGCGCGTAGGGCATCCGGCCGGTCCGTGCCCAGGCGATCGGCTTGGCAATTGCCGCGCGGTTCTCCAGTGCCGGGTTAAGGAGGATCAGCTTCTTCAGGCCGACCAGCGCGACGGCTGTGACGCCGCCGAGAAGGGCTGTCAGCAGCACAAACGGGCCGATGTTGGCCGGCCCCATCCACAGTGCGAGAGCCGCCAGGAACTTGGCGTCCCCGCCGCCGAAAACGCCCCACGCGAACAGCGCGAACGAAACGACAAGTACACCGGCTCCCGTCAGGACATGCATCAGCAGGACCTCGCCGCCCTGCGCAGCGAACCCGTGAATCAGGAACAGGACGGAAATCGCCAGGGACACCCAGTTGGGCACCCGCAGGTCGCGCAGATCCGTGATGATGGCGTAGCTGATGAAAAAAATGAAGGCGGCCTGCGTGATCGGCTCATGCCAGTCTGTCATAATCCCCCCATGCGACTGGGCCATATATTGCCCCGTTTGGACTGGCTAGACCAAAAATATCCCGCTTTTCCGACCTGCAAAACAGTCGTTTTCAACTCAGAAGAAAAGATGCGATGGCAAATCCCGGGAGTTCGTTGCGCGCGCTGATTGATCGACAGGCACAAGATGGCCTGGTGGCCTGGATCGGGGTGCGCCCGGCACGCAAGGCGGCGATTCAAGCCTTGGAAACAGTCGAGATAACGCCCAACGGGCTGGTTGGCGATCACTGGACGCGCGGTGGCCCGCGCGCCGTGACGCTCATCCAGTGGGAGCATCTCCCAGTGATCGGGGCGTTTCTTGGGCAGGATACGCCGTCTCCCGAACTGCTACGCAGGAATATCGCGATTTCGGGGATCAATCTGATGGGGCTGCGCCGCCGGGCATTTCGCATCGGCGACGTGGTACTGCGCGGGACGGGCATCTGCGCGCCGTGCAGCCGGATGGAGCAGAACCTGGGCGCAGGCGGCTATGCGGCGGTGCGCCATCACGGCGGCATCGGCGCGGAGGTAATAGAGCCAGGGCGCATCCGGCTTGGCGATCCGGTCCGGCTGTCCGATCCCGCGTGAGCCGGGCACGCCCGTGCAACTGCCAGAGTCTGCTTCGTTGCTATCCCTGGTGCTGGGCGCCGATTCCCTGGAACATTTCGCGCAGATCGACGGTCGAACGCTCACCGATGTCGGCGAAGTTTTCATCCAGCCAGCGCGTGGCCGTGTCCCGGCCCATGTCGCGCAGTTTGCTCAGAAATGCCCATTCCGCATTCATCTTCGACGAGGCGCCCAGCGGCTTCAGTTCCGCCTGGTTCTCGATGATATGCACCCGCACCTGACGGTATTCGTCCGCCGACA
>CAYFTI010000051.1:0-15578 GCA_964346065.1 uncultured Hyphomicrobiaceae bacterium
AGACAGCCATCGAGACGATCCGCCAGGGCGGCATCATCATCGTCGTCGATGACGAAGACCGCGAGAACGAGGGCGATTTCATCTGCGCGGCGGAGACCGTCACGCCGGAGAAGATCAACTTCATGCTGGGCGGGCGGGGCCTGTTGTGCGTCACGTTGACTGAGGACGCGGCGCGCCGTCTCGACCTCGCCCCGGCCGCAAAATCCAGCACGGCGCTGCAGAACACCGCCTTCACGGTCTCAGTGGATCATGTCGGCACTACTACCGGGATATCCGCACCGGAACGTGCAACGACCATTGCGGCGCTGGCCGACCCCGCGGCGCGCCCCGAGGATTTCGCCAGGCCCGGGCACATCTTTCCGATCGTCGGGCGCGAGGGCGGCGTGCTGATCCGCGCCGGGCACACAGAGGCGTCCATCGACCTCGCGGCACTGGCTGGTCTGGCGCCAGCCGGCGTGCTGATCGAGATCCTGAACGAAGACGGCTCGATGGCGCGGCGGGATGACCTCGCCAAGCTGGCGCAGCAACATGACATGCCCATGATCACGATCGCGGACCTGATCCGTTACCGGTATCGGCACGAGCAAATTGTGCGGCGCGCCGCCGAGGCAACACTTCCGACCCGTTACGGGGAGTTCCGGCTAATCGCTTACGATGTCGCCTATGGTGATGATCAGCCCGTGGCGCTTGTCATGGGCGACGTGAACCAGGCGGAGGCCCCCCTGGTACGGGTCCATGCCGCATCCATTACCGGCGACGTGCTGGAAAACCTGCGCCATGACGGTGGCACGCTCTTGCATCAGTCGATGGCTCGGATCGGTGAAGAGGGGGCCGGAGCGATCGTCTATCTGCCGGAGGACGCGCGCGGCATCGGCCTTCTTGAGCAGATCAAGCGATATCAGGACCGTCCTGCCGGCGACGGCGACAGAACTCCGAGCCGGGAAAGCGATGCGCGCGATTACGGCCTTGGTATCCAGATCCTTAAGGATCTCGGCCTGTCGAAGATTCGCGTCCTCACCAACACGCCAAAGCCAACCGACGCCTTTATCTTTGCCGGCTTCGAGCTTGAAGTTGTCGAACAGGTGCCAATCTCAGCCGAGGCTGTGGCGGAGAAAGACAAACCGGACGAGACGCCGCGTCTCGTCTTCAGCAAGAAAAGCTGACGCTTCTAGAAAAAGTATTGGGGATGAAAAGGCCCGGAATCTGCTCTCATAAATTTTTATTAGAATTTGAATAGCTCAGATGATGACTATAAACTTGGCGCGGAATATTGCCCGTTGAAATAGAGCAGCGGGGTCGCCTCGGGATTATGGCGCGTGCCGTGGACCAGTTCGCCAACGACGATCTGATGGTCGCCCCCGGGATAAACCTCCTCGACGCGACACTCCAGCGCTGCCAGGACACCCTGCAGGACAGGCGCGCCCAGCCGCCCATCATGTGTCGTGAGGTCTGTGAACTTGTCAGGACGTCTATGGGCGAAGCGGTTTGAAATCTCCTCCTGCCCGCTGGCCAGGAAATTGATGCAGAAGATGCCGCTCGCACGCAGCGCAGCGAGGGTCTCGGAATCGTTGCGCAGGCACATGAGCAGCAGCGGCGGTTCGAGCGACACGGAGGTCACGCTGTTCATCGTGACGCCATAAGCCTGCCCCTCGGCATCGCGCGTCGTCACAACGGATACGCCAGTCGGCCAGAGGCGGAAGCAGGCCTTGAAATCATCCGGATCCGCGCTGAAAGCCTCAGCCGCCGTCTTGTCCTTGCGCCAGAACGTCATGCGCTATCCCTTTTCCCGCGCCCCGAAAATCGCCGAGCCGACACGCACCCACGTGGCGCCGAACGCCACCGCCGTCTCGTAATCCGCGCTCATGCCCATGCTCAACCGCGACAGCCCGCACTGGTCCGCCAGCTTTGCGAGAAAGGCGAAGTGGATCGCCGGCTCCTCGTCGACCGGCGGAATGCACATTAGCCCCTCGATATGAAGTCCAAGCTCCATCTGGCAATAGCGCGTGAAGTCGGCAGTCTCGGTCGGCGCAATGCCGGCCTTGTTCGGCTCCTCGCCCGTGTTGACCTGAACCAGCAGGCGGGGCGAGCGCCCCACCGCCGCGATTTCACGTGAAACAGCCTTCGCGATCTTCGGCCGGTCGATGGTCTGGATCAGATCGAACAGCTGTACGGCGTCACGCGCCTTGTTGGATTGCAGCGGGCCGATAAGGTGCAGCTCGATATCCGGCCAGCGGCCCTTCAGCGCCGGCCACTTCCCCTGCGCTTCCTGCACGCGGTTCTCGCCGAAGATGCGCTGCCCAGCCTCGATGACCGGGATGATCGCGTCGGGTCCAAAGGTCTTGGATACCGCTATAAGCGCAACCTCTGCCGGATTCCGTCCGACCGCCCGCGCCGCGGCAGCGATACGCGCGCGCACGTCACCGAGCCGCTGGGCAGGATTTTCGCGCGTTGTTGTCATTGGCTCGTGCAACAGGTTCTCCTGACATTTGCGCTGCCGGACGTACCTCACCAGACCTCATGGCGCATTGCAACGATCACGGCGGCGTGGAAGAAATGCATTATCCAGAGCGACCATGCCTTGACCGGCCGGGCGGTTTTGCCCTCATATCGCGTCTGATCATGAACGGCCGATTGTTCCGGGTCCGAGACCCAAGCCGCAACCTTACCATCCACAAATCGAACGCCATGGCCAGCGAGAGATACAACGCACCCGAACGCGAGAAACACTGGCGCCAGGTTTGGCGCGATCAGGACGTCTTCCACACGCCCGAGCCGTCGGGTCGCCCGAAATACTACGTCCTGGAGATGTTCCCGTATCCATCCGGCCGCATTCATGTCGGCCACACACGCAACTATACCATGGGCGACGTGGTGGCCCGCTACAAGCGGGCACAGGGGTACGATGTGCTCCATCCGATGGGCTGGGACGCTTTCGGTATGCCGGCCGAGAACGCCGCGATGGCCCAGGGCGTCCACCCGAAGGACTGGACCTACGACAACATCGCGACCATGCGCGGACAGCTTCAGGACATGGGTTTCGCCCTCGACTGGAGCCGCGAGTTCGCCACCTGCGACCCGGAATATTATGCGCAACAGCAAAAGCTCTTCCTGGACTTCCTGAAGCACGATCTCGTTTATCGCCGGATGGCGCGGGTGAACTGGGACCCGGTGGACCAGACGGTGCTTGCCAACGAACAGGTCATAGATGGGCGCGGCTGGCGGTCCGGCGCTCCCGTGGAACAGCGTGAATTGCCGCAATGGTTCTTCCGTATCACGGCCTATGCGGATGATCTGCTGGAGGGTCTGGACACTCTGGACCGATGGCCGGAAAAGGTCCGGCTGATGCAGAAGAACTGGATCGGGAAGTCCGAAGGTCTCCTGATGCAGTTCGAACTGGCGGGCAACGAAGAGCACCAGACGCCCGGAACGCTCGACGTGTTCACCACGCGTCATGACACGATCTTCGGCGCGACGTTTTGCGCAATCGCGCCAAACCACCGCCTGGCGCAGAGCCTCGCCGAGGCCGATCCGGATCTTCGCGGCTTCATCGCCGAATGCCAGCGCATGGGCACCAGCGAGGAAGCGATCGAGCGCGCGGAGAAGAAGGGCTATGACACCGGGCTCAAGGCCGTCCACCCGTTCAGGCCAGACACGACCTTACGCGTGTTCGTCGCCAACTTCGTGCTGATGGAGTACGGCACGGGAGCCATCTTCGGCTGCCCGGCGCATGACCAGCGTGACCTGGACTTTGCGCGCAAGTACGGCCTGCCGGTCAAGCCTGTGGTCATTCCAGAGGGGGTCGATTCCGAAACCTTCAAGATCGGTGCGGAGGCGTATACCGGCCCCGGCTATATCTACAACTCGGATTTCCTGGATGGGCTGACGATAGACGCCGCAAAGGACAAGGTTGCCGAGCTGCTTGAGGAGAAGGGGAACGGGGAGCGGCAAGTGAAGTTCCGCCTGCGCGACTGGGGCGTTTCACGCCAACGCTATTGGGGCTGCCCGATCCCGATGATCCATTGCCCCACCTGCGGCATGGTCCCGGAGCGCGAAGAGAACCTGCCGGTGCTGCTCCCCGAGGATGTCTCGTTCGAGAAGCCTGGCAACCCGCTGGACCACCACCCGACCTGGAAGCACTGCATCTGTCCGGAATGTGGCGGCGAGGCCGAACGCGAGACGGATACGCTGGACACTTTTGTCGACTCATCCTGGTACTTCGCGCGGTTCTGCTCGCCGCGTGCCGAGACACCTGTCGAGAAAGCGGCAGCGGACCGCTGGCTCCCGGTGGACCAGTACATCGGCGGTGTCGAGCACGCGATCCTGCATCTGCTTTATGCACGCTTCTTCACACGCGCGATGCGCGACATGGGCTATCTCGACCTCGAAGAGCCGTTCGCCGGACTGTTCACCCAGGGCATGATCGTCCATGACACCTATAAGAGCGAAAGTGGCGGGTGGCTCAGCCCGGACGACGTGCGTTTCGGCGAAGACGGCAAGGTCGTCGAGATCGAAAGCGGCGCGCCGGTAACGGTCGGGCATGCCGAGAAGATGTCCAAGTCCAAGCGCAACACCGTCGATCCCTCCGACATCGTGGAGCGTTTCGGCGCGGACACGGCGCGCTGGTTCATGCTCTCCGACAGCCCGCCCGAGCGGGACGTGCAGTGGACCGACGCCGGCGTCGAGGGTGCCTGGCGGTTTATTCAAAAGCTGACGCGGCTCGTCACCGAGGCGGTCCAGGCTCTGCCCGATCCGAAAACGGCAGCACCCGACAATTTTTCCCCGCCGGCCGACGAGTTGCGGCGGACAGCGCACAAGTCGGTCAAAGCCGTCACTGACGATCTGGAGGCCCTTCGCTTCAACCGCGCGATCGCGCAAGTGCATGAGTTCGCAAACAGGATCGCTTCGGCTCAGCAGGCAGATTGGCGGGATCAGCCGGACTTCGCGTGGGCGATGCGCGAGGCGCTGGAGTTCATCACTCAGCTCGTTGGCCCGATCATTCCCCACGCCGGCGAGGAATGCTGGGCGCGACTCGGGTACAACACTCTGCTCATAAACCAGCCGTGGCCCCAGCCGGACGAGGCGTTGCTGATTGACGATGCGATTACCATTGCCGTACAGGTAAACGGCAAACGTCGGGCGGAACTGACGATTTCACGTGACGCGGACAAGGAAGAGATTGAGCGCGCCGCGCTTGAACTCGATAGCGTTCATCGTGCTCTCGGCGAACGCCCCGTAAAACGGGTCATCGTCGTGCCACAGCGCATCGTCAACGTCGTCGTTTAGAGACGCGTTTGCTGATGCGGCGGGCGTGAAACGCAACGGGATCGCACAAGCATGCAAGCTGCCAATCCTCGATCTTCTGTCCGGGTTGTGGCCTTTGTGGTCTTGATACTCCCGTTTCTCGCGGCTTGCAGCTTTCAGCCGATGTATGCCGAACGTCCGAACGGCGCCCAGCTCGATGATATCATGCGCCAGGTGTCGATTGCCTCGATTCCGGGCCGGGTGGGACAGCGCATTCGCAATGAGTTGATTTTCGCGACCACCGGCGGCGGCTACAGCGACGCACCGCGTTACCGTCTGGAAATCGCGATACGCGAATCTGTCCAGGATGTTTTCGTCGCCCGGACCGGCGAATCCGAAGGACGCGCCTATCGGCTGATTGCCGCGTTCAAATTGATACGTGTGGAAGATGGGACCGTCCTGGAGTCAGGACAGAGCATTGGACGCGCGGCCTATGACAATCTGGATTCAACGTTTGCCGACATACGTGCACGCCGCGATGCCGAAAACCGGGCTGCACGCGTAGTGGCCGATGATATCCGTACCCGCGTTTCGATGCGCTTGTCGCGTGACGTCTGAACACTGCTCTGACGTCAGCCGATAGGCGCGCGAGCCATAATAGCGCGGGACTGGCCCTCAGCGAATATGGTTGAAATTCCCACGGCGCGGGTCGCCCGATACATCGAAAAGCCAAGCCTCAGCGTTTCGGCATTTCTCCTCCACGGCACGGATGCCGGGCTTATTCGCGAGCATGGCGCTGCGCTTTGCCGAAGCCTTGCCGCGGCCTTTCCCGAAGAACCGGAGATGATCCGTGTGGACGAGGACGAACTCGTCGGTAATCCGGACAGGCTCACGATCGAGGCGCAGACCGTCTCCATGTTCTCGCCGGGAAAGATTCTGCGCGTTCAGGTCTCCGGTCGTGCGCTCCCTGCACTGGGCAAGTTCGCCTGGAGCGACATTCCCCAGAGCGTCCGGATCGTCGTCGAAGCGGGCAACCTGAAGAAAGACCTCAAGCTCCGCAAGCTGTTTGAAAAAACGGATGCCCTGGCGGCGCTCCCCTGCCACAGCCCGGACGACAACACCCATGTTTCCCAGGTCGTACGCCAGAGGGTCGCGTCCTCGGGTCTCTCCATTTCGCGGGATGCGGAGGCGCTTCTGGTCAGCGTGCTGGATGTCGACCTCGGCGTTGCGAAATCCGAAATCGACAAATTGATCACCTACTGCGCGGAAACGGGAGAGATTGGCGCTGAAGATGTCAATGCGATCGTTGGCGACGCATCACAAGCCACGATGGACGCAGCCGCCGACGCCATCCTCGCCAATGACCCGGCTGCTGCCCTGAACCAGATGGAGAAACTTCGGGCAAGCGGAACGCCGCCGGACGTTTTGCTCTACGTGCTATCGCAGCACCTGATGCGGCTACTGCGGCTCCGTTCGAACATCGACAGTGGCACCTCGGCCGATGTGGCAATTAAAGGGTTGCGGCCGCCGCCGCATTTTCGCCGGGCCAGGCAGATGAAAAAGCAGGTTCGCCAGTGGAACCAGAAGACCCTGAAGGATGCCTTGCAGAGGGTCTGGCGCGCACAGCATGACGCGCGCATCAAACCTGACATCGCGCATCAAATCGCGACACACGTGATTGTCGCGCTTACGAATCAAACTCCGTCGAGATGACGCGAGCTTTCCTCCCCGTGTCACGGTTCGGCATGTGACTCAGGCGTGCTGCCCGAGCAGCAACTGTCGCAGGCTTTCCAGTTGCTCCAGCGTGCGGTAACTGATGCGCAGTTCCCCGCTTTCGCCCGAGCCCGGTTTCAGTGCGACGTTCAGGCCAAGCATATCGGATAACTCCTGCTCGAAGGCGCGTGTATCGGCATCCTTGCTCTTTGCTTTCGATTGGCCGGAACTTTCTTTCTTGTGCGAGAGCGCCTCGACATCGCGAACGCTGAGCCCTTTCTCGACGATCTGCTTGGCCACCTGATCCGCGTCTTCCCGACCGATGAGGGCCCGGGCGTGTCCCGGGCTGAGCTTACCGCCGCGCACCAATGTCTGCACGCCGTCCGGCAGCTTCAGAAGGCGGAGCATGTTGGAAAGGTGACTGCGGCTCTTCCCGATGATTTGCGATAGCTCGTCCTGGGTGTATCCGAATCGGCCGATCAGTTCCTGATAGCCCGCCGCCTCCTCGATCGCGTTCAAGTCGGTACGCTGGACATTCTCGATGATGGCAAGTTCGAGGGCTTCCTGATCGCTGAGCGCCCGGATGATGGCCGGGAGCCTGTGGAGACCGGCCATCTGCGCGGCCCGCCAGCGCCGTTCGCCGGCAACGATCTCGAATTCGGCGCCGTCCGGCGTGGGACGGACGACGAGCGGCTGGACGAGACCCCTCTCACGAATGGAATTCGCGAGGTCCTCGAGTTCGGACGATGAAAAACTCTGCCGGGGATTGAGTGCACCGGCCTTGATCTTCTCGATCGGTATTTCGACCTGATCGCCGTCAACGGGGCCGCCGCGGCCGCGCGAGGCTGCTGGATCGCCGACGAGGGATGCGAGACCACGACCGAGCCGGTTCCGATTCGCAGGTGATGCCTGTTCCGACATGCGTCTCTCCACAGTGCGCGACGACGCGAGACGGTCTGCGCAGGCTTGAACAAGAGCGGTCCATTATCGTCGGGATTACGCCGCTGACGCGCTTTGTTCCCGATCGATGATCTCGGCCGCCAACTGGATATAAGCTTTACTGCCAGCGCTCTTCTGATCGTACAGCAGAATCGGTTTGCCGTGAGATGGCGCTTCGGCTACGCGGACGTTTCGCGGTATCATGGTGTTGTAGACCTTGTCCCCGAAGAAGTCACGGACCTCCGAAGCTACTTCATCGGCCAGCTTCGTTCTCGGGTCATGCATCGTCAGCACGACACCATGAATCTCGAGAGCAGGGTTCAGGCTTGAGCGCACGAAATCGATCGTATCCTTGAGCTGCGTAATACCCTCAAGAGCGAAAAACTCGCACTGCACCGGCACGAGAACCGAATCGGCGGCAGCCATTGCGTTGACGGTCAGAATGTTCAGCGATGGTGGGCAGTCGACCAGAATGTAGCGGATCTGCGGGCCACCCCTGCGTTCTTCCTGAGATGCTTTCAGAGACATGATTGCGTCACGCAGGAAGTAGGCGCGGTTCGGCGCAGAGGAAATTTCGGGCTCAAGTCCCGCCAGATCGCGAGTCGACGGCGCGAGAAACAGGTTTGGTACGTTGGTTTCGACCATTGCCTGCTCCAGTGCAGCCGCCCCGGCCAGCACGTCGTAGGTCGAAACGTTGCGATCAGGCTCGGAAAGCCCGAGGCCCGTGCTGGCGTTACCCTGTGCGTCGAGGTCCACCACGAGCGTGGGTTGGTCGATGGCAGCGAGGGCAGTGCCGAGGTTGATGGCCGTTGTCGTCTTGCCGACCCCGCCCTTCTGATTAGCGATGGCCAGTACGTGAAAATTGTCGTTGGGAGCCTGCTTGTCCATCACGTCCTACCTTGTCGCCGCCCCAGGCCACCGATTTCCAGAAGCTTGGCGCCCTTCTCCGTTTCGCTCGGATGGGCGCGCAAATCAAACATCCAGGCGCGGCGCGCCTCAAGGATCTCTGCATCCGCCCGGCGACCCTTCAGGAAAAGACCGGTCATGCCATCGCGGAAGAACGGATGAGATAACTCCAGAAGTCTGGCGAGAGGCGCGACTCCCCGTGCCATTACGACATCCACATTCGATACTGTACCCCGGACCGCGTACTCTTCAACGCGAGCATTGTGAATTTCCACAGCCGTTCCCGTTTGGCGCGCAACCGCGCGCAGGAATGCGCATTTGCGTGCGTTGCTTTCAACGAGGTGGACGCGAGTGCCGTCGTTGGCCGACAGCATGGCGATCACCATGCCGGGAAATCCCGCGCCGCTCCCGAAATCGAGGCATATGCTGCCGGCCGGGATGAGGCGCAGGAGCTGAGCGCTGTCAGCAAAATGGCGCTGCCAGATGGAATCGAGGCTGTCGCGCGCGACCAGATTGATGGCATTTTGCCATTTTCCCAGAAGCTCCGCGTAAGTTTCCAGCTTCTCGATCTGATCACGTGTCGCGCCGAAATCGCGCCGCAAATCCTCGGGCCCATAGCGTTTGCGAGAGCGGGCCGGATCCGTCATGCCGACTTTTTCTGAGGCGTCTTGCGCAAGTGCGCGAGCAGCAGCATCAGAGCGGCCGGTGTCATGCCATCGATACGGCTCGCCTGGGCGAGCGTGGCTGGCCGGTGCTGCTTGAGCTTCTGCTGCGCTTCGTTGGAGAGGCCGGAAATTCCGCCGTAGTCGAAGCCGCGCGGGATCGCGACCTGCTCATCCTTGCGAAAGGCCGCAATATCGGCTTCCTGCCGTCGGAGATAGACGCTGTAGCGCGCATCGATCTGCAGGCGGCGCGCCGTGACTGACGGAACCTCACCGAGTTCAGGCCATATCGCCGCAATACGTTCCCAGTTCAAATCCGGATAGGCAAGTAACTCGAAAGCTGTGCGCCGTCTGCCATCCTGATTGAGATGGAGACCATGGGCGACGGCTTCGCGCGGGGTCAGGCTGAGGCCGTCGAGGCGCGCGAGCGCATCGTTGAGCGCCGCGGCACGGTCGGCAAACGCCTGCGCGCGCCGTGTTCCAACACAGCCGATTTCTTCGCCTCGCGGGGTCAGTCGCTCGTCGGCGTTGTCCGCCCGCAGGCGCAAGCGGTATTCGGCACGCGACGTAAACATGCGATAGGGCTCGCTGACGCCGCGAGTGGTCAAATCGTCGATCATCACGCCGATATAGGCGTCGGCGCGGGAGACGACGAAATCCCCGCCGCCGCCGGCGGTGAGCGCGGCGTTGATGCCAGCGACGAGGCCCTGGCCCGCAGCCTCCTCATATCCGGTCGTGCCATTGATCTGACCCGCGAGAAAAAGCCGGGGCAGCCGCTTCACCTCCAGCGTCGGAAGAAGCTCGCGCGGATCAATGTAGTCGTACTCGATTGCGTAGCCCGGCCGGATGATACGCGCCTGTTCCAAGCCCGGGATCGTTGCAACGAACCGGCGCTGTAACTCCTCGGGAAGAGACGTCGAAATGCCATTCGGGTAGACCGTCGTGTCATCGAGCCCCTCGGGCTCCAGAAATATCTGATGGCTCCCGCGATCCGCGAAGCGAACGACCTTGTCCTCGATGGACGGGCAATAGCGCGGGCCGGTGCTGCCGATCTTCCCCGAGTACATTGGCGCCTTGTCGAGATTGGCGCGAATGATGTCGTGCGTCTCGGACCCTGTTCCGGTGATGTGACAGGGCACCTGGGGCGTCGTGATCTCAGACGTCAGAAACGAGAAAGGCTCTGGCGGGTTGTCCCCGTGCTGGATATCGAGGCGATCCCAGTCGATCGTGTTGCCGTCGAGGCGCGGGGGTGTTCCCGTCTTGAGCCGGCCCATGCGCAGGCCCATGGCATAGAATCGATCCGACAGACCGACGGCTGGCGCATCGCCGATACGGCCGCCCGGCGTCTGCTGCAAGCCGATGTGGATGATACCTTTCAAAAACGTGCCAGACGTGATGATGACCGCGCCGGCCCTATAGCACGTGCCGTCCGCTGCCACGACACCGGTCGCGCTTTCGCCTTCAACAATCAGATCCTCAACGGGATTCTCGATGATGGTCAGACCGTCCGTTCGCGTCATCTCGGCCTGCATGGCGTCGCGATACAGCCTGCGGTCGGCCTGAGCGCGTGGCCCATGCACGGCTGGTCCCTTCGAGCGATTCAGCACGCGGAACTGAATGCCGGCCTGGTCGGCGGCGCGGCCCATGACACCATCGAGCGCGTCGATCTCACGGACGAGATGCCCCTTGCCCAAACCACCGATGGCGGGATTGCACGACATCTCGCCTATAGCCGAGGCACGGTGTGTAATAAGGGCGGTCTTCGCACCCATACGGGCCGCAGCGGCCGCCGCTTCGCAGCCTGCATGGCCGCCTCCTACAACGATGACGTCGAAACGATGAAAATCCATATGTTTTGTTGTCTCTGATTGTCCGGGTATGTGCTCTGATCCAGAAAATAGGTGAGCCGCCCAAGCCCGTCAAAGCCGCGTTTCACGTGAAACATCATTTGCCGATGCAGAACTGGGCAAAGACCTGATCGAGAATATCCTCGACGTCGATACGCCCCGTGACGCGTCCGATTGCGTCTGCGGCACGCCGGAGATCCTCACAGCGTAACTCGAGATCTTCCGGCGCCTCCGCGAGAAACGCGTTCACAGCCCACAGGGCCGATTCCAATTCGCGGCGATGTCGCTCTCGCGTCAGGGGCGTGGCGTCGCCGGCCTGCAAGCGGGTTGCCGCCTCAGCGCTCAATCGCGAGACAAGCTCACTCAAGCCCTGCTCATTATGCACCGAGATAAAGAGATCGACCGGGACCGGCGCCTCCTGGCCCGGTCGATGCAACTCCGCCTTGTTCATAACGACGAGCAGTTTCTCCGGGGGCCATTCTGCCGGCGGCGGCACTGGCTCGGCCTGCGCTCCATCCAACAGCCAGACAACGAGCTGTGCCGCGGTTGCCCGGGCGCGCGCTCGTCGCACCCCCTCGGCCTCGATCTCTTCGTCGGTCACGCGCATACCGGCGGTATCCGACACGATCACCGGATAGCCGTTGAGATCGAGACGAACTTCGACGATATCGCGCGTTGTTCCGGGTTTCTCGGATACGATTGCCGCATCCCGGCGGGCCAGCGCGTTCAGCAAGCTCGACTTGCCGGCATTCACCGGCCCTGCAATCGCCACGCGCAGGCCATCCCGGAGAATCTCGCCACGGCGCCCATCTTCCAAATGCGCGCGGATGTCCCTCTGCAGTTCCACCATCTGCGTGACAGCGGCGCGGTCGCTGAAGTTTTGAACATCCGCCTCATCGGCGAAGTCAAGATCCGCCTCGATCTCCGCCATGGCGACGATGATTTTCTCCCGCCACCCTTCGTACAGCGAGGCCAGTGCGCCATCCGATTGCCGCAGCGCCTGCAGCCGCTGCGCTTCAGTCTCCGCATCGATCAGGTCCGCAAGCCCCTCGACCGACGTGAGATCCAGCTTTCCGTTCTCGAACGCACGCCGCGCGAACTCCCCGGCATCTGCCGGACGAGTTCCCGTCACACCGGAGAGAGCCGAAAAAACGGCCTCTATGACAGCTCGGCCGCCGTGCACATGGAGCTCTGCCACATCCTCGCCCGTGAAGCTCTCCGGCCCCGGGAACCAGAGGACAAGGCCGCGGTCCAATACGGTACCGTCATCGGGACGCTTGAGCGTGCGCAGGCTGGCGAAGCGAGGTGCGGGTACCCCGCCGGCGAGCTGCCGCAATACCTCACCCGCTTGCGGCCCGGAAACCCGGATCACCGCAACGCCAGCGCGGCCCGGCGCGCTGGACAGCGCGTAGATCGTCGTTTGCATATTCATGGTTTGTATCGCACCATGCCCTGTATTCAAAAGGCCCACAGGCCGTTTTCATCTCACATCGGCAGTGAAACCATCGGACGCGGGGATAACGGATGGCTGACGCTTCGACTTCTGACACGCCCGAGCAAAATCATCTCGCCAGCGAGACCAGTCCTTATCTCCTGCAGCATCGGGAGAACCCGGTTCATTGGTGGCCGTGGGGTCATGAAGCCTTTCGACATGCGAAGGAGACTGGCAAACCCGTTCTGCTCTCCGTGGGGTATGCGGCCTGTCACTGGTGCCATGTAATGGCCCATGAGAGCTTCGAAGACGAAGCAACTGCTCGGGTGATGAACGACCTGTTCGTCAATATCAAGGTAGACCGGGAGGAACGCCCCGATGTAGACGCGCTTTACATGCGCGCACTGCAGAGCCTGGAGGGGCATGGGGGCTGGCCGCTCACCATGTTCCTCACGCCAGAAGGCGAACCGTTCTGGGGCGGAACGTATTTTCCCAACAGTTCGAAATACGGCCGCCCCGCTTTCACGGACGTCCTGAAGGAGGTCGCTCGTGTCTACCGCGAAGAGTATGACAAGATCACGCACAACACGTCGCTGCTGCGCCAGGCGCTTGAACCGCGAGGGGCCGACGGTGAAACCGCGCCAATCACCATGGAAACGATCCGCGATCTCGCCGGAAAGATCGCAGGCGTGATGGACCCTGTGAACGGTGGCCTCCAGGGCGCGCCAAAATTTCCGAACACGTCCATCTTCGGGTTGCTGTGGCGCAGCGGCATTCGCTTTGACATGGAAATCTGCCGCCGAAGCGTCGACCTGACGCTGACCCGTATGTGCCAGGGCGGTATCTACGATCACATCGGCGGTGGCTTCGCCCGCTACACAGTGGATGAGCGCTGGTTGGTCCCGCATTTTGAAAAGATGCTCTATGACAACGCACAGATCCTCGACTTGCTCACGGAAGCCGGGAAGGAGACGCGGAACCCGCTTTACGCGGAGCGGGCATCCGAAACCGTGAGCTGGATCGAGCGTGAGATGATCGCGCCGGAAGGCGGATTTGCCTCCTCGCTGGACGCGGACTCCGAGGGTGTCGAGGGCAAATTCTACATCTGGGACTATTCCGAAATAATCAATGTTCTCGGCCCGGACGACGCCGAATTCTTTGCGCGGATCTACGATGTGACGCCAGAAGGAAACTGGGAAGGCAAGAACATCCTGAACCGTCTCCAACATCCGGAGCGTTTATCTGACGCAGAGGAGACGCGGCTCGCCGAAATGCGCTGCAAGCTTTTTGCTTCACGTGAAGCGCGCGTGCGCCCCGGCTGGGACGACAAGGTGCTGGCCGACTGGAACGGCCTCATGATTGCCGCTCTTGTCCGCGCGGGTGCCGCATTTGAACGTCCTGCCTGGATTGAGCTCGCGCAAAACGCTTACGACTTCATCAAGCGCCGCATGAGCGACGGCGACCGCCTTCATCACAGTTTCCGCGCCGGACAGGCCTCCGCCCCCGGGGTCGCGACAGACTATGCAAACATGATCAGTGCCGCGCTCGCGCTATACTGTCACCTTGGTGACGGCACTTGTCTCAGCGATGCGCTTCGCTGGGCCACGGCACTCGACCGTCACTTCTGGTGTGACGATCATGGCGGATACTACCTGTCAGCCAACGATACGGATGACATCATCATCCGCACGCACAACGCGCACGATGATTCCACGCCCAATCCGAACGCGGTCATGGCGAGCAATTTCATGACGTTGTTCCTGTTAACGGGTGACCGGACGCATGAAAACAAGGCGCACGAGATCGAGCGGGCGTTCCGCGGTGACATTGCCAAAAATCCTGTCGCCCATGCCGGTTTCGTCGATGGCATCATGACCCTGACCGAGCCGCAACACGTGGCCATAATCGTTCCAGAACGCCACCCGGACGAACACGAGGTCAAGAACGCCGTCAAGAAGCTGTCGTTGCCCGGAGCGGTCGTGCAGACCTGTGTCGACAGCGGTGGCGCGCCTGGGAACCCGGCGCTTTCGGGCAAAGCCACAATCGAAGGAAAAGAGACCGCCTATGTCTGCGTCGGGCCCCAGTGTTCGCTGCCAGTGACAGACCCGGAAACGCTCCGTGAGAGATTGCTCGAAGCGCGCCAGGGCCGGCTTGGGGCGGTGTCCTGAACCTCACGTGTTCATCGAGTCGAAGAAATCTTCGTTCGTCTTGGTCTGACGCAGCTTGTCGAGCAGGAACTCGATCGCCTCCATCGTGCCCATCGGGTTCAGGATGCGCCGGAGGACGAACATTTTCTTCAAGCGTGCCTCAGGCACAAGCAACTCTTCCTTGCGCGTGCCTGAGCGGGCAATGTCGATCGCGGGAAACACGCGCTTGTCCGCCACCTTCCGGTCCAGCACGATCTCGGAGTTGCCCGTTCCCTTGAACTCCTCGAAAATCACTTCATCCATCCGGCTGCCCGTATCGACCAGCGCCGTCGCGATGATGGTCATCGAACCGCCTTCCTCGATATTGCGCGCCGCGCCGAAAAACCGCTTCGGACGTTGCAACGCATTCGCGTCCACGCCGCCGGTCAAGACCTTGCCGGACGACGGCACGACGGTGTTATAGGCGCGGCCGAGGCGGGTGATGGAGTCGAGCAGGATAACCACGTCCCGCTTGTGCTCGACCAGCCGCTTGGCTTTTTCGATAACCATTTCCGCGACCTGGACGTGACGCGCAGCCGGCTCGTCAAACGTCGAGCTGATCACTTCGCCATCGACGGACCGCTCCATGTCCGTGACCTCTTCGGGCCGCTCGTCGATCAGCAGGACGATAAGGTAACACTCGGGCCGGAAG
>CAYFTI010000052.1:0-15354 GCA_964346065.1 uncultured Hyphomicrobiaceae bacterium
CGTGCGGTTTTTCGGTCACCACCTCGGATCTGATTCGGATTTAAGACATTATTTAAATCTATTTGCGTTCATTCGCGTTCATTTGCGGTTCGTAACGGTTGTCCGGACCGTCCGGCGACGATCGCTGAACTTTGGCTGAGTCATCTACCTAATCAGGAAAAATCAAGGGGTAATTTATGAAGCTTGAGCGATTCACTATCTTGAAATCCAACTTCAGCGGCGCCGCGGCCTGGTTCGGTCGCCGAGCGGACGGCAACCGGCATCATAGGCGAGACGCGAGATGCGTGTGAGAAGCGGCTAGCCGAGTGAAGTCGTTACCTTGCTGTGACAGCGATGGCAATCTGCGGAAAGATTCATTGTCCTGACTTTCCGTGGATGACTGGCTGGAAGCATGATCGAGACAGCGCCCGAAGGGCCCGGGCGATTCGCCGCTATTGGGGCAGGGTGTGTCATAGGTCCCAGCGACCGCTGGCGGGCCGCGGCGCCGATGCTGGGGCCGGGCATGCTACCCGTCATTCCCGCGCACGCGAGAATCCGGCTAATCCAGCCATCCGGCGCAGCCGGATACAAGCCCGCCCTCAAGAGGCGCATGCCCGTACTTGCCGGTAAGTGAAAATTCGTGCATCATCGGGACAAGCGAAGAAGCAGGGGAAGGTGAGAACATGGCTTGGCAGCCGGCAGAGAAATCGACGAACTCCCGCCGCTGACGGCGGATATATCGAGGCGTGAATTATTAGGCAGCCGAGCCAAGAGGCTCTTAGCGGATTACTTTCCAGCGTGCATGGCCTCGGGCTACGATGGCGAAAAGTGTCTTGAAAATTGCCGAAAATTAGCCTTGAATCCAGAATCCATCAATGAGCGAGTCCCTTGATCTTGGGTCGTTTCCGGAACATTGATCCGCGGCGTATTCTGGCCGGCGTAGCAATTGGGCTGTTCGGGCTAGTCCTGATTTCTAGTCTAGTGAAGGCCGGTCCGCCGCCGGCGCCGTGGTTCGGAGTTCTGGTGTTATCGCTGGTTTTAGTTGTTTTCGGTCACCTTCCGGAGGCCTTTGTCTCGCGACGATGGAGCCGCGCGGTGCCTTGGGCGCGCTCCTTGCCTGTGGGTGCTCTTGCTCTGGGCGCGACCGCTGCTCTCGTCGCGATTGCAAGTACGCTTCAACCGTGGCTGCTCGAAACCCTATGTGCATCGCTTGGCGACCGAAACTTATCGCTGGCGACAGGAGAGATTTCAGCCCGCCTTGCTACGCCATGCAGGCGTTTCGCGGAATTGTTCTGGGGCGTACTGTGCACAAGCGTCCTGATGATCGCCCTGGTGGTGTTTTTGCGCCACCGACGCCATGTTTTCCCCTGGCTTCCGGTGCTGGCTGCGATCACGTCGGTGACGGCCGCGGTGTCTGCCATCTTGATGCTCGGCGACCCGAGTAACCCCTTCACGATTCTCTATCGAGCTGCGCAGTTATTCACCGGCCAGGGCGGCTGGACGGAAGACGAACTCGAGTTAGTAACGAACCCCACAATCGGCTTTCTTCTGCACCTGGCACGCCTCGCGGCTCTTGTCGCTACGCTGTCGGCGTTGCTGGCGCTGTTTCGCAACATCAATGACTGGCTGCAGGTGCGCCTCGCAGTCAAGGAGGGTCACACGTTGTTATGTGGCCTTGGCGAAGGCGGCTACGAGTTTGTGCGCCAGTGGAGCGAAGAAGTCCGCTCAGGCCAACGCCGCGCAGCCGAGCCGCTGCTGGTGATCGAGCGTGATCCCGAAAATCCCAATATCGAATCGGTGCGCAATATGGGGTACCCGGTGATGGTGGGCGATGTGTTTGACAAGCGAGTCCTGCGGCAGGCCCGAGCCACACGGGCGCGACATATCATCCACATGCTCCCGGACGACAAGCGCAACGTCGAACTGGCCCTGTTGATCCGCCGTCAATTTGCGTCCGCCGAGCGCCGTCGTCGGGCACCGGTGCGCTGGCTCGTGGACCGACTCGGAGGCGATTCGCAACACACCACCAAACTGCTGATTCACGTTGACGATACGCGCCTCGCCCGGCGCGCCCAGGCACACGGCCGATTGCGAGCGGAAGACCTCACCGAAACGCGCTTTTTCGACTTCTACGAGAGTTCGGCGCGCCGACTGCTTCGCGACCACTCACTCGAGCGCTACGCAGCCATCCAGGACGCACCCCAGCCGCACCTGGCGATCTACGGGCTTGGCCAGATGGGCGAGGCCGTGCTGCGTCAAGCCGTGCTGATGTGCGCCCACCCGGAGGGTCACGGTCTGGCGGTGACCGTTTTCGACCGCCGGGTAGGCCATGGGCTGAAGGAGGGTTTCTGGCGGCGGCACCCCGGGTTGCACCGGCTGGTGCGCGGCGACGATGATTACCGGCCGGCTGACGTCAAGGTGAATTTCCTGGGGCTTGCGGATGCGCGTCAGGGCATTAGTGCGGAACGCTTGATGCAATCAACTGACGGGCATACGCTACCGCCGCCGACGCAGCATTTCGTCTGTTTCGACGCCGACGAACTCAGCGCCACCTTCAGTCTGAGTTTGCGCGACACTCTGCGTAACATGTGCCCAAGCGATCCAGACGGCGGTGTGCCACTGGCATGGGGCGCGCCGGTTTTCCTGCGACTCAAACGTCGCCAGGGACTCGCCGGCCTGTTTCTGGAAACGCCAGCGCTTGCCACCGGGCGTCCACTCAACACGCCAGACTCCATGTTCCCCTTCGGCATGCTGGACGAGGTGGTTAACCCGACCGAGTTGATCGATGAGGCCCGCGACCGCCTCGCCGAAACCTTGCACGAAGACGGTTATCGCGCCATCCGCGGGCGTATCCCGCCGGTACAGAACATCTGGCGCAAGGAAAGCGGTGTGCCGTGGTCGTCGCTGCCGCTGCACTACAAAGCCTCCAATCGCGCCCAGGCCGATCACGTCGCGAGAAAGCTTGAAAGTATCGGTTGTACCATCCGACCACCAACACTGAAGGCGCTCGAGGATGGTGATCGTTGGCGTCCGTTACGCCACTGCCAGGATCCCGTGGAGCGCATGGCGTTCGAGCCGGACCGCCATGGCTGGAAGCTGACGAGCGTACAACAGGGCGATACCACCGGGCCCGTCGTCGCTGTCTGGTCCTGGCATACGGGCGATACCGAAGCGAAACTCGACCAGGCCCATCGCTATCGCTTGCAAAAGCGCTGGTGGTCCAGGCTCGGCCGGCGGCGTTGGCGTCGGGTAACGGTTCCTTACACGAGCGGCTTGCGCGTGGGCGGGCCGCGCGAGGCGACGCGCGGTGCGGGAAATGCGGGTAATGCCGAGTTGACCCAGCTGCAGGATGCTGGCCGAGCGCGTTTGCGAGTTACCCGGGAAGGCCAGCGTGAGCGATCGTTAGAGCTTCCTGCAGGCGCGGTCAAGGTCGAAGCACAACGGGAAGCCTATCCCTTCCTGCTCGTTCGGGTCAGGTATGGGGTAAACAACGCTAGCAAACCCGAGTGGCTCCTCTGGTGCCTGGACCTCAAGCCGGGATCGGGTCCAGTATCGGTAGACAATTCGAGCGGACATGACGATGCGGTGCTGGTTCCAGGCCCGAACCGCCGTCGTTGCGCCGTCGACCTTCCCCCGAGCAGTGATGGCTCGGTGCAGCGGCGACTCTGCCTTGTCGACTTCAAAGCCCCCAAGGCGCAGCGACTTGTACAACTGGATTTCTCCGAGGCCGCGGTCTCGTCCAAAATGGTTGCTTTCAGCCGCGACGGCGAGTTGCTGCTGGCGGTTTGCAAAGGCACCGGGGAAGACAGGGAGGCGGTTTGTTTGGGCTGGTCTAGCCTCACCCAAGGCGCCGCGCCATCAGCGGCAAGATTCACCTTGCCGGGGTTGCAACACGGTTGCTCGGCCATCGATCGATTCCAACTGGCCGACCAGCAGTTGTATTGTCTTGGCAGTTATGACGATCAAGGCCGGCCCGCCGTTTTCATCTGGCGCATGGACAATGATTCCGCCCGAGAAACGACCGTTGTGCCCGTGTGTATGCCTGCGCCAAACGGCGATCGGGCCGAACCGCTTGTTTTTCATGCCGCGATTTCCGCTTTCGCCTACCAGCCATCCGACCCGGGCGCCGGGGTCGAGGACGCATTGGCCATCGGCTGCAAGGATGGCGCGGTTCTGGTCGTGCGTGGCGTCATGGCCTGGCTGTGCGATGTGGAGCAGGGGGCGGCCGAATCCGCTCAGAGGGCTTCGCAGCACGCGGCGTCAGGCTTGTTCAACCCGGATACGGCACCGGCGCCGTTGGAGTTGATGGACCCTTGGTTACGCATGCTGCGAATCCGGCGGATTGCTGAAACCGACAAGAATGAAACAGAAGGCGCTCACGGTCGTGACTGGGGGGAGCGGCTGGCGCAGGTCGAGCATGACCGATGGTCCATGTTCCATCTGCTGGACAACTGGCGTTACGACCCCACGCGCGTGGACGCGGCACGCACTCACGGTAACCTGTGTGCCTGGAAACACCTTGATGTTGGAACCCGCAACTTTGACGCGGCCCATGTGGCCGGTCTACCACGGTTCATCGAGAACGCCGACGTGCGGATGCGCGCAGTCCGCCAGCGCCGTGTTTGTCAGGAAGTCCGCGTAGGGTTGGTGGGGCACCGCGCCGAGCGGCTGAAGGCGGCCGGATTGGAATGGCTGTTTGACGCCCAGCGGTCAGGTGGCGAGCCCGATCGCTGGTCCAAAACGTCTCGCGACGAGCTGAAGTCCCTGCGTGATCGGTTGCAGGAGATGATGCGGCCACGCGAAAACCAGCTCCCCGTGCGCGCGGTTTTGGTGTCGCCTCTGGCCGAAGGCGCGGATCGGGCACTGACCTATGGATTGATGGATCCGAAAATCGGTCTCGGCGGCGAACTGCTGGCACTGCTGCCTCTACCGTGGGAGATTTACTACAAGACTTTTTCTCAGGATGCTGAAGAAAACAAGCGCTCTATCGATGAATTCGGCGTGCTTATTGCGCGTTCTTCGACACACCTGGAACTGCCGATGCGTTTCGGAAACCTGCATGACTTGGGAACTCAGAGCGAGAACCCGGACAAGTGGCCCACGAAGCAGCAGAAGCAGTTTCAGCTCGCCAATGCGTGGATCGCGCAACACTGCGACTATCTGGTCGCGGCCTGGGACGGCTCCGAAATCGGCTCCACAACCGAGACTATCGGCAGCGACCTTGGGCTTCTGAAATTAGACGCAGACCCCGCTCTGGCGTTTACGGAAAAACTCGATCAAAGGGTTGAGAAACTGTACTCGGAGGTCGCGCGGCCGGGCGGAACCTGGGAAGCGGTACGGTGGTGGCTGGAGCCTTCGCGCATTCCGCTCGAAATGCGTTGGCATCAGCGCTATCGGCGTTCGCCGTGGTGTGAAAATGATTCCGCGCAAGCCGGTGCGCAAAATCGTGCCAGGCGATTGGTTTTTCCAGTCGACCATACGAGCTCGCAGAACAACTCATCGAGCTGATCCTCGTTTCCTGGCAAAGCCGATTACTGATCCATTTCTTCCTTGATTCGCCTGTCCGTTCAGGCGCACTTTCAAGTCATTGAGATGCCCGGGCCTTCATTCAGAAGAAAGCGCGTTCGCGGAATCAGCCTGCTTTGTGCACGGCTTGTCGGAAAGTTTTTATCTCGCCCGATGCCGTAATGACGCCGATGTGGCGGAGGCGCTCGGAATCATCGATGATCGGCAGTTCGGTAGCAAGGGGGCTATCATCCAGCATTTGTTGCTCACCGGTTGGCTCAACACCAAATTGCACCGAAAAAACGTTTGGGCCGTACACGACATTGCCATCGACGAGCCAACCCTCCGAGGAATCCGAATGGCCTTTCGTAATCCGGGGCGGTGCCACGTGACTGTACAAGTGTTCGAGAAGCCCCTCATCCGGGTCTTCGGTCCAGGCAATGTCATCCGCTGAGGAAATGATCAGAAAGCGCCCGTAATTGTTAACCAGAGAGGTGCAGAAGAACCGGAGGTAACGGATCACATTTTCGCTTGTGAGCTTCAGCGGTGCTGTCTGGTTCAGTTGATAGATGGGATCGGACCTGCCGGTCAAATGAATGAGGTCGGCATCGGAGGCGACGAAATACGCATACCGAGTCGGTGTATGGCGCTCGTCTTGGACCACGTACCAATCGTAGTCTTCGTAGAAGGAAAGCGCGCACCGTTTCAACGAAAGCTGCGGTTCCGCAATCACCGTTTCGGGCAGACCAAGGCGACCGAGCAATTTATCTCGATCCTGTTCTGCGACCGTCTCCCAATGTTCCGGCGCCACGGGATGAAAAAGCGTCTTGCCGAGCGCGGTAAGCGTGGCTGCGCGCTGTCGCCGGACTTTCTCTGCGGGTGCTTCGCTGCGCCGAAATACGGCTCGGGTTTTCGGCTCGGGCGGCTTCTCGTCTCGCCGATAAAAGGGATTGGGCGAGAACAGATTGGCGAAGGGCGGGTCGATGAGGTAATTGGGCCTTCTGACAACGACAGGCTCGTCGCCGGAGACGTTGAGTATCAGTTCATCCGGTTCCAACGCCAGCACCGACTGCCGGGTTCCGTAGCCGGAAACCTTTGATACCGCATCGGCCGCCATGCCGGTCGTGGCCCCGAAAAACTGCTGAATACGGCAATTGTTGAGAATCGTTTCCCAGTCGTTTGGGTATAGCCGGCGGAGCTGGCTGAGGTCCTGCCAGAAGGTCCACACGCGCACGCCATATCCGCGCAACAGCGTCATGGCGGCACGCAGTTGCGGCAGTTCACCGAGTTGGGCCGCTTCATCGACCAGCATCAGCGTCGGCTGCTTCGGCCGTTCGGATCTTCTGGAAAGCACGGATACAAGGCTTCCGATCCAGAGGCGCAGAAGCGCGGCGTGGCTCTCGAGTTTGTCCGGGGGCAGCACGAGATAAATGGACAGCGGATCGCCGCGCAAAACCTTGTTCAGATCGAGGTCGGACGCGGCCAGGTTGTCGCATACCATCTCGCCTTTCAGAAAATCGAGTTGATTCAAAGCATACGCCCAGTAGCCACCCATTGTTTGCGGCGCTGGACTGTTAAGCATCCCGGCGAGTTGGCGCAGCTCCGGGTGCGGGGCTCGGAGCCACTGCTTGGAACGTTCCGCGAGGCTTTCAAGCGGTTGATTCAGCACAGTGCGTGCCGCCGGCAGCGTGGCGTCGTCGGAATCCGGCATGGTCAGTACATCCATGATCACGGCCGAAACCAGGATGCGCCCCATCTGCGGCCAGAACGGGTCGCGATAATTGGCATGGCTGTCCTGCGTCGAATCGGCCAGTCCGGCAAGCGTGCTTACATCCTCCACGAAATGCTGCGATTCCGGATCGGCCAGATCCATTGGATTGAAGCGCTGCGTGTCTGCATCGGGGGTAACGCCGAAAGGATCAAGCAGGATGACTTCCTGGCCCATATTGCGCCGCCGCTGTGCGGTCACTGCATAGTTTTCGCCCTTGGGGTCGATGACGACAACAGGACCGGGATAGCGGAGGAGTGCCGGAATGATGCAGCCAACGCCCTTTCCGGCGCCGGTCGGCGCCACCGAAATCAGGTGGCCCTCGGAGCTGTCGAGAATCGGCTCGAGCATCTTCGACGGTGACTTGAAATCGCTGCCGGGCGCAGTAAAACCGATCGCGGGTTTGCGTCGTTCGGCCTCCAGCGACCAGCCGACGAGCAGGCCCTTGTCGGGCAGCGTTTCGGGCACCTTGCGCACAAGCGTCCTTTCTATTGCTGAGTCAACCAGGGCACTTTAGCGCAGCTTGCATCATCCGATCAACTCCCATGGGCTGCTGTTGACAACATCCTTACTACCCGGTAAAAACCTTGGCAACGGTCGGGGAAACCAAAGCTGTGCCACACATCTTCATCAGCTATTCCAAGCGCCACCGCGACCTCACCGAGCAGCTCGTCGCGGATCTGAAGGATGCCGGCTGGGCCGACGAGCAGATCTGGTGGGACGATCGCCTGGAATCCGGCGAGCCTTACCCGCGCGAGATCGCGCGGGCGCTGGATACGGCCGCGGCCGTGGTCGTGCTCTGGACCGAGGGCGCCGTGCAAAGCGACTGGGTTTATGCCGAGGCCAACCGTGCCCGGGTTCGAAGAAGACTCGTCCAGGCAGTCGACGATGCCCTGGCCGAAGAACTGCCAATGCCGTTCGACGCCCTCCACATCGAGCCGCTGTCGGCCCGCGAGCGTCTGATTCGCGCCATCGAGCGCCGCGCTCACGGCGAAGAACTCTCCGAGCCCGCCAGCCGGGTGCGCGATCGCCTGGTGCTCGACGACAAGCGCCAGCCGCTGCAGGGCCACCGGGCCGCCCGCGCGCCATCGGCGCTGCTCCAGGCGCGCCACCAGGTGGCGCCGTTCATCGACCTGGCGGGGCGCAAGCAGGCGCTGATCGACTGGGCCACCAACGGCGAGCCGCTCGCCGGGCTGCTGCTCCACGCGCCGGGCGGCTACGGCAAGACCCGGCTGCTGATCGAGGTACTGGCCGAACTGGAACGCGAATCCGGCTGGCTGACCGGCTTCGTCCCGGCCGAGGTTCGTCGGCACGATGCGCGCGAGCGCCAGCTCAGCCGCTTGATCACCGGCGGTCGCGATGCGCCCGGGCTGTTACTGGTCGTCGACTACGCCGAGGGCCGTCAGGACGACATCGTCTGGCTGTGCGAGCGCTTGCTCGAGCGCGAGGCCGACGCTGGTCCGCCGGCGCGGCTGGTGTTGCTGACGCGAAGCGCAGGCGAATGGTGGGACCGGCTGCAGAGCGACCACGACGTGGTGCCCCAGGTATTCGCACTGGACGTCTTGCGGCTCGATACCCAATCCCTGGAAACCGCGCTCACCCCCGAGCAGCGCCGTGAACTCTACGACCACTCCCGCGATGCCTTCGCCGGCTTTCTCGGCGATGCACTGACGCAGGATGCCATGCCCGCACCGGAAACCGAACACCTCGGCGATCGCCCGCTGGCGATCCACATGCGCGCGCTGCTGGATTTGACCGCCGCCACCGCCGGCGACAGCGTCGACAAGTTGTTGGACAGCATCCTGGGCCTGGAGCGCGAGTACTGGAAAACCCGGCATGTCACGGATGCACAGGTGATCGAGCTGGCGCGCGGCGCCACCCAGGTCACCCTGGCGCTCGGCATCCCGGATCGCGACGCAGGTCGCAGCCTGCTCGCCGGCGACACGTATTTCGACAACCGCACCGCGCCGGCACGGCTCGACCCGGTACTCGACGACCTGCTGCACCTCTACGGCGGCGCCGAGCAGTTTCTGATGCCGGTCGAACCCGACCTGATCGGCGAGCATCTCGTCGCCACCACCGCCGACGAGCTGCTGCTCGACGCCACGCTCGCCTGGGCCGACGGATCCCCCGAGCGCATTCGCGCGGTCCTGACCACGCTCAACCGCGCCAGCCGCGCCGAGCACGGCCCTAAATCCAGCGCGCATGCAGACTTGCTGCTGCGCCGCCTGGTTCGATCCCGCGCCGCAGCCGCCGACTGGGCCCGGCTCATCATCGAAGTGGCGATCGACACAAGCGGCGAATTACCGAATGTGCTGACCGAACTGGCGCGGGAAGGGGCGCTGACGGTTGATCAATTCGAAGTAATTGCAACGAACTTGCCATTGCAGACCGAAAGTCTTGCACAAACGGTACTAGCGGTGACCGGGGCTTTCGCTGATAGTGCTCGTGACGCGACTAGAAATGCCGATGCCGATCCCGAACGGCAGCGAGCCCGGCTGGCATTTGCTATGACGTGTCTTGGAATTGCTGAGACCAACGCGGGTCAACCGGAAGCCGCGCTTAAAGCGACGCGGGAGGCGGTGCTGATCCGACGCGAGTTGGCGGCCTCGCGCCCGGACGCCTATCGGTCGGGCCTCGCGGGTTCGCTCAATAATTTAGGCGGTCGCCTCTCGTCGCTGGGCGACACGGAAGCGGCGCTGAAAGCCGCACAGGAAGCGGTGGCGATCTACCGCGATCTGGAAGCCGCGCGCCCGGACGCCTACCAGCCGGATCTGGCGATTTCGCTTCACAATTTGGGCGTGTACCTCTCGTCGGTGGGTGATCCGGAAGCGGCGCTCGAAGCCGCAGAGGAGGCGTTGGCGATCCGCCGCGAACTGGCGGTCGCGCGCCCGGACGCCTACCAGCCGGATCTGGCGCGTTCGCTCGTCAATATGGGCAGTTGCCTTTTGTCGCTGGGCGATCCCGAAGCGGCGCGGGACGCGACAAAGGAAGCGGTGGCGATCTACCGCGACTTGGCAGCCGCGCGCCCGGACGCCTACCAGCGGGATCTGGCGATGTCGCTCGTCAATATGGGCAGTTGCCTTTTGTCGCTGGGCGATACGGAAGTGGCGCTGGACGTGACACAGGAATCGGTCGCGATCTACCGCGACTTGGCAGCCGTGCGCCCGGACGCCTACCAGCCGGATCTGGCGCGTTCGCTCGACAATTTAGGTGTTTTCCTCTCTTTGTTGGGCGATCCCGAAGCGGCGCGGGAAGCCGCACAGGAAGCCGTGGCGATCTACCGCGACCTGGCGGCTTCGCGCCCGGACGCCTACCGGCCGGACCTGGCGCGTTCGCTCAATAATTTAGGCGGTGACCTCTCGTCGCTGGGCGACACGGAAGCGGCGCTGAAAGCCGCACAGGAAGCGGTGGCGATCTACCGCGATCTGGAAGCCGCGCGCCCGGACGCCTATCGATCGGACTTGGCGGGTTCGCTGAGTAACCTGGGAATTTGGCATTCCAATATAGGTCATCCGAAAGAGGCGCTGGAGGCGACGCAAGAGGCGGTGCTCCTCTTCCGCGTGTTAAGGGCCTTCAGGCCGGAGAAAAATAATGACAGACTCGCGTCCGCCCTGGAGAACAAGGCTTGTGCTTACCTTTGTGATGGCCAATCAGCCAACGCAGCCCATTCAGCGCATGCGGCTTTGATGCTGCTTCGACCGTTAATGGGCGCTCGTCCAAAAGTGCATTCGGAAGCTGCGCGCGAAATGCTTTCAACCTATCGAGAGGCTGTCGGCCAAGCTGGCCTCGAAGAAGATGCCGAATTGACCCAGGCGATCGAAGCGGCGCTTGTCAGCAAAGATGATTGACCCAGCCTCCCGTCTCAACCGCGCGATGCCGTGCGTCTGCGCTTCGCTGGAATCGAGTTTCACTACTTCGAAAAACCAGGAAATCAAACCATGCCTACACATACGCAACTTGCCTCCAAGCTTCTGCGCGACGCCGCGGGTTTTTTCAGAACCGTTGCCGAGCAGAACCAGCCTCTCGCCGAACAGATGCAGGAGAATGCCAAGGTCTTCGAGCAGGTCGCCCACCTGTTGGATACCGACCCGCACGGCGCGCTCGAAGACCACGAAACCGGCCAATGATGGCGTACCCGCGTAACCAGTCGGCCCGGTCGCAGCGTACGCACAGCGCGAGACCTTCGCGTGCGAGGTCCGTGGAATGCCGTGATGAGGTTTATAAATGAGCATGTGTGGCGCCTGCGGGGGTACTGGGCGGCTGCTCAGAGGACCGCTTGAAGGGCTTGGAACGAAGGTCTGTCACGTCTGCGGCGGTAGTGGGCGAGTTTGGTCACCGGATCCGGGCGTGTCCACCGGCAACGCTACCAACACACGACCAATGAGCGTCACTTACGCGCTGGCGGTTGTGCTGCCTCTCTTATACTTCATCAACGAGCGAAATTTCGACGAGTCCGTTTTTCTGCATATCCTTGCTTACCCCGCGCTGACCGTTATCGGCGTCGCGACACTGCGCATCCGAGAAAATCGCAGCTGGCAAATATTCTCGTCGTTGCTCTACGCGGTTCTGATCTACGTCGCCTGGATGCTGCTGCACCAGAACGCCTCAAGCGAGGCGCGTGAATGGACGTTCTACATCGCCGGCGCCTTGGTCGGATTCGTCGCCGCAATGCGGTTAGCGGTCGCCATCCTCGGCCGCCGTTTATTTCAGTTCCTGGTTTTCAGTGCTTTCGTCCTCGGTGTCGTAATGCTTATCGGCGAAGCCAGCCGTTGAAGCCGTCCATCACGCTTACGGATTGAGTAAGGGGATTGCATTGTCTCGCGTCAATCCCCGTTGCTGGACACCGACCCGCATGACTCGCTCGAAGACCGCGAAAGCGGCCAATGATGGCGGGCATGCGCAGTCAACCAGCTTGCTCGCATCGCGCGAGACCTTGCAGCTTCGATTTTCATTATTCGAATCTATCAGTCCAGCCGACCGGTCCAGCTATGAAAATTGACCGGCAGTTCAGTAGCTTTGAGTTTAAGGTTATACAATAAAGCCTTTTCCAGATCGCTGAATTGCGCATCATTTTTGATCCGCTCCTGCAGCCAGACCAGTTCAACCGTATCCAGCGTCCCGGGCGATGATCCGGTGAACAGCAAGTAGGAGGTCAGCGCATTGACAAAAAGGTCGCGGAATTCGGGGCCGTACTCCATGTTTTCTGCGAAGTCCTTCAAGTCAAAGAGCAGCGAGGCTTCTTCATGGGTCACCTTGTGGTCCTGTAGCAGGCTTTGCTTGATCGCGCTGACTTCGGCCTCATCTATGACCCCATCTGCTCGCGTTTTCTCAACGAGCTGTTCAAGTCTTTGATAGCTATCGGCATTCATTACACTTTCCTTGCTTCTGTATTTAAGAATTCAGACTGATCCTGACTATCGGTGTTTATTTAACGAAAAATTTATGACCGTAAGCACTATCCAGTCTGTCGTCCGGTAAGCAATCCTCAGGCAGCAATCCTACTCGAAATCCGGCTTTCTGCGACCGGGTCAAGATTCCCTGGATCGATCCACCACACGCCCGAAATTTTTGCAAGGCCATGCCCGGGAGCAACATTTTCGATCGATGGGTGCCCAGGGATCTCGCTTCCGTTGCCGCCGGGAATTCGAGTCGAGACTTTGGCGGCGGTTATCGTTGCTTCCGAAGAAGTGATTTTGCGCCCAGTATCGGTCAGCCAACACGCAGCTCGTTTTAGCCGAGGGTTCGCCTTGCACCGGGTGCTCCTGTGCCAGCCGGGCTTCAGCACTTGAATCGCGGCCAGGCATCGGTCTACACCCAAGACTTGGCTTTTCAGCATCTCGATGAAATGGTAATACACGGGACCGCCGGGATCCTAGTGTACTGTCTGGTATTGATTGGTTAAATGAGCGAGTCGCCAAGCGATCAGCTGGCAGGCGCGCTCTCGCCGGAAGGGTGATCCCCTGTCAAGAGAGCGCAACGCCGCAGATGGCCGCTTCGCGGCTCGCCCGAAGGGAGCCCCGCAAAGAACCCGCAACAGCGTTCCAAACCTTGAACACAGCGCAACTGTGCTCTGCGGTTTGCGCCTTGCTGCGGGTCCTTTGTGGGGCTCTCATATCATCAATTAATACCAGACAGTGCACTAGGGGACACCAGCGAGCGTCACTGATGTCCCATATCTTCCTGAGCCACTCCAGCAAAGACAATTTCTGGGCCATAGTCCTGGCCGACTGGCTGCGCTCGGAAGGCTGGGACGATCTGTTCCTGGATCTGGACCCCGAGCGCGGCATCGTCGCCGACGAGCGCTGGGAGCGCGCCCTGCACCAGGCCGCCAACCGCTGCGACGCGCTGGAAGCCCTGGCGCGACGCGCCCTGATCCCGTGGCTGACCGGCATTGATGCCGAAATGTTGGCTCCCCCGGCACCGCGTGGCGCGACAGTCGGAAATGCCGCAGGAAGCCCGGCCGTTGATCGGCACATGATCGAGCAGCGTCTATTGACCACCGACCGCAACGACGAAGGCCAAGTCACCGTCGAGCCGGCCCACGAAGCATTGTTGCGCCAATGGGGCCTACTCAAGGGCTGGCTGGAAGAAGACCTGGCCGCGCTGGCGGCATTGGAAGCGAGCCAGCGCGCCACGCGCGACTGGCTGGCCAATGACAAGGCCAAAGACTGGCTGAACCACAGCGCTGGCCGGCTGGAAGAGGCCGAAGCCGTGGCCGCCCGCGAGGACCTGAATGGCTTTCTGGCCAACGACGAGCACGATTACCTGCGCCGATGCCGCAAGGCTCACGATGCGCGCACGCAAAAAGAGCTGGAGAATGCCAAGGCGTTGGCCTTGGCACAGGCGCGGGCGGCCGCGCACACGCGCGTTGGAATGGTGGTGGCTTTGGTGCTGGCGACGGGGGCCAGCGTGGTGGGCTGGCAGGCGTATCGACAGACGGAGATTGTTGAGGTCGAGCGGGGACGTGCCGAACAGCAGGCCGAGATTGCGGAACGCAAATCTGAAGAGGCGAATCACAACTTGGGCTTTGCCTTGATCGCGAAGGCGGATGCCCTTGCGGCCGAGAATGCAGATCAAGCCGCCTTGCATCATCGACTTGAGGCGCATTATGCACGGAGGCGGGGGCAGGGCACGATGCCCGTCATTCCAGCGCGCGGGAATCCAGTCAGAGCTGCGATCCGGCGCAGCCGGATATGAGCCTGCCCACAAGAGACGCCTGTCTACGCTTGCCGGGAAATGAAAATTCATGCATCATCCGGGCAGGTGAGGAATCAAGGGGAGGTGGGAATATGCCGTGGCAGCCGGCAGAGGAAATGCAAACAAAAGCGCGTGATGTTTCCCAAAGAAAGAAGAATGCTGGCTGGAAATAGGTGCATGTATGAAGTCCGCAATTATCATTACAGCCGGTTCAACTCGGACGAGGTAGCGAACGGTTCGCAGAAACTGGATGCCGGGGCCGACATGATTCCGTTCACACGGATGGCGCCCTCAATGAAATTAGATCTGCTCCCAAAGATTCGCTCCAGGCGAGTGTAAGTGAATACTTCTAGACGGGCCAAGAAAAGTTGGATACTCGCGTATGTATGTACGTTCGTTTTCTTTGTCGTAGTTTTTAGCGTCGCCAATTCGCCCGGCTGGTTAGTGTGGGTGTCACTTGGAATGTTCCTTGCTATAAATATCGCGGCGTCGTTTTTTTTCCTGAAAGTTTTTATGAAAAATATGAAGTCAAGTAAATACTAATCGCTGTATCCCGGCGGGACGGTTTTACGCTAGCGCTCTCCAGGCCCGTTTCGCCAAATACTCCTGATCCGGCAGAATGTGATTAGTTGAGAATAATCGGCGGCAGAGGGATGGCGAATATATCAATCACTGAACATCTGGAGTCGGGCGAGCGCGTGCCCGGCTCATTCCCGTAGTATCTGCAAATCACAAGGAGGTTGCGGCTGTCTCAGTCGTGCTCGCGGGGTTTCGGATCATTTCCGCATACGAGAAGATTTCGAATTCCATTGATTCTGCTTGCCGGTCGGGGTTTTCCGGCCAGCGTCGAAGCGATGATCAGCCAGCCGCTGAACAACCGGATGCAGCGCTGATCAGGGAGA
>CAYFTI010000053.1:0-15262 GCA_964346065.1 uncultured Hyphomicrobiaceae bacterium
CATAATCCGCCTCGATCACCTTGGCGTCGGCATTCAGCCCGGCGATCACCCGGCGGGCGGTGGCAAGGTCTTCCCGGCTGGCGCTGCTGGCCTTGTTCAGCACGATCACATCGGCGAACTCTATCTGCTCGACAAGCAGGTCAACGAGCGTGCGGTTGTCCTCCTCGCCCGCCGCCTCGCCGCGATCGCGCAGGAAGTCGGTGGAGGCGTAGTCGCGCAGCAGGCTGGCCGCGTCCACGACCGTCAGCATGGTGTCGAGCCGGGCGAGATCGGCCAGAGACTTGCCGTTTTCATCTTCGAAATGGAATGTGGCGGCGACCGGAAGCGGCTCGGAAATGCCGGTCGATTCGATCAGCAAGTAATCGAAGCGCCCATCGCCCGCCAGCCGCTCGACCTCGGCGAGCAGATCCTCGCGCAACGTGCAGCAGATGCAGCCATTGGTCATTTCCACGAGCGTTTCGTCGGTCCGTGACAATTCCGCGCCGCCATGCTGAACCAGATCGGCGTCAATGTTGATCTCGCTCATGTCGTTCACGATCACCGCGACGCGCCGCCCTTCGCGATTGTTGAGGACATGGTTGAGCAGGGTTGTCTTTCCGGCCCCGAGAAAGCCTGACAACACGGTAACCGGCAACCGCCGATCACTGTTGGCCGCCGTTTGATCCGTCGATAATGGCATCGTTCAACCTCCAATACGTTATAACATAACGTTTAAAGAAGTCGCGGCGGATCGGCAAGCCCAAGTGATCGCGTTGTGGAGCCGCGCCCTCTAGGTTTGACGCAGGCGGCTGAGTGTTCGATAACGGGGAGAGGTGTGGAAAACGCCGCCGCCACGGCGCGCCCATACAGAGTCGCCACAATGCTCACACGAACGTCAGGAGCAGCCCTTGACTTCAGACAACAGCGAAAGCCTTCCCAGCGACGCCGAACTCGACCAAATGCTGAACGATCCGGGCATCCGCTCCAAGCTCGTGCAGATTCTCGAAGCGAACGACATCGACACCCCGCTCGATGACATGACGCAGGAAACGCAGCGCGACGTTCTGCGTCAGGTAATCCAGCAGCAACAGCAGCAGGCCAGTGCCACGGACGTGCCAGATCACCTGGTCGATGCGCTGCTGGGCGACGAGAAAATGCGTCCCGCGCTGGAACAGGCCTTGCAGTCCGCCGGCATCGACAAGGCGCTGGACGACATGGAGGAAGATGAAAAGCGCCACTACGCGCGCCAGTTCATCGAAGCTCTCCAGCAGTCACAGCAGGATCAATAGGGACCGCCAGCGGGACCGCTCGACGGCCTTCCGTGCAGATTGCACGACCGGCTGTCACGTGCTGATCCCGCGGCGGCTACCCGCCGTCAGGCTGGCGCTGCCCACGACCGGGCCGGAACTCAGCCACGCGCCGACGGCGCTTTCCTGGACACCAACCATCAGACCGCGCCAGGTGTGCGGGCCTCCGGTCGCGATGCCGCCTCGCGCGCATGTCAGCCGCCGGTGATAATCTTTTGCGCATCTGGGGCCGGCAGCACCGCGGAGCCGGCTTGGCTCGCCGCCCCAATTGAAAGCCGTGCGTAAGCGTAATCAGGTTCGCTCACAGCGGCTCACGTCTGCAAGTCTCTGCTTTGAGGCAGGATCGCTCCGAGCCCCGTTTCTTCTTGTGCGCCTGGTGATGAGCTTTTGGACACGGGTTCTTGACGCTCCGTGAACAGGCGTCATTTGAGCGGAGCTTTCCGCGGAGATTATTCTCGAATTGCTCTCGCGGCCGCATCGGATCGCGCGGCCACGTTCCGCCGGCGCAAGCGTGACAGCCGCCGAGCACGCCACCAATCCGCGCGCATCGGAGATGCCATGTCACGCCCTGATCAATGTGGACATCCGGTTCAGTTGACCTCCGGCGAGGCTGTCGAAGCGTGGAATGCGACGGTTCGCGGCTTTCTGGCACATTCCGCGCGCACTCCTGAATATCTCCATTCTGTGCTTGAGAGCGCTCCGGAATTTGCGATGGCGCGAATCGCGAAAGGCGTGTTCCTGATGCTGTTAGGGCGCGCGGAGGCGCGTTCCGAGGCGAAAGGCATAGCAGTGGAGATTGCCACGCTCGAGCGGCAGGGGGCCTTGGATGCGCGAGAGCGAGGATATGCGGCGGCACTCGGCGACTGGATCAGCGGCCGGCCAAGCGCTGCGGCGGCGCGTCTGGATGAGGTGCACCGTCACTGGCCTGGTGATGCCTTGGCACTGAAAGTGTCTCACGCCATCCGGTTCATGCTGGGCCACCGCCACGCGATGCGCCAATCGCTGGAGCAGGCGATCAACATTTATGCGCCTGACCATCCGCTGGCGGGCTATGTCCACGGTTGTTATGCCTTCGCTCTGGAGGAGACCGGGTCGTATGACCGGGCCGAGCGCGCGGGGCGGCGCGCGCTGGAACTTGCGCCCGACGATGCCTGGGCATTGCACGCGGTGACCCATGTTTACGACATGACGGCAAAATCCGCCGATGGCGTTCGCTTTGTCCACACCAACGAGCAGGCCTGGCGACACTGCAACAATTTCGCCTATCACGTCTGGTGGCATCTGGCCTTGTTTTACCTCGATATGGGGGATCATGACGCCGTGCTGTCCCTCTATGACAACCGGATTCGCCACGACAGGACAGATGATTACCGTGATATCGCGAACGCGACGTCCCTGCTCACGCGGCTCGAACTCGATGGCACCGGGGTTGGCGCGCGCTGGGAAGAGCTTGCCGACATTGCCGAGAGCCGGATCAACGATGGCAGCGTTGTCTTTGCCGACCTTCACTACATGCTGGCTTTGACGGGCGGGGAACGCGGCGGCGCGGCCGAGCGTCTGGCGCAACGGCTTCACGCAGCCGGGGAAATTCCGGCTGGCGAGATGGACATTGTCGCGGGGCAGACAGGCGCCCCCGTTGCAGATGGGTTACGCGCTTTCAAGAAAGCTGATTATTGGAACGCTTTCAAACATCTGGCCATGGCGCGGCCCAACCTGAAGTCCATAGGCGGCAGTCACGCGCAGCGCGACGTGTTTGAGCGTATGGCAATTGACGCGGCCATTCGTGCTGGCGCATTCGTGCAGGCGCGCAGCCTGATCGATGAGCGTGAACGCAGCCGCGGCGCGCCCGATCGCTTTGGCAAATCGCGGATCGCCTGGTTGGAGAGCGCGCAGCACGCGCCGGTAGCGTGGCCTGAAGAGGATACCGGCGCGCTCAATGCTTGAGCCGCGCGGGCGCCGGGAAGGGAGAGGGTCTTTGCCGGACATGAATATCGAAAGCGCGCAATCTGCCGCGCCCCGTCGCCAACGCGATCCCCGGCTGGACTTCTTCCGGGGTGTGGGCATGTTCATCATCTTTATTGCCCACGTGCCATTGAATGCCTGGACCCTGTGGATCCCGGCGCGTTTCGGCTTTTCCGACGCCACCGAGATTTTTGTCTTCTGCTCCGGCATGGCTTCGGCCATCGCGTTCGGGCGCGTGTTCGATGACCGCGGCTGGTGGATGGGCGCGGCGCGCGTGAGTCATCGCGTCTGGCAGGTGTACTGGGGCCACATCGCGTTATTCCTGATCGTCGCGGCCATGACGGTGGGCCTCGACAGTACGGGCTGGCACGACGAGGCCAATCATTTTCGCGACCGGCTCAATCTCGTCTGGTTCTTCGACAATACAGCGACCAATCTGGTCGGCCTGCTGACCCTGAGCTATGTGCCGAACTATTTCGACATCCTGCCGATGTATCTGGTCATTCTGGCGCTGATGCCCCTCGTGGTGTTGTTCGCCAGACAGAGCCGCTATCTCGCGGCAGCGTTCGTCGCTGCTCTGTGGCTGGGTGCGAATGCCGGATGGCTCTGGCTACCGGCCGAGCCCTGGAGTGACCGGGAATGGTTCTTCAACCCGTTTGGCTGGCAGCTCGTGTTCTTTACCGGCTTTGCCCTGATGCGCGGCTGGATACCCGCGCCCCCGGTCAGCCGCGCGCTGATGATCGCCGCTCTCGCTGTGGTAATCCTGACCATTCCGGTTGCCTGGTACCGCATTTATACCGAGATTGGCATGTTCCAGGCTTGGCGCGACGCGCTCGGCCCTCTCATCGCCAAGACCGATTTCGGCATCCTGCGCTATGTGCATTTCCTGGCGCTGGCCTATGTTGCCTGGGCGGCTGCGGGCGAGGGTGGACACCGTCTGCTTGGCGGGGGGCCATGGGGCCGCTTCGTACATGTCGTGAAAAAGGTCGGTCAGCAGTCGCTGGCGGTATTCCTGACCAGCATGGTCCTGGCGCAGTTCGCTGGCGCCGTTCTCGACTTCATCGGACGACAGCCGCTGACCTTCGCGCTGGTCAACCTGGCGGGCTTCGCGGTCTTGGTGGCCACGGCCTACGTGACGGCCTGGTACAAGAGCGAGCCGTGGCGTCAGCCCAAGCCGGCGCAGTTTACCCCGGCCTCCGTGGCGCCGGTGGCCGGACAGGCACGCCAACCCGACGGGGCGGACACGCGCGACTGAAGCATTTTCGGCAAGAGTGAGCATCGGTTTGCCGTCGGATCCCGGAGGCTGGCGCGATGCGGCGAAGCCACGGGCCGACGATGTCCGATTTCGTTGAACGCGCTTTAGCGCAACAACCAAGCCTTCAGTTCGGCAATCTTCGTTTGGCCGCCGTCATGGCCCAGTTCCGTAGCTTTACGGTACCAGCGGAACGCTTCCGTGGCGTCCGGATTCGCATTCGCCGATGTCAGCTCCCGGAAGGTCATCGGATCAAACGACCTGCCGAGCGCCAGCGCCGCCTGCGCGTTGCCGGCGGCGGCCTCCCTGCGGAGGATTTCGCGGGCGGCGAGAACATCTCCCGCCCTCAAGAGGCTGCGGGCGCGGTCCACGGAGGTTGGCGCTTGATTGAGGGCCGTCGGCTCGGTGTCCGGCTCAATAGCGGCAGTCGCTGTCTCTGCCGTCTCATCCGCCTCGGACGGTGAGGCTTCGGCGATGCTGACATCAAAGGAAACGCTGTCGCCCAGCGGCGTGCGCGCGTCGGAGTCGAGAAGTTGCGCCTCCAGCGTGAACTCGCCCGCGAAACTTTCGGGCGGCGTCAGTTCAAGACCCTCGGCACGACCGGCGGAGAGAAGCCAGCTCCCATTGCCCGTGTCAACGCCCGCCGAGAACTTCACGCCTTCCGGCAAGCCGTCAATGCGAACGAAGCCATCACCATCGGGCTCTGGCACCGACAAGTCGACCGGCAGCGGCCCACCGGCTTCCCCTTCGACCGGCTCTGCGCGGACTGATTGCGCTGACGTTTCGCCGCCAGCGTCTGGAGCGGTCGCGCTGTCGCCGGCATCCGTACTCAGCGCGGCGGTTCGGGTGGGCGGCGTCGATGCGTCAGCGCCGGGACCGTTTGGTGTTGCCGCGGTCTGATCAGAACTGCCGGCTGCCCGAGGGCCGTCTTCGGCGGATTGATTGCCCATATCGCGGGTTTCGGACCGATCGCCGCCAGTGAGCGATGCGGTTTCCTTGCCGCCTGCCGTGCGTTCGCCTTCGCTCAGCGTGGCAGCCGTTTCCTGGCCGGATGGCGCCTCGCTCTGCGTTACGAAGGAGTTGAATACGAAAACTGCGGCAACGCCCGCCGCGGCAATGCCGCCAATCAGCCCGAGGCCCGCCGCCCCGAGGAACTTGCCGCTGGCTTCGGTGTCGACTGAGCCGACTTCGATCGGCGGATGAAACGTCTCGTGAGCGGGCTCGGTCGCAGCCGGTTCTGCGAAATCCGTTCCGGGCTCGGGCGCCAGATCATCGGCTTGTTCCGAGCGCGCGTGAGCGTGCGAAACGCTCTCGAGCTCGGCCGAGAGCCGGGCATTTCCATCGCGCTGCCCGGAGGTCCAGACGTCTCGGTCCTGCGCTGAGGAGTCAAGGTCGACGGAGGAGGGAATGTCTAAGCGGCCGGTTTCCGGGGGCGTTGCCCGTAGGGTCTCTTCGCTGCCGAGATGTTCATACAGGTAGCTCAGGACGGCCTCGGTCGTCTCCTCGTCGATTCCGGTATCGACTCTGGAGTCACCGAGCGAGCCGGCACTCGCATCATTTTGCGAGGGCTCAGGGGAAGGCTGTGTCTCGGCGGGGGACCTCGCCCATTGGAGGACCGGGCCATTCGCTCCCGCTCCGCTCAGATCAGTGCTGTTCCGTGCCGCGTCTCCGCCGTCATCACCATAGACGCTGCGCAGCGCCGATTGGACGGCATCGGCCAAGGGGTCGCCGGGTTCTCCGGTGGTGAAAATGTCAGGCCGGGTGTCTCCCTGTCCGAACGCGGATTGAGCGGCACCGTGTCCGGTCATCTGGTCACGTCGGACCGGCGCGGGCTGATTGCCCGCATCCTTGTCAGCGTCGCGCGCACCCTCGTATGGAGGGTCGAGCGGTAAATCCGGTTCCGCATCGGTCGTGGATGGCTGGCTGGTGCCCGGGCGTCCGAGTGTATCGGCGGCACGTGCCCGCTCGAAGGTCTCCGTAGGGCTGGCGAAGTCGGTCTCGGAATTCGCGAACAGGGCACGCAGGTCCAGCGTGTCGGCTTCCTCCTCCTGCGTCTCGCTCTGGGGAGCGTTCTGTTCGGCTGGCGGCTCATCCTCGCCGGCATCCTTATGGGGTTCGGCGGCATCCCGGCTAGCGTCGTCAGAGGCCTCGCCGTGTGTGTCTGCCGTGCTATTCACGGGTTGCTCATCGGCGCTGCCGCCAGATGTCCCTTCCTTCGAGGTTGATGTCGACGTCTCATCCGCTTGCGATCCGGGCGCTGCGGCGCGGCCGGCCGCTGAGGCTTCTTCGGCATCCTTTGCGTCGTCGGCTTTCGCGTCCTGCCCGGCAACCTCCTCGGCGGCATCGATCGGCTTGCCTTTCTCCGCCTCAGGGTTTTTCGGATTCTCGCCTTTTTCTGACGTGTTCATTTCGCCGGAGGCTTTCGAACTTGTCGAGCTGGACATGTCGCACTCCTTGTCCCGTCCCGGGATTGAGACCTTATATACGGGGGCGCTCACGCGCGACGTTCCGTCGATGTCGCATCGTGTTCATCGTGATCCGGTCTGACAGGGGACCGCACCACCGACGAGAGGCTTGATCGTAAGCGTGAATCCCCGCAAGCGATGAAAGCTGGCACCTGCCATGGTTGCAGCCTGCCGCAATCCGCCACTCAATACCGTGTGTAACGCGGAAATACGGCATCACTGGGCAAAAGCAAAGCCGAAAAATCGTGCAAGACTGACATCTATTACACCGCAAGACGCGGAGCAGGAGACATTTCATGGCAACCGATGCTGGCTCAGGCGTAACGTGGCCCCACCACGAGGGTGAGCGCGCGTTCTGCATTCCCGATGGTGTTCGGGTCTATGCAATTGGAGATATCCACGGGCGGGCTGATTTGCTGGCCGACATGATGCAGCGCATCGCCAATGATCGCAATGCAGCGGCGCCGATGGACGAGACGGTCCTCGTTTTCGTTGGCGACTACATTGATCGAGGGCCGGATAGTGCCGGCGTGATCGACCAGCTGTTGGCATTGCAGCGCGACGAAACCTATCGGACGCATTTCCTCAAGGGCAATCATGAGGCGATGCTCCTCGATTTCCTGGCCGGTGACGCTGCGCTTCTCCAGTGGGCAGCGAATGGCGGTATTGCCACGCTCGAATCCTACGATATCGACGTGGCCGCGATGGGTGACGATGATCCTGAGCAACTGCGCCAGACGACGCTCGCCGCGATCCCGGATGCGCACTTGTCGCTGCTACGCAATCTGGAGACATCAGTGGCTATCGGTGACTACGCTTTCGTTCATGCCGGCCTGCGGCCCGGTCTTCCGCTGGAGGCGCAGTCAGAGCAGGACCTGATCTGGATCCGCGCGCCATTTCTCGATCATGACGGGGATTTCGGGAAATTCGTCGTTCACGGCCATACCCCGGTGTCCGAGCCGGACATCCGCGCGAACCGCATGGACATCGACACGCTCGCCTGGCGCAGCGGTACTCTGACCGCTCTGGTGCTGGAGGGGGCGGAGCGCCGCTTTCTGCAAACCTAGCGCGTTTTCCAAGCCCAGAGGCGGCGCGAGCGCGACAAGAGGCATGAAAAACAGAGTCGTACGGCAAAGCTCCGATTTGATCCGCCCCGATACTGCTCTATCGTGTCGGGACCGGCGGATCGCTTCGATAATCGTAGAAGCCACGCCCGGCCTTGCGGCCGAGCCAGCCCGCCTCGACATATTTCACCATCAGCGGGCACGGCCGGTATTTTGAGTCGGCCAGCCCTTCGTAAAGCACCTGCATCACGGAAAGACAGGTGTCCAGCCCGATGAAGTCGGCAAGCTGGAGCGGTCCCATCGGGTGGTGTGCGCCCAGCCGCATGGCCGTGTCGATCGCCTCGACGTTGCCGACGCCCTCGTAAAGCGTGTAGACCGCCTCGTTGATCATCGGCAGCAGGATACGGTTCACGATAAATGCCGGGAAGTCCTCCGCGACCGCCACAGTCCTGCCCATCGACTGAACGAACGCGCGCGAGGTGCGGAACGTGTCATCCGCCGTTGCGATGCCCCGGATCAGTTCGACAAGCTGCATCACCGGCACCGGGTTCATGAAATGCATGCCGATGAATTGCTCGGGCCGATCGGTCGTGGAGGCCAGCCGGGTGATGGAAATCGACGACGTATTCGACGCGAGGATCGTACTGTCTTTCAGATGCGGACACAGGTCGGTCAGGATCTTGCGCTTGACGTCCTCGTCCTCGGTGACCGCTTCGATTATGATATCGGCGTCGCCAAGGGCCTCCAGCCCATCGGCAAAGCTGATCAGGGATAAGGCCTCTTCGCGGTCGGCTTGCGTGATCTTGCCCTTGGAGACCTGGCGGCTCATGTTGTTGGACATGATCTCCACAGCCGCGTCGTATTGCGCGCGCGAGAGATCGTTGAGCCTGACCTCGAAACCGGCCAGCGCGGCGACATGCGCGATACCGTTGCCCATCTGGCCCGCGCCGATAACGCCGATCGTGCGGATGGACGTCTCGCCCGCACCCCGCGTGCCGGGATTGCCTTCAGTCGCGTCGTCAGCCATGCGATGCGTTATCCTTTTGCGTTGAGGTGGCGCCGCGCGAACGCGCCGCCACCACAGGACGGCCTATTCTCCCGGTGCGAGCTCGCGGTCCAGTTCGCGTTCGATTTCGGGCACCGCCTCGAAAAGGTCTGCCACAAGTCCGTAGTCGGCGACCTGAAAGATGGGCGCTTCCGCGTCCTTGTTGATGGCCACGATGACCTTCGATTCCTTCATGCCGGCGAGATGCTGAATGGCACCGGAAATGCCGACAGCAATGTAGAGGTCTGGGGCGATGACCTTTCCAGTCTGGCCCACCTGGTAGTCATTGGGGACATATCCGGCATCAACCGCTGCGCGGCTCGCACCGATCGCCGCGCCCAGCTTGTCGGCGAGGCGTTCGAGCATCTGGAAGTTGTCGCCGGATTGCATGCCGCGCCCGCCAGAAACGACGATCTTGGCGCTCGACAGATCGGGACGATCCGAAGCCGTGAGCTGTTGATCCACAAAGGTCGTCAGGCCCACAGGGTCCGGCGTGATGACCGCCTCGACCGGGGCGGGTTCGGCCCGCTTGTCGCTATCGGCGAAGGCCGTGGTCCGCACGGTCACCATCTTCTTGGGTTCGCTCGTCTGCACCGTCTGAAGCGCGTTGCCCGCATAGATGGGCCGCTCGAAGGTGTCCGGAGAATGAACGGCGGTGATGTCGGAAACCTGCGCGACGTCCAGCATCGCGGCGATACGCGGCATGATGTTCTTTCCCGAACTCGTCGCGGCTGCGATGGCCGTGTCGTAGCGGTCCATCATCGGAGCGATGAGCGCCGCCATCTCCTCGGCAATCTGCTGCTCCAGATGCGGTGCTTCGGCATGCAAGACCTTTGCGACACCGTCCAGCCGTGCGGCCTGATCGGCGGCAGCCTCGCAGTTATAGCCGGCGACGAGGATATGCACGTCATCCTCGATCTGGCGCGCGGCGCTCACAACCTTGCTGGTAGCAGCGTCCAACTCACCATCGTTCAGTTCGGCGATCAGCAACACGCTCATGTCTAAAGCACCCGCGCTTCGTTTCTCAGCTTGTCGATAAGTTCCTGCACGCTCTCAACTTTCACACCGCCCTGGCGCTCCGGCGGCTCGGCCGTGTTGAGCACTTTGAGGCGCGGCGCAAGATCCACGCCAAGGTCGCCCGGTGCCAGTTCCTCCAGCGGCTTCTTCTTCGCCTTCATGATGTTGGGCAGCGACGCGTAGCGTGGCTCGTTCAGTCGCAGATCCGTGGTGATGATAGCCGGTAGCGGCATCGACAGGGTCTGAAGCCCGCCATCAACTTCCCGGGTAACGTGCAGCCCGCCGTTCACGGCTTCCAGCTTCGATGCGAATGTCGCCTGGGGCCATCCGAGAAGCGCAGCGAGCATCTGACCGGTCTGATTACAGTCGTCGTCGATCGCCTGTTTGCCGAGAATGACCAGCTCGGGCTCTTCCTTCTCGATAACCGCCTTCAGAGTCTTGGCAACACCGAGGGGCTCGACCGCTTCGTCCGTTTTGACGAGGATTGCGCGGTCCGCGCCCATGGCCAACGCGGTGCGCAGCGTCTCCTGCGCCTTCTGCGGGCCGATGGAAACAGCCACGATCTCTTCCACGCCCTTGTCGCCCGCTTCACGAAGCCGGATGGCTTCTTCCATCGCGATCTCGTCAAACGGGTTCATGGACATCTTGACGTTGTTCGTCTCGACCCCGCTGCCATCCGCCTTGACCCGGATCTTGACGTTATAATCAACGACTCGTTTCACCGGGACGAGGATCTTCCTCATGCCTTTCTCCACTGCCGGGCTTTCGCCTATGTGAATGTGATAATCAAAACGTCATCACCCAACAACTCTAGCGGAAGTGCCCCCGGGCAACAATGACGCGCACGACGTGTTGAGACCGTTCTGAGACAATAGCTTACCGCGACGTGTCGACGCCGCCATGCTTGCAGTTCCGCGGCGGCCGGTTCGGCGTCGTCGATTTCGCACTTGCGAGATGTTGACGCTAGTCCGGCGGCTTTGACAAGTCAATCTCCGGGCTCCTGGAGCATGCCGGCGAGGCAAGCGGGTCACCCGGTTGGCACGCGGTCGAAAAGTGGCACGCCGGGCCGGCGCATGAAGAGTACGAGCAGGGCGCCGGCGCCGAGCCCGCCGATATGCGCCCACCAGGCGGTGTGACTGTCGGCCGCGAAGATGAGGCTGTAAACCTGGAACGCGATCCAGATACCCAGGGCGGCGCCTGCGCTGATCTTCAGCGGGAAGATGGGCAGGACCAACACCCACAGCTGCACTTTGGGATGCAGCATGAGGTACGCCGCGATCACCCCCGAGGTCGCCCCGCTTGCGCCGATCAGCGGCTGCGGCGAGGCCGGCACGGCCACCGCATGGGCAAGGCCGGCGAAGATGCCGCACATCAGATAGAACAGCAGGAAGCGCACATGCCCCATAGCGTCTTCCACGTTGTCGCCGAACACCCAGAGGAACGCCATGTTGCCAACCAGGTGCATGATGCCGCCATGGAGGAACATGTAACTCACAAGGGTGAGCCGCTCGGGCACCGGTGTCTGACCGCCGAACACCTGATACGTTGCATCGCCGAAGAACCCGGCATTGAACAATTCGGTGGGGATGAGCGCGAAGCCGAGTATGCTCTCGATACGGGCCGTCGCCAAAGCGCCCGACTGGAAGACGATGTAAATGAGGACGTTGACGGCAACGATCGCGATCGTCACGGCCTGGAACGGGATTTTTTCAAGCGGGTTGCGATCCCAGACCGGAATGAACAGCACGCCCCTGGTCCTTTCGCCCTACCGGTTCGCGCCCGGTTTCCAGAGTACGTCCCCGTCGCCCTTGTCATTGAGATAGCGCGTGGCGACGAACAGGTAATCCGAGAGCCGGTTGATATATTTCAGCGCGGGCGCGCTAACATGCTCTTCTGGAATGGCGGCAAGCGCGACGATGAGGCGCTCGGCGCGCCGGCAGATCGTACGCGAAACGTGCAGGGCTGCGGAGGCCGGTGTGCCGCCAGGCAGAACGAACGAGGTCAGCGGCGTCAGTTCGGCATTCATCCTGTCGATCTCTGCCTCCAACCAGTCCGCCTGTGCATCGCTCATGCGCAGCGGCTCGTAAGGCAGCTCCTCGCCCGTGTCGGGCACGCAGAGATCGGCGCCAAGATCGAACAGATCGTTCTGGATGCGGATCAGGCCCTTGCGCACCTCGATATCGCCCTCGGGTGCGTCCAGCACGGACAGCAGCGCCATCCCGAGCGAGGCGTTCAGTTCATCAACCGTGCCATAGGCCGCAATGCGGAGGTGATCCTTGGGGACGCGTTCACCGCTGCCGAGGGCGGTCGTGCCGCTATCTCCCGTGCGGGTATAGATTTTCGTGAGAACGACCATCTGCCACCTGTTGCTGGGCGAAACCGGGTGTTCGCCATTTACCAGCGGTAGCCTAACTGTACCCCGGCACTGGTCAAGCCCTGGTTCTGATCGCACAGGCCGGCGTTGGACATGTGCGACACTGTGCCCAGCAGCCGCCAGCCCGATGACAGCGCCACGCCGATTGCGGCGGCCTCGCGGAAACTGGCGGTGCATCCGAAGGAGGAACTGGAGTCGTCGGTCGGGCCGTCATGGACCGCGCCGCCGAAGCTGCCTTCGATGAAGAGATGGTCCGTCAGCCAGGCATCCCATGTCAGGCCGAAATAGGCGACATTGGTATCGCCTTCGGTGTTCACCTGGACGCCGACATGAGGACGGGGCGTGAGGAGAATATCGATCGGGTCGCCGGTGCGCTGGCCGAGCCGCTGGAGCAGAAGCTCTGCATTCACATCCCAGCCGTCTTCATCATCGTTGGATTCGAGGTCGTGAAACAGCGCGCCGATGCGCAGTTCGTCAACGAGGCCGCCGGACGGGGCAGGGGGGCCGGCGAACGCGACGCATACGGACAGTAACCACGCGAGCGCGGCGATACCGAATACGAAATGCGGAAAATAGAGTCTGCGCAGTCGCGTCGCCGCCAGCCGAATCATAACGCCCCCTCGTCTTTTCTTCTTCTTGTGTGAATTGGACGGGGGACGAAGTCAAACGGTCGGCGGCGCGCAGCCATATTTGTGACGTTTGCTGTGGGGGATACGCCACAGCCGCGCCGTGCTATTTCGAGAAGTAGACGGCCGCCATCAGCAGGACGATCGCCAGGAACTGCAGGCCGACGCGCCAGCGCATCAGTTTCTGGCTGGTGCTGGCCGCAGCCGGGCGGAACATGTTGACCAGCCCGGCAAACAGCACGAGGGCAACCGCGCCGGCAGCGAGGTATGTCAGGTTCTGAGTGATGAAAGCCATTGTCCTATGCCTGTCTTCGTCTCGAGCGCGGTTGGCTCGCGCGGCGCTGCCGGGACCTTCCGGCTTCGAACAGGGCGAACTCACGCCCCGCGGCCCGCGACGAGCCAGTACACGAAGCCGGCCGCGAAGCCGGCGGTGGCATAAATCGCCAGATACTGCGCGGAGGGCACAGCCTGTGCCGGCGCGTTCTGGACGATGTAGGCCAGCGGCATCACGATCATCGCCAGCCCTCCCGCCACGATATAGTAGAGCGCGGCGCGGATTTCAGCGACCTCGCCGACGACGGCTGCAACGAGGCCCGGCAAGACGCTGAGTGTTGGCGCCACGGTGGCGAAGAAAGCGACAAAGCCGACACCGTGCAGGAAGATTTCCTCGGGCGGATTGCGCGGCGCCGCGATCTCGCTGGAGTTTGCAGCCAGCTCGCGCGCGGCCCAGTCCGCGCCGATGACGAACAGCGCGATGAGCGCTGTCACACAGGCGAGCGCGAAGGCAAACAGGACTGCGATGATCCTACGGATCACGGGCCAGATCATGGCGTGTCTCCCAAAGTGCGCCGGACGCATGCGGGCGGCACAAAGAAAAACGGAGGCGAGACGCCCCCGTTTATCAAGTTTGCCCGTTTCGAGGCCGGGCCAGCGGCTATTTCAGCGGCTCAAGCTCAGGCTCTGGGCCGCCGAAGTTATGCGTGAGACCAACCGTCACGATGTCGATATCGCCGGTGGCTTCGCCCTCAAACGCCAAGCCTGTTGGGCTTTGCGGGTTCGCTGTTGGTTCTTCGATCGACGCATCCTCGACAAAAAGGTGGCTGTAGCCGAAGTCCAGTTTAGTTCCTTCGGTAATCTTGGTACTGAATCCGGCGCTCAGCCAGACGCGCTCGTTGTCGGGTAGCGAAACATTGCGGATGTCGTCATCGATAGGTGAAATTTCATAGGCGACGCCTGCCCGCAGCACCGTATCCGGCTTCCATGCATATTCAACGCCTCCCGAGAAAAACCAGCCGTCTTCGTAATCAAGCGGGAAGACATCAACGATCTGTCCATTATCATTGACGAAATCGACGACTCCGGGCACGGTACTCCAATTGGCCCACTCTACAGTGCCATGAACCTTCCACCGCTCTGTAATCACTTGTGAGAAGCTAGCGGTGACAAGATCGGGCAGCGTCAGTTCCGCCTCAATGCTTGGGTTTGTCAGGCATCCGGTCCCAACCTCGACGTCCGGATCGTTGTTCGACAGTCCGAAGCCCTTACACTTGCCTTCCGCCTCCACGTCGATGCTGGAGCGATAACCGACGCCGATCCGCGTGCCAGGGGCCGGATTCCAGATTGCACCGGCTGTAAAGCCGTACGCCCAATCGTCCGCATCGATCTCGCGTCCGGGGGGAAGAAACCGATCCCCGTCTCGGTCCGTCAGTCCGCCTGTGGGATCTCTGCTCGTGAGCCTGACATCCGCATAGAGAACTTGAACACCGACCCCGAGAGTGAGTTCCGGCGTGAGCTTATAGGCGAGGTTCGGATTGGCCGTCAGGGAAAAAATCCGGGATGAATCGGCAATCGGTGTCCCGGCGAAATCTCGCTTTTCTGGCTTTGTGGCAAATCCAAAGGCCCCGTTGAGCGCGAGTCCGACGAACCAGTTTTCATTGATCTGATAATTCGCGTAAGCAGCCGGCACGAATGTTGGGTCCCCAATCTGTCCGCTCTGCCTTCCTGCGCCAGGTACAAGCGTAAGGTCGCCGCCTTCAGCCTCGATCTCGTTGTGCGGGAACACGACCGAACTGTGCGCCGCAACGTTGATCCCCGATGCCGATGCAGCTGCCGCCGCGTTCCAGAACATCGAACTGAGGTCATCGCCCGCCGCGGCGCCCGCGAATGACATG
>CAYFTI010000054.1:0-9840 GCA_964346065.1 uncultured Hyphomicrobiaceae bacterium
CACGCATTCGCGGGCTCACCCTTCACGAAGCGAAGCAGCGCATCAACGAGGAGCTGAAAGAAAAACGTGACCTGCTCGACGAGTTGACCAAGAACCTGATTGAAGCGGGGCTCGCGGAGTGGTCGGGAGGCCGCGACGAAAGCAAGAGCCTTATCGTCAGCGGACGCGCGCATCTGCTGGAGGATTTGAGGGCGATCGATGAGCTGGAACGGATCAGGCTTCTGTTCGAGGATCTGGAGTCGAAGAAGGAATTGATCCGCCTGCTGGATCTCGCGGATGAAGCCGAGGGCGTACGCATCTTTATTGGATCGGAGAACCAGCTTTTTTCGCTGTCCGGTTCTTCCGTTATCGTGGCGCCCTTCCGCGACAATGACAGGAACATTGTTGGTGTTCTCGGCGTTATAGGGCCGACCCGCCTGAACTATGCCCGCGTGATTCCTGTGGTGGACTACACCGCCAAACTGGTTGGACGGCTGTTGACTTGAGCACATGCGCCGGCTGAAAGAAAGCGCAAGAGCATGGCGCGGCCGGCGTTGATGAATCACACAAATTCACGAGAGATCCGAAAGCGATGAGCGACCAGAAGAAGACGCAACACACGCCAGAGAACGAAGAGGCCCGCGAAAAAGGAGACGACCCGTTTGCCCGCGACCGTGCGGAAGAACGGGCGAAGGAGGCTGCGGCCGTGGGTCAAGCCGAGGCCGAAGCCGAGGAGGCAGCCGCGGATGCTGATCCCCTTCAGGAGCGTGTGCAGGACCTGGAAGAAAGCCTGAAGCGGTCGGTTGCGGAGCAGGAGAACCTGCGCAAGCGCATGGAGCGCGAAAAGGCGGAAGTGTCGAAATATGCAATCGCCGGTTTCGCCCGCGAGGTGCTTGGCATTGCTGACAATATCCAAAGGGCCATCGATGCGGTGCCCAAGGATGCCGCCGAAAAGGATCAGGCGCTCAAGACGTTCCTTGACGGCATCGAGGTCACGGAGCGCGAGCTTCACAAGGCCATGCAGCGTCACGGCATCGCGAAACTGAACCCGGAAGGCGAGAAGTTCGACCCGAATTTCCATCAGGCGATGTTCGAGATTCCGACCGACGAGCAGCCGAGCGGGGTGGTCATGCAGGTTGTTCAGCCGGGATACGTGCTTGAGGACCGGGTGTTGCGCCCGGCGATGGTCGGCGTGTCCAAGGCGGCCCCGGCCGCCTCCGGAACGAACGATAACGCCGCGCAGACCAGCGACCCGGCCGCCGATACGGACGCGGGGCAGAGCCCCACGCCCGAGGATCAGTCCTCGGATCCCGCGACCAGCCAGGCCGCCGCTAACGAGGCTGGCGAGGCAACCGACAGCCGCGACCCGCAGGCTTCAACGCAACAGCGCGGCTCATCGCGGCTGAACGAGCCGGTCATCAACACGCAAGACGAAGACGGCTCTCAAGCCGAGCCCGCCTCCCGGAAAGCATGATCCGCCTGGTGCCGCGCATCAGCCCTCTGGCGGATGCACGCGGCGCATGGTGATATTGATGCGTCCACCTTCCGGGAGGAGGTCGCTTGAGCCACGCAGGATGCGGTCAATCCCGTGATAAGCAAGCCGGGCCTCACCGCGCATCACCAGCACATCGCCAGAGGTTAGCTCCAGTCTGCGCGTCGGGGCCTTGCGTGTCCTGCCGCCGACCCGAAACAGGCCGGTGTCCCCGAGCGAAACCGACACGATCGGCGCGGAAAAATCGTCCTCGTCGCGGTCCTGGTGCAGCCCCATTTTGGCCCCCTCGCCATAATAATTGATCAGGCAGGCCTCCGGCGGGGCGCCGCCGCCGACATCAGCCCATAGCCGGAGCAGCATGCCCGGGATCGGCGGCCAGGGCCGGCCCGTGTCCGGATGCACCGGCTCATAACGATAGCCGCCGTCCTTGTCCGCCAGCCAGCCAAGCGATCCGCAATTGGTCATGCGCACTGAAAACGCGTGGCCCGTGCGTGGCATCCGGGGCACGAAAAGCGGAGCCTGTGCGATAATCTGACGAATCTCCTTCACCAGCTGTTCTTGCGCCGCTTTGTCGAAGTAACCAGTTTTCAGGTCGATGTCGGGTGCTTTACTCATTTATGGCCGCAGCAGATTATGGATGGCACTTGATGGTGTGGTTGTTGAGTATTGTCCCCAGAAACGAGCCGCCCGAGCGAGTCGCGCGGCTTGCAGCATAGTTTGGCCCGGCATATATAACGCATCAAAGCCGGGCGATAGGAATCGTATCGATTGACGTCAGGGTCGGCCGATGAGTGACCCTTGCGTCGAGCCGGGCGCCACAAGGTCTTGTCATGAAGACAGGGCCCGGCGATTCGCTGGATCTCAGAGAACGATAAGGGTTGATGAGCATGTCGAAAGTTATTGGCATTGATCTCGGCACCACGAACTCGTGTGTGGCCGTGATGGAGGGGAAAAACCCCAAAGTCATCGAGAATGCTGAAGGATCGCGCACGACACCGTCCATGGTGGCATTCACCGAAGAAGGCGAAACGCTTGTCGGTGTGCCAGCCAAACGTCAGGCGGTGACCAACCCCGAAAACACTTTCTTCGCGATCAAGCGCCTGATCGGGCGGCGCTTCGAGGACCCGACGGTGGAAAAAGACCAGAAGCTGGTCCCGTATCAGATCGTGAAGGCGGATAACGGCGATGCATGGGTCGAGTCCCGCGGGGAGAAATATTCGCCGTCACAGGTCTCCGCCTTCGTCCTTCGCAAGATGAAGGAAACCGCCGAGGATTACCTCGGCGAGAAGGTCGAGAAAGCGGTCATTACCGTGCCGGCCTATTTCAACGACGCCCAGCGCCAGGCCACGAAGGATGCGGGACGGATTGCCGGCCTTGAGGTGCTGCGCATCATCAACGAGCCGACCGCCGCGTCGCTGTCCTATGGGCTGGAGAAAAAGGAAGGCGAGCGCATCGCTGTCTACGACCTCGGTGGCGGAACATTCGACATCTCGATCCTCGAGATCGGCGATGGCGTGTTCGAAGTGAAGTCGACCAACGGCGATACGTTCCTCGGCGGCGAGGACTTCGACATGCGCCTGGTCGATTATCTCGCCGACGAGTTCAAGCGCGAGAACGGGATCGATCTGCGCAACGATCGTCTCGCACTGCAGCGGCTGAAGGAAGCCGCCGAGAAGGCCAAGGTCGAGCTCTCCTCGACCCAGCAGACCGAGATCAACCTGCCCTTCATTACCGCGGACCAGGCTGGCCCCAAGCACCTCACGATGAAGCTCACGCGGGCGAAGATGGAAAGCCTGGTTGACGACCTGGTGCAGCGCACCGTTGGCCCGTGCGAAGCGGCATTGAGCGACGCGGGCATCAAGGCCGGCGAGATTGACGAAGTGGTGCTGGTTGGCGGCATGACCCGAATGCCGAAAGTGCAGGAGACGGTGAAGTCGTTCTTCGGCAAGGAACCGCACAAGGGCGTCAATCCGGACGAGGTCGTCGCGATAGGCGCGGCCATTCAGGCCGGCGTCTTGCAGGGCGATGTGAAGGACGTGCTGCTGCTGGACGTGACGCCGCTGTCGCTGGGTATCGAGACGCTTGGCGGCGTGTTCACGCGCCTGATCGACCGGAACACGACAATCCCGACGCGGAAGAGCCAGGTGTTCTCCACGGCCGAGGACAACCAGAGCGCCGTGACCATCCGGGTGTTCCAGGGCGAGCGTGAAATGGCGGCCGATAACAAGATGCTCGGCCAGTTCGACCTCGTTGGCATTCCGCCGGCGCCACGCGGCGTTCCGCAGATCGAGGTCACCTTCGATATCGACGCCAACGGCATCGTCAATGTGTCCGCGAAGGACAAGGCGACCGGCAAGGAGCAGTCGATCCGCATCCAGGCGTCTGGCGGCCTTGGCGAAGAAGAAATCGAGAAGATGGTCAAGGACGCCGAGTCACACGCGGAAGAAGACAAGAAGCGCCGCGAGGTGATTGACGCCAAGAACCAGGCGGAGGCCTTGATCCACTCGACCGAGAAGAGCTTGTCCGACCTCGGCGACAACGTTTCCGCAGAGGATAAGACTGCGGTCGAGAACGCTATCTCCGAATTGCGCACAGCGCTTGAGGGCGACGACAAGGAAGCGATCACGGCCAAGACCGAGGCGCTTGCTCAGGTGTCCATGAAGCTCGGCGAGGCGATGTATCAGCAGTCCTCCGAGCAAGGCGAAGGCGGCGGCGCCTCTGGCGGTGCCGAGCAGCAGTCCGAACAAGGCGAAGGCGTCGTGGATGCCGACTTCGAGGAAGTCGACGACGACGACAAGAAAAAGCGGGCGTAACGCTCTCCGAGCATGAACGGCGCGGCTTCGGTCGCGCCGTTTTTGCGATCGGGCAGACAACGGGGCCAGCGAGCCACCATGACGTCCAATCCGGTCGACATTCCGTTCGGACAAAATCACTGTCGTCCTGCGCGCAGACTGTCGCCTGTTCACGCTCGACACATATTGCGCAAAAACACATCTTTGCGTGCGGCGGTTACGGAATGTCCCGGCATTGCGGCGAGAGCGAGCTGGACTCATTTCAGTCCAGCTCCGTCAGCCGTGCGGCGCCGACACCCTGGCGATGAAAGCGGCATGGAGCGGTCTTTTACGCGCGGACACCTCCGGCCGCCCCGAGCGGGGTCGCCCCGTGTGGACAATCGATGTCACGCTGCCGCTCGTGGCCGTGACGATGTTCGGGGCCGCGGGCGCGACCGGCAAAGGGATTGCAGCGCCATGACGGTGCCGTGTAAGCACACATATTTGACGGTCGATGCGATGGACGAAGCGCGGCGCGATCCTTAATGATCGTGTCGTGGCAAAGGATGCGAGCCAGGAAAAGAGTGCATCTTTATGGATAAGCGCTGCTACTACAAGATTTTGGGTGTTTCGCGTGGAGCCGGCGATGACGAAATCAAGAAGGCGTTTCGCCGGCAGGCAAAGGCGCATCACCCCGACCGCAACCCGGACGATCCCGAGGCCGAGCGGCGCTTCGTCGAGGTCAACGAAGCCTACGATGTTCTGAGCGACCCACAGAAGCGCGCGGCCTATGACCGTTTCGGCCATGCGGCCTTTGAAGGCGGCGGTGCTGGTCCGGCCGGCCCGCACGGGTTCGGGGCCGATTTCTCTTCGTCGATGTCCGATATTTTCGACGACCTGTTCGGCGAGTTCATGGGCGGACGTCAGACACGCCGCCGGCGCGGTCGCGAACGGGGCGGCGATCTCCGCTACAATATGGAAATTTCGCTGGCTGATGCGTATTTCGGCAAGCGCGCTGAAATCCGTGTGCCAACCTCGATCTCCTGTGAAGGCTGCTCGGGAACCGGCGCGGCAGGCGGCGCGCAGCCCAGCGCATGCGGTACGTGCGGCGGCATAGGGCGTGTTCGCGCAAGCCAGGGCTTTTTCACGATCGAACGGACCTGCCCGGCATGCCACGGCGCTGGCGAAGTCGTCGAGAATCCTTGCACGGATTGCGGCGGCACGGGGCGGCAAACGCGCGAACGCACGCTTTCTGTGGAAATCCCGCCGGGCGTGGAAGACGGCACGCGGATCCGGTTGGCCGGCGAAGGTGAAGCCGGCCTTCGCGGCGGACCGGCTGGCGATCTCTACATCTTCCTGTCGATCGAGCCGGACGAGTTGTTCCAACGCGACGGCGCGGACCTGTTCTGCCGCGTCCCTGTTGAACTGACAACGGCTGCGCTCGGCGGACAAATCGAGGTGCCGACGATCGACGGGGCCAGCGCACAGGTGCGCATCCCGGAAGGCACGCAGTCCGGTCACGAGTTCCGCGTCCATGGCAAGGGCATGCCGGTTCTGCGCTCCAAGGCGACCGGCGATTTGTACGTGCAGGTGGAAGTCGAAACGCCCAAGAATCTGACGCGCAAGCAGAAGGAGTTGCTGCGCGAGTTCGAGAAGGCCTCCACGCAGACGACGAGTCCGGAAGCAAGCGGATTTCTCTCGCGCGTCAAGGCCTTCTGGGAGCGTGTCGGCGATACCGGCTAGCCCGGGTGCCCATGGAGGCTTGAGACGTGACGACGTTCCGAACCCCGCCGCCCGGCAACGACATGCGCGCCGAGGCCGCGGGGCGTATCTTCGTTGCGCTGGACCTTCCGTCAGTGGACGCCGCGCGGGCCCAGGTGGAGCGCCTGGGCCCCGAGATCACCAGCTTCAAAATCGGTCTCGAACTGATCTATGCCGGTGGCGTCGATCTGGCGCGGGATCTCGCCAGCGAAGGGCATGGCGTTTTCCTCGATGCCAAACTGCTCGATATCGGCAATACGGTTGAGCGGGCGACGGCTCAGATCGCCGGGCTGGGCGCGCGCTATCTGACCATCCACGCGACGGACACCAAGACGATGACAGCAGCCGTGCGCGGGCGCGGCGATGCCGGACTTCGCCTCCTCGGCGTTACCGTCATGACCAATCTCGACTTTCGTGATCTGGCCGAGCAGGGCGTCACCCGCCCCCCGCGGGAGATGGTTCTGCAGCGCGCGCGGCTGGCCCTGAACGCAGGCCTGGACGGCGTGATCGCCTCCCCGCAAGAGGCGGCGGCGCTTCGCGAGACTTTCGGCACGGCGCTCGAAATCGTCACGCCAGGGGTTCGTCCGGCGGGAACGCGGGCGGGCGACCAGAGCCGCAGCGCAACACCAGCCGAAGCTGTCGCCGCTGGCGCGGACAAGCTGGTGATCGGCCGCCCCATAACCGCCGCCGAGGACCCGCCTGCCGCCGCAGGCGCGATCGTCGACGAAGTTGCAAAGGCTCTGCGCCGCTGAGGGCCGTCCTTCAGGCTGTTCCGCTGCGCCGGGCGCGCCGCGCCAGCACGTTGAAGACCTCAACGAGGGCCGCGAAGCCCATCGCGAAGTAGACATAGCCGCGCGGGACATGGAAGCCGAAGCCATCGGCTACGAGCAGCGCACCGATCAGGATGAGAAAGCTCAACGCAAGCATCTTGGTTGTGGGATGCCGCTCGATGAAGGCCGTCGCGGGTTCGGAGGCGACGAACATGATGGCGATGGCGATGGTCACGGCGGCAATCATCACGCCAATGTAGTCCGTCATACCGATAGCCGTGATGATCGAGTCGACCGAGAAAACCATGTCGATAACGGCGATCTGCGCGATGACCATGTAAAATCCGGCATACGCGGCTTTCCCGCCCTCGCTCTTGTCGCCTTCGATTTCCGCGTGGATTTCCAGTGTTGCCTTGGCCAGCAAAAACAGGCCCCCGCCCAGCAGGATGATGTCCCGCCACGAAATCTCGTTGCCATAAACGGAAAATTCCGGCTCGCGCAGCGCGATCAGGTAGGTGAGCCCGAACAGCAGGATGATGCGGAACACCAGCGCCATGCCAAGCCCGATGGCGCGCGCCTTCACCTGTTGGTCTTCCGGCAATCGGGAGGCGAGAACCGAGATGAAGACCAGGTTGTCGATGCCAAGCACGATCTCCATCGCGGTGAGCGTCAGAAACGCGGCCCAGATATCCGTGTTGCCGAGAATTTCAAGCATTGCATGCCCCCTTGGCCGGTGTGGCACTCTCAACGTGGCGCGCTAAGAAGCGCCGGTTTAATGTATTTCCTTGACGGCTGCCCGACCGGCGGACCGGCCAATGCTCAAACCGATGTAATAAACAGCCGCGGCCACGAAGACGACTTGTATGATCAGATCTCCGGGAAAGCCGCGCAGCAATACCGCCAATGCGGCAGCCGACCATATCGCCGTGACCCCGATTGTGACCCAGCGCAGCGGCCGCACGCGAACCGGATGTCCCCACTTCAGCGGAACGAAGGTAAGCACGGAGAACAGCGCGACGCCGGACAGCACGATCCACGGCGCAGGTTGCAGCAGGACGAAAGCATAGAGGGCAAACAGGTTCCACAACGCAGGGAATCCGACAAAGTAACCGTCCTCGGTTTTGCTCTGCGTATCGGCGAAATGGAACAGCGAGGTCAGCATGATTGCGCTTGCCGCGATCGCAGCGAAGCCTGCGGGCACCAGATCGGCTTCGTAGATCATGAAGGCGGGGACGATCACGTAAGTCAGATAGTCGATCACCAGATCGAGGCTTTCGCCGCAGATGCGCGGCAATGTCCGCTTGACGTCGAAAGAGCGCGCCAGCGGCCCATCCAGCCCGTCGACCAGTAGCGCCGCGCCGAGCCACAGGAATGCGGTCTCATAAGCCCCGCGCGCCGTTGCCGTCAGGGCGAACAACCCGAAAACGGCGCCGATGGCGGTCAGGACGTGGACCGCAGCGGCCGGCCAGATACTGCGCTGTTCCATGTGCCGCGTCCTCTCATCTTGAAGGTCGCGCAGGGCGTGCCGGAATTATTCGCCGCGATCGCTCCGCAGGCGCTGCTCCTCGTACTGGATGAACCAGCCGATCATCTGGCGCCACAAGGCCTCGGCCAGTTCCGGCGGCAGGCCACGCTCGCGGGCGCGCGCCTCGACCTTGTCGATCACCTCCTGGATACGCCACGGGACGGTCGCTTCTTCAGGCCGGGATTTGAGCTGCCATGCCCGGTCGACATAGGCGAAGCGCTCGGCGATCAGGTCCACAAGAGCATAATCGATGCGATCGATCTCCGCGCGCACCTGCTCCATAGTCCCGCAGTCTTCCGGTTGCATGGTCGTCATCGGCGGCTGCCCTTCTTTGCCGTTCGCCCCGCGAGCGCACGCCCGGTCGGGTCACGTCTTCGCCTGCGTCCACCATTTACGTGGCTGAGGGAACATGCCGGCTGCATCCTCGATCACCTGCCCTGCGCGAAGCATCGTCGCTTCTTCGAACGGGCGAGCAATGACCTGAAGGCCGAGCGGAAGCCGGTCCCCGGTGAAGCCTGCCGGGACGGATAGCCCGGGCAGCCCGGCCATGTTGACCGGAACCGTGAAGATATCGTTCAGGTACATCTCCAGCGGATCCTGCTTTTCGCTGACAGCGAAGGCCGGCCCCGGTGTCGTCGGGGTGAGCAGGACGTCGACATCCTCGAAGGCGGTATCGAAGTCCTGCTTGATCAACGTGCGAACCTTCTGCGCCTTGAGGTAATAGGCGTCATAGTACCCGGCGGACAGCACATACGTGCCGATGAGAACGCGCCGCTTGACCTCCGCGCCAAAGCCTTCGGCGCGCGTGCGCTCGTACATGTCGATCAGGTCGTCACCATCGACGCGCCGGCCGTAACGCACACCGTCGTAGCGTGCGAGGTTTGACGACGCCTCGGCCGGCGCGACGATGTAATAAGCGGGCAGGGCATGGCGCGTGTGGGGCAGGCTGACTTCCTTGATTTCGGCGCCCGCTGCGCGGAACCATTCTACGCCTTGCTCCCAAAGCGCTTCGATCTCCTGTGACATGCCGTCGACGCGGTATTCGCGTGGAATGCCGACGCGCAAACCGCTCACCGTCTCCCCAAGCCCGGCCTCGAAGTCCGGGACCTTCGCCGCCGCGCTGGTCGAATCCTTGGGGTCGTGACCGGAAATCTCGCGCAGCAGGATCGCGCTGTCACGCACCGAGCGCGTTATCACGCCGGCCTGGTCAAGCGAGGAGGCGAATGCCACCATGCCCCAGCGCGAGCAACGCCCATAAGTGGGCTTGACCCCGACAGTCCCGGTGAGCGCCGCGGGCTGGCGGATGGAGCCGCCGGTGTCAGAGGCGGTTGCGCCGAGGCACAGGCGCGCGGCAACCGCGGTTGCCGAGCCGCCAGAGGAGCCGCCGGGCACGAGTTTCTTGCGCTTGCCTTTCGCCCGCCAGGGGTTGATACACGGGCCTCGTGCGCTGTTCTCGTTGGACGAGCCCATGGCGAACTCGTCCATGTTGAGCTTGCCATAATGTGTGAAGTCCGGATTACAGAGACAGGACGCAGGGACAGA
>CAYFTI010000054.1:9850-14418 GCA_964346065.1 uncultured Hyphomicrobiaceae bacterium
TCCTCGCTCTCCATCACGCCGAACTCCATCAGCATGCCTTCGAGCTCGTCCATGTTGAGCTTGCCGAGCATGACCGCTCCGGCGTCCCACAACTTCTGGGTGACGGTGGATTCGTAAGCTGGCTCGAACCCGTTGAGGATGCCGGAGCAGGCCGTCGAACGGACGTCGCGGGTGCAAAACAGGTCCTTGATGCCCAGCGGCAGGCCTTCCAGGGGGCGCGCTTCGCCGCGGCCGATCCGGGCATCCGCGTCCTCGGCCATCGCCAGCGCCTTTTCCAGCGTGACCTCGATAAAGGCGTTAAGCTGCTCGTTGCTCTCGGCGACACTTTCCAGATGGGCGCGCGTAAGCTCCACAGCGCTCAGGGATTTATTCTGCAAGGCGTCGCGTGCTTCGGCGAGCGTCAGATCCGTCGGGTTGGTGGTCCGGGATTTGGGCATTCCTACTCCACGACCTTCGGCACGACGAAGAAGCCGTCTTCTTTCAAAGGGGCATTGCGGAGGATGTCATCCTGACAGCCGCCCGCAGTGATCTCGTCCGCCCGCCACGGCAGCGTCATGTCGCCGATGCGCGTCAGCGGCGCGACATCGTCCGTGTCGACCTCGCCAAGCTGATCCACCCAGTCGAGGATTGCGCTCAACTCGCGTTCCAGGTTGGAAGCTTCCGTCTTGCCAATCTTTATGCGCGCCAAGCGGGCGATGTGGCGCACCGTGGCTTCATCGATCTGCATTGGCTGTCAATCCGGTGTACCGTGAAAAGTGTGCGTGCCCGCGTAACGGGCTTGCCGCCCCTGTCTTAGCGCTCAACTCGACGCAGCGCAACATGCGGCATCCGCGCATATTGCGGCGGGCTTGCGCACGCCGGCCAACGAAGCTGCTTGGGCATCCATGGAAAGTTTAGATGGGGCCGCCATGTCGGCGGCCCCGCCCCGGTAACCCCCCGCTGACAGCTACCAGGTCAACTCGCGAACGATATGCACGTTTAAGTTGTATTAATACATGAATACGCGCACGGACGAAAGAACGAAGTTGACGGCAATCGAGGTGAATCGGGAGACAGCGGCGAAAGCACGGATTTCTCGCGCGCATCGTGCCCGACAGGCCACAGTCGGGTTACCCGGAGCGGAGACGAGAGGTCTGCCCGGTTCGGGCGCGGGCCGCCCGCCTGGCGGCCCGGCATCCGCGCGCTTAAACGGCCGATCTCACCGCGTCGCCGCCGATCTCCGGCACGACGACGTTGTGCCCCGCCATCTCGGCAATGAACTTCGACGGGTCGGGGTCAATGATCGGGAATGTGCCGTAATGGATCGGCACGACCGTCTTGAAATCAAAATACCGCTTGCAAGCCATCGCTGCGCTCTTCGCCCCCATCGTGAAGCGGTCGCCGATCGGCACCAGCCCGACATCCGGCGCGAAGACTTCGTGAATGAGCGCCATGTCGCTGAAGATCTCGGTATCGCCCATGTGATAGATGCTCTCGCCCTCCGCACGGATCACCACGCCGCAGGCCGCGCCGAGATAGACCGGCTTGCCGTCGATCATGGTGCTGGAGGAGTGAAACGCCTTGACATAGGAAACGTCGAAGCCGTCCTGGGTCAGCGTACCGCCGGGATTGGCCGGATCGACATTTTCGATACCGCGCGCGTTCATGTAGAGCGCGAGCTCATAAACGGCGATCAGCTTCGCGCCGGTCTGCTTGCAGATATCGAAGGCGTCCCCGGTATGGTCGTCATGGCCGTGGGTGAGAACGACATGCGTGCAACCCTGCGCCGCGTCATCGACCGAGCCGGTGAACTTGTCGTTGCCGGACAGGAACGGGTCGATGAGAATGACGTTTGAGCCAGTTTCGAGGCGGAATGCGGAATGTCCGAGCCAGGTCAGTTTCATGGTGGCCTCCGTTTGCGTGATGAGCCGGTTGCGCGACCGCGCAGACTGGACGCAGTATAAGGCCCATTTGCCGCGCCTCAACAGATGAGCTTTGGCGGGCGGGCAAGAGGCGGTGCGATCACTCCGATGTCCACGACAAATGAGATGACGGTCGAGGCGTTTCACGCGGCCCTGCCCGAGGGGGCGCGGCTGATCGGGCTGGATCTCGGAACCAAGACGATCGGTGTCGCCATGTCCGACGTGAACCGAAGCGTGGCCACGGCCCTTGAGACGCTGCGGCGCACCAAGTTCCGTGACGACGCGGCGCGGCTTGCCGAGATCATCGAGAGCTACGGCATCGGCGGGATCGTGATCGGCTTGCCGCTGAACATGGACGGCTCGGAAGGCCCGCGCGCGCAATCCGCCCGCGCGTACGCGCGCAACCTCGCCGCGGCAACCGGGCTGCCGATCCTGCTCTGGGACGAGCGGCTGTCCACAGTGGCGGCGGAGCGCGCCCTGCTTGCCGCCGACACCTCGCGCAAGCGCCGCGCCCAGATGATCGACAAGGTTGCGGCCGCCTACATCCTTCAGGGCGTGCTCGACCGGCTGCAAGGCCTTTGAACGGCACGCGTCTTCAAACGGAAGCAGCTATGCGCTCAAGGGGTTGGCGCGGCAAACCGTGCGGGGCATAAACAGTGTCATGCTTACCACCCTCAGCGCCGTCGCCCCGATTTTTCTCATCATCATCACCGGCTATACCCTCAACCGGGTCAAGCTCGTGCCCGACGACATGTGGCCGGTCGTCGAGCATATCTGCTTCTACATCCTGATGCCGTTCCTGATCATCCGCACGCTGGCGCGGACTGACCTCGGGGCGATCCCGATCGCGGACTTCGCGGCTGTCATTACCGGCGGCGTCATCGGCATGGCGCTGCTGCTGCTCTCGCTCCAGCCTGTCACGGCGCGCCGCTTCGGCATCACGGGGCCGACCTTCACCAGCATTTTTCAGGGCGCGACCCGGTTTCACGGCTTCATGGCGCTGGCGATCGTCGGCTCGCTCTACGGCAATGAGGGCGTCGCCCTCAGCGGCATCGCGATCGGGGTGATGGTCCCGCTTCTCAACATCCTGAATGTCGCCGTACTCACGATCTTCGGCGAGGCGGAAGCCAAGCCGGACTGGTCCACCGTGCTCTTCAAGATTATCAGCAACCCGCTCATCATTGCGTGCGTCGTCGGGTTTGCGCTGAACCTCACCGGCGTCCCGCAGTTTATCTATGGCGCAATCGACATCATTGGCGATGGTGGCCTCGGGCTGGCGCTACTCGCAGTCGGGGCGGGGCTGAGCGTCGGCCAGGCTCTGGAGACGAAAATGCTGGTGGCGGCCGGCGTGCTGATGCGGCTGATCGGGATGCCGTTGCTGGTCGTCACGCTCTCATGGATCATCGGGCTGGATGGCCTGACCCGGACGATTGCGATCATCACCGGCGCCGTCCCAACGGCGTCCTCGGCCTATGTCATGGCGCGGCAGATGGGCGGTGACGCCGAGCTGATGGCGAACATCACGACGGTGCAGGTGCTGCTCGCGGCTGTCACTCTGCCAATGTTCATCGTTATTGCCGAACACCTCTAGTTGAATGCGGACGGCGGCGGAACAACCGGCGCTGGATTTTCAAGGGCGCGTCAGCCCGCGGCTGGAACGACAGCCGATAGCACCGCGCGCGCATCGCCACCTCCTTCGGCTGCGGCATATGTCGTGCGGAAATCGCCAGTCAGCCGAGAGCCGATGAACGCATCCGCCAGCGGCGCGGGCGCGTGTTGGCGCATCTCGCAGGCCGCGCCGACGAGCGCCAGTGTCTCGGTCAGGTGGCGGCCATCGGCCTCCGAGGGCGCGCGGAGCATGTCCTTCAGCCTCTCGACCGCCGCCATCAGCCGCGGCTCGCCCGCCGCCTCGCGGGCGAAACGCGCCGCCACCTGCTCAGCCGCTTCCGGGCTGCGCTGAAGCACCCGCAGGACGTCGAGGCACATCACGTTGCCCGAGCCTTCCCAGATCGCGTTGACCGGCGCTTCGCGATAGGCCCTCGCGACCACGCCTTCCTCGACGTAACCGTTGCCGCCCAAGCATTCCATCGCTTCGTACAGGAAAGGCGGCGCGGCCTTGCACACCCAGTACTTGATGGCCGGCGTCATCAGCCGTCTGTAAGCGGCCTCGTCCTCATCCGCGTCCGCACGGTCGAAGCTGCCGGCAAGCCGCATTGCCAGCATCATCGCGGCCTCGGCGTCGAGCGCGAGTTCGGCGAGCACCCGCGTCATCATCGGCTGGTCGATCAGCTTCTTCTGAAACACGGTCCGGTGCGCGCAGTGCCGCGCTGCCACCTCCAGCCCGAGACGCATCAACCCCGCCGAGCCCAGCGCGCAGTCGAGCCGGGTATATGTCACCATCTCGATGATCGCTGGGACGCCGCGGCCTTCCTCGCCGACCAGCCAACCATGCGCTCCAACGAACTCCGCCTCCGAAGACGCGTTGGAGCGGTTGCCAACCTTGTCCTTGAGCCGCTGCAGACGGATCGCGTTCAGTGTGCCGTCCGGCAGGACGCGCGGCACGAGAAAGCAGGACAGTCCGCCCGGCGCCTGCGCCAGTACGAAAAACGCGTCCGACATCGGCGCGGACATGAACCACTTGTGACCGGTCAGGCGGAACGTGCCGTC
>CAYFTI010000055.1:0-14121 GCA_964346065.1 uncultured Hyphomicrobiaceae bacterium
CCACCTCCATGCCCGCGTCGCGCGCGCGCACGGCGATCTGCTCCGCGCCGTTGGAATGTCCGTCCAGCCCCGGCTTGCCGACCAGCAGCTTGAGCCGCCGGCCCAGCCGCCGGGAGACCGCCTCGACCTCGGCACGCACCTCGCCGATGTTGCCGCGCGGCGGCATGGATGCGGCCGTCACGCCGGTCGGCGCGCGGTATTCGCCGAACACCTCGCGCAAGCAACCGCCCCATTCGCCGGTGGTCACGCCCGCCTTGGCGCAGGCGATGGACGGCTCCATGATGTTGCGCCCTTCCTGCGCCGCGGCCCGCAACTCGGCCAGCGCCGTCTCGACAGCCGCGCCGTCGCGCGCCGCGCGCCAGGCGTTCAGCCGCTCGACCTGCTCGCGCTCGACCGCCTCGGGCACCGTCAGGATATTGTCCGCGCCCGCCGACAGTGGCGACGGCTCGCTCTCGGTGAAGGCGTTCACGCCGACGATCGTCAGCTCGCCGCTCTCGATCCGGCGCACGCGCTCGGAATGCGATTCCACCAGTTTCTGCTTCATGTACTGGATCGCCGCGATCGCCCCGCCCAGCTCGTCGATATGCGCAAGTTCAGCGCGCGCCTCGTCCTTGAGCGCCTCGACCGTGCGCTCGATCTCTTCCGAGCCATCGAAAATGTCGCCGAACTCCAGCAGGTCCGTTTCATAGGCCAGCACCTGCTGCAGGCGCAGCGACCATTGCTGATCCCACTCGCGCGGCAGGCCCAGCGCCTCGTTCCACGCCGGAAGCTGGACCGCGCGGGCGCGGGCGCGCTTCGACAGCGTGACGGCCAGCATCGACAGCAACATCCGGTAGGGGTTGTTCTCCGGCTGCTGCTCGGTCAGGCCGAGGCTGTTGACTTGCACGCCGTAGCGGAAGCGCCGCTTCTTCGGGTCCTCGACGCCGTAGCGCTCGCGGCAGATCTCGTCCCACAGATCGACGAAGGCGCGCATCTTCGACATCTCGGTGATGAAGCGCGTGCCCGCGTTCACGAAGAACGACATGCGCCCCACGACCTCGGGAAACTCGGCCTCGCTGACCTCGCCGGAGGCGCGGACCTCGTCCAGCACCGCCGTGGCGATGGCCAGCGCAAAGGCCAGTTCCTGCATCGGCGTCGCGCCGGCTTCCTGCAGGTGGTACGAGCAGGTATTCGTCGGGTTCCACTTCGGGATCTCGCGCCAGGCGTGGACGATCACGTCCTTGATGAGCCGCAGCGACGGCTCCGGCGGGAAGACGTAGGTGCCGCGCGAGAGATACTCCTTGAGGATGTCGTTCTGAACCGTGCCGGTGAGCGTGTCGCGGGCCGCGCCCTGCTCGTCGGCCAGCGCCACGTAAAGCGCCAGCAGCCACGGCGCGGTGGCGTTGATCGTCATCGAGGTGTTCATCTGATCGAGCGGGATCTGGTCGAACAGCACCCGCATGTCGCCCAGATGGCTGATCGGCACGCCGACCTTGCCGACTTCGCCTTTCGCCAGCGGATGATCGGAATCATAGCCCGCCTGCGTCGGCAGGTCGAAGGCCACCGAAAGGCCCGTCTGCCCCTTCGCCAGGTTGCTGCGGAACAGCGCGTTGGACGCCGCGGCGGTCGAATGGCCCGCGTAGGTGCGGAAAATCCAGGGGTTGTCGCGCTCGCGCGGGCGATCAGTGTCAGTGGGTTCGGTCATGCGCCAGCTCTGCGATAGTCACACGATGCTGAGCCGCCCGAGCCAGCAGGCCCGGGGTGCCTAGTTCAACGTCATCTTCGTAGCAATCCTATCACGAACAGCACGATGATCGCGCCAATGGCGGCCGTGATGATTGTCCCAATGATCCCCGGCGCGATCGATATTCCGAGAAATCCGAAAAGGAAGCTGCCGACGAACGCCCCGATGATGCCAATTATGACATTGCCGACAAAGCCGAAACCGCCGCCCTTGACCACGAGGCCGGCCAGGAAGCCGGCGACAAGGCCGACAAGCACCAGAATAATGAGTCCTTCAAGCGTGACAGGCATCTTTTCCTCCCCCATTTATCGGGCGCAACGCTCTCGCGGCGCTACGCACCAGGATTGTTCGTTCAGCACCGTCTCATGCGGCTGCGCCGGATGCCACTACCAAAGCATAACGCATATTGTTGCAGCGCAAAACGGTCTTTCGTAAGTCTGCATGGGCGGCCTTGTGCGCGGACAGCGCGTGCGGAATGATGACAGCCATATCGGAGAGGGCGCATGGGGACATTCTCTGCATCCGTGAAATTCATCCTGACGATCCTGCTCGGCGCGTTTGCCTTTGCGTTCACGGCCATTCAGCAGCCGACCCTGATGCGCGAATTCCTGAGCATGGCGCGCCATGTCCCCGACTACTTCGCCTCCTCGGGTCTGTCGGACGAGTACCTCGTGTGGGTCGACATCCTGCTCGGCGGCGATAAGCTGGTCTTCATCGGCTACCTCGTCGTGGCACGGATCGTCGTGGGTGTGCTCGCCGGTATGGTGGGAGGCATCTTTGGCTTCGGCGCGCAGCGCCGTGCGGCGCGGGAGTCAAGTCCATTCTCCGGCTGGGACCGATAGGCCGGCCGTCAATCATTTCTGTTCGGAGACGTGCGGATGTGGGACAAGCACCGGCGGATCCGCCAAGACAGCCGCAAGCGCGCGATGCGATCGGCACAGGTCCGCGCGGCGCGGCGCGGGGCCACAAACACGCCCGAGGATCACTCACCGCCCCGGGAAACCGAGGCTCCGGACACGCCCGAAACGGAGCCGGTGGCATCGGGCGCCAACGAAGCTGCAACCGAGGACGTTTCCGACTCCGGAACGCCGCATGACCGGGCCGGGAGCCTGGCCTGGACAGGACTTGTCGTGCTGACGCTCGTTATGGGTGGGTTAATGCTGGCGCTGCTGTTCATGCTGGGCAAGCCCGCCTGAGCGTCGAATTGTCATCTGGCCACGCGAGTCGGTCGCGCTAGATGTCGGGTAGGAGGTGAGCATGGCCGAAACTGAGAGCATGGCATTGAAAGCGCGCGACGTTGAGGCGGATATTGCCGTCGTCGGCGGTGGGCCGGCCGGGCTCGCGGCGGCACTCTCGCTTGCGCAAGCGGGATACGACGTCGTTTGCACTGGCACGCCGTTCGCGCCAACCGACACCCGAACGACCGCGCTGCTCCAACCCTCCATCGACCTCTTGGCGGACATCGGGGTCTGGCCCGAGTGCCGGACAGAGGCGTCGCCGCTCAATACGCTCAGGCTCATCGACGATACAGGCCGGCTGTTCCGCGCGCCGGATTCTGCCTTTCACGCCGACGAACTCGGTGACGGTCCCTTTGGCTATAATATTCCCAATCAGGTGCTGGTGCAGGCATTGCATCGGGTCATCTCCGAGCGTGAAGGCGTGTCGTTCCTGCCGACCGAAGCCGTAACGGGGGTGGCTCCGGGGGCCGATAGCGTCCGCGTGAGCCTGAGCGAAGGCAGCCGCGTCACGGCCCGGCTTGTCGTTGGCGCGGACGGGCGCAAGTCGCTGTGCCGCAAGGCGGCCGGGATCAAGGCACAGACTTGGGATTACCCGCAAACGGCAATCGCCTGCAACTTCGGGCATACACATTCGCATGACGATACATGCATCGAGCTTCACCGCACCAGCGGGCCGCTGACGGCCGTGCCTCTGCCTGGCAACCGGTCGAGTCTCGTTTGGGTCGAGACCCCGGCAGAGGCGCAACGTTTGCACGCACTGGATGAGGCTGCGTTCGGGCGTGAACTCGAACGCGCGCTGCACTTTGCCTTGGGGCAGGTCAGCGACGTGGGTGCGCGGGGCACATTCCCTCTGTCCGGGCTTCAGGCCCGCGACTTCGCCACCGACCGGATCGCGCTCGTGGGCGAAGCTGCGCATGTCGTTCCGCCAATCGGAGCGCAGGGGCTGAACCTCGGTTATCGGGACGTGGCCGCGCTGGCAAAAACTGTTCGGCAGGCCAGCGGGGATCCTGGCGGCGCGGCGGTTATGCGCGATTACAATCTTGCGCGGCGCGGCGACGTGATGACACGCACGCTGGCCGCTGACCTGCTCAACCGCACACTCTATTCCGGCTTTGCCCCGTTTCAGCTTGCGCGCGGCGCAGGTTTGTATCTCGTGAATACCGTCGGGCCGCTCCGCCGGCTGCTGATGCGCGAAGGGATTACGCCCGGCGGGGCCGACCGGCCATCGCTCTAGCGCCGTGCGCCAATCCCTCTTCATAGCTCAAGACCCCTGAACGCGCTGGCCTGGCGAAGGCTGTGGCCGGTGCGACGGCCCGCTCTCCCATCTTCGGCAGGTGCCAGCCTCCTCCCGAAAGCTGGGCGTATAGCATGGCGAAGCTCGCGGCGATCAGGAGCGCCACCACGACCGCAAAGCCAAGCCGGGAGATAAGGCTGGTGCCGGAGCGTGCGATGGTTGCAGCACTCGCCCGAGGGGCAGAGTGCGATCCTTGCGGATGCGGTGACCGCCGGCGCGCTGGCGCTTCGGGCCGGGTCGGTCGTGTTGGCGGTGCGCCACTGGCCGTTGCCGCGGCTTCTTGGCCGGCGCTCTCGACCTGTGGCGTCAGGACCTTGCGGCAAATCAGGGTGAGTTCATTAATCCGGCCGCGCAAATCATCGAGGCCATCCTCCAGAGTCTGATGAATGACACCCGCCTCGTGGCGGAGCGAGCGCGTTTCTTCCATACACTCGTTCAACCCCTCCTCCAGGCGGTCGAACCGCCGCTCCGGCACGGCTTCGCGGACAGTCCGCGCGACGTGTTGAGCCGTCGCGCGCGCGGTTTCCCGAGCGACCGTCGCGCTGGCTCGGACGGCAAGGCGCTGGGTGCCCGTTTTCATCGAGTCCAGCTCGGTCATCGCCTGGTCAAAGCTCGACTGAAGCCCTTTGAGGCGCTCGTCGAGACTGGCGATCCTTGGTTCCGAGGCGGGGCTTTCTGGCTCCTGCATCCGCGCCTCGATGAGGTGGAAGATATCGCGCTGTGCGTCTTCCTGGCGCTCGGCCGTGTCCTCGATACGGCGTTCCATCGCGTTCAGTCGTTGGCGGGCATCTTCGAGCGCGTTGCAGATATCGTCTTGCGGGCGCGGCGGATTGTGCGCGAGCGCATCTTCCAGACGGTCGCGCAAGGACGTGAAACGCTGGTCCAGCCAGGCGCGGCTCGTCACGTCCAGTCCAAGGGGGCGCTGGCCCTGCGAGACCTGGTCACCGAACTCAATCGCCATGTCGGCTAGCGCGGCATGAATGCGCCGCTCGTAAGATCGGGTGCGCGCGGCATGGGCCCTGTGCTCTGCGTTACCGGGTTCTGACGGCGGGCTTCGGTCGCGGCGGTAAAGCGAATTCCGGAACGCCGCCACGCGGGCCTGCATGTCACGCACGTCCTCGCCGCCGAGCTGACCGGCACGAACCCGATAACCGAGCCGCTCCAGATGATTGCGAAGCTCACGCACCGTGAAAGGGAAGTCCTCGGCAGCCGTGCGCGCGTGCGACCCCCTGCGCCCCGCGGCCGTGTCAGGCTCCGGCTCTGCGCCGGTATGCGGATGAGACGTGGACATCGCCCGTGACCTGTCATGTGCGGATCGCTTGCGGCCCGGTAACCGGAATGGGCCCCACGTAGAGTTGCGAACGGCAAAGCGAGCGCTGAACGCTGCCGCGGATCACGCTTTAAGAAATCCTTCCCGGGGATCACGTTGGCGAGCTTGCGTAAAGAAAGCGTAAAATATTGATCGAATCGGCGAAGCTGCGCCGCCGATCCGCGAAGTCGTCACGCGTCCGAGCAGCTCTGTGCCTCCACGGCCGCAATTGCCGTCATGTTCACCACGCCCCGGGCTGTGACCGACGGCGTGAGAATATGCGCCGGCTTGGCGGCGCCCAGCAGGATCGGGCCGACCGGCAACGCATTACCGACTGTCTTGAGCAATTGATAGACGATGTTCGCCGCGTCGAGATTGGGCATGATCAGCATGTTTGCCTCGCCAGTCAGCGCCGAGAGCGGGAACACGCGCTGGCGATAGGCTTCGTCGAGTGCGGCATCGCCATGCATTTCGCCCTCGACCTCGAGATGCGGTGCTTTCTCGCGGATCAGTTCAACGGCTTGGCGCATCTTGCGTGCGCTTGGCGTGTTCCGGCTTCCGAAGGCGGAATGCGAGAGCAGCGCGATCTTTGGCGTCATGCCGAACCGGCACACCTGCTGCGCCGACAGGATCGCCATGTCCGCCACCTCTTCCGCCGACGGGTCGGTCGTCACGTGGCTGTCCGCGAGGAAATACGCACCGTTGGACATGATCACGAGGCTGAGCGCGGAGAAGTCGCGGACGCCGGGCGCCACGCCTATGACATCGCGGATGTGGGAGAGATGCGCGTCGAAGCGCCCCTCGAGCCCACAGATCATGGCATCGGCCTCACCACGCGCGACGGAGAGCGCCGCAATGGCGGTCGAGCTTGTGCGCACCACCGTTCGCGCGCGATCCGGCGTGACCCCGCGCCGCCACGTGCGCCGCAGGTAGGTATCGACATAATCGCGGTAGCGCGGATCGTCCTGCGGGTTAATGAGTTCGAAATCCTTTCCGGGTTCGACAGACAGGCCATATCGCTTGAGCCGGGTCTGCACGACGTCCGGTCGCCCGACGAGGACTGGCTCCGCCAGGTTCTCCTCGATTGATACCTGCGCCGCGCGCAGCACGCGCTCGTCCTCGCCCTCGGCATAGATAACCCGCTTGGTCGCCGTGCGCGCCTTGGTGAACAGGGGCTTCATGATCAGTCCGGAGCGGAAGACGAAGCGGTTGAGCCTGTCGAGATAGGCGTCGAAATCCGTTATTGGCCGGCGCGCGATGCCGCTATCCATCGCCGCGCGCCCGACCGCCGGGGCGATGCGCAGGATCAGGCGCGGGTCGAAGGGTGTGGGTATCAGGAAATCCGGTCCGAACAAGCGTGTCTGCCCGCCGTACGCGCGCGCGGCCACGTCAGACGAGGATTCCCGGGCCAGCGCCGCAATTGCCGTGACGCAGGCGAGCTTCATGGCGTCGTTGATTTGCATCGCGCCGACGTCCAGCGCGCCTCGAAAGAGGTAAGGGAAGCAGATCACGTTGTTGACCTGATTCGGGAAATCCGACCGGCCGGTGCAGATCATCACGTCCGAGCGGGCTTCCTTTGCCACGTCCGGCATGATTTCAGGGGTCGGGTTGGCAAGAGCGAGCACGAGAGGCCTGTCGGCCATGTGCCGGAGCATATCCGGCTTGAGAACCCCGCCGGCGGACAGGCCCAGGAAAATGTCTGCGCCAGGCAAGACATCGCCGAGCGTGCGGTGCGAAGTATCGCGGGCGAATTTCGCCTTCCACCGGTCCATGCTTTCCGCGCGGCCGGTGTGAACGACCCCGTCGATGTCGGTCACCCAGATGTTCTCGCGCCGCGCCCCAAGCAGCAGCAGCATGTTGAGGCAGGCCAGCGCCGCCGCGCCTGCCCCTGCCGTCACGATCTTCACCTCCTCGATGCGCTTGCCGGCGATCGACAAGCCGTTCTGAACCGCTGCGGCCACGATTATCGCCGTGCCATGCTGATCGTCGTGCAGCACCGGAATGTTGATTTGCTCGATCAGGCGCTCCTCGATCTCGAAACACTCCGGCGCCTTGATGTCCTCCAGATTGATTCCGCCGAAGGTCGGCTCCAGCGCGGCGGCCACCTCGCAGAACTTGTCGGGATCGTCGGCCTTCACCTCCAGATCGAATACGTCGATCCCGGCGAACTTCTTGAACAAGACCGCCTTGCCTTCCATCACCGGCTTCGCGGCGCGCGGACCGATATTGCCAAGGCCGAGGACGGCGGTGCCGTTCGACAGGACCGCCACGAGATTGCTTCGCGAAGTGAGGTTGTCGACCTCTTCAGAGTCCTCCACGATCGCCTCGCAAGCGGCCGCGACCCCTGGCGAATAGGCAAGGGCCAGATCGCGTTGGTTCCCCAGCGGCTTGGTTGGCGTGATCTCGATTTTTCCGGGGCGGGGATAGCGGTGGTAGTGCAGCGATCCGGATTTCAGGTCGTCGGACGCATCGCTGGACATGTCGGCATTTCCTCTATGGTCTGTGTTCTGGCTGAGCGGTCGTTCCGCCGCTCTTTATGAAAGACTAGACAATCTGGCGGGTCGCCGCCACCGGCCCGGTTTGGAAAACGTTGCGACTGTCATTGCTTGAAACCCGCACTTGGCGCATGGCGGCAAAACGGCTAAGCCAAAATGGAAAAGGGTATTCCGAGCAAGGTGACGAAATGGTCAAGGGCGTAGCAGCCGCCGGGCATCCCGTTACAGCCCGGGCAGCGACCGAGGTGATGAACGAAGGCGGCAATGCTTTCGACGCGGCTTGCGCGGCCATGATGACGGCCTGCGTCTGCGAGCCGGTGCTGGCGTCGCCGGGGGGCGGCGGCTTCCTGATGGCGCAGACGCCGGACGGGCAGGCGACGCTGTACGATTTTTTCGCCCAGACGCCGAAGCACAAGCGCCCGGCCGACGAGATGGAGTTCAAGGCCATTCAGGCCGATTTCGGCCCCGCGACGCAGGAATTTCACATCGGCGCGGGGGCGAGCGCGACGCCGGGGTTCGTGCCGGGGCTTTTCGCCGTGCATGGGGATCTGGGCCGGCTTGCCATGCACCGCGTGGCGGCGCCGGCGATTCGGGCTGCGCGCGCGGGTGTCGAGACGGTGCCGATCCACGCCTACATCTACACGGTCGTCGCGCCGATCCTGCGAGCGACGCAGCCGGCGCGCGATCTTTTCGCGCCGAAAGGGCCGTTGCCGGAAACTGGAGACGTGCTTGCCAATCCCGGCTTGGCGGCCACCTTTGAGGCGCTCGCGGCGGAAGGCCCGGATTATTTCGTCGACGGCAAGGCCGGGCGGGCAATTACCGAACAGGCCAGCGCACACGGCGGGCACCTGACCATCGACGATCTTCGCGACTATCAAGTGGAGCGGCGCGCGCCATTGACCTGGACACATGCCGGGCATCGGCTGTCGCTGAACCCCGCACCGGCGGCGAGCGGGCCGCTGATCGCGCTCGCGCTTGCCTTCGCTGCGAACGAGGCGCCGGGGCCGGACGCTGCCACGATCGCCAGGATCATGGAGCGTGTGAACGCGGCACGCCATGAACTGCTGGATAGCCTCACCGAGGACGTCGCGCCCGAGGTTATCGCGACGCAAATCGCTCAACTCGCCGGCCACGGTCCCGCCTATCAGGGCACGACGCATGTCAGCGTCATCGACGACGAGGGCAACGCGGCCAGTGCAAGTATCTCCAACGGCGAAGGCAACGGGCATATCGTCGATGGATGCGGGTTCATGCTCAACAACATGTTGGGAGAGGAAGATCTGCATCTCGGCGGCTTCCACGCCTGGACGCCCGACCGGCGGCTGTCCAGCATGATGGCGCCGACGATCATCGCAGATCCGGACGGGGCGCTGACCGCCCTGGGAACCGGCGGGTCAAACCGGATCCGCTCGGCGATTTTCCAGGTCGCGCTCAACCTGATCGACAGGGGTCTGCCAATCAACGATGCCGTGGAGGCGCCTCGCCTGCACGTCGAGAAATGTGGAAGCGTGAGTTTCGAGGATCTGCTTGGGCCTGAAGAACGCCGGGCCCTGCTCGACGCCTTCGCGCATGCGCATCCATGGCCGGAGCGCAACCTGTTCTTCGGCGGCGTTCATGCCGCAGCCCGCAGCGCCGACGGCCTGCTTCAAGGCGCTGGCGATCCGCGCCGAGGTGGTGTATCGCTCGGCGCATGACGTCTCGGCGCCGCTCGGCGCGACCTCTCGGTTCAAGGAGTGTTCCGCGTGCAGGACCGCGCGCAGATAATCCCCCGCACTCATGATGGCGGGCGGCTTATGCGGCTCGATCGCGTGATCCGCGATGTGATCGCCTGGCTGGGTGAAAACCGGCTGCGCGCTGGAAGCGCCCTGGTCCTGCTGTGCCTCGCACTTTACCTGCCCGGCTTCGCGGACATGCCAGTGACCGACCGCGACGAGGGCCGCTATGTGCAGGCCACGACGCAGATGCTGGAGACCGGCGATTTCATCGACATCCGCTTTCAGGATGACCCGCGCTACCAGAAACCGGTTGGCATCTACTGGCTTCAGTCGATCACGGCTTCGGTGTTCGGCGATCTCGACGAGCGGGAGATCTGGACTTATCGGGTTCCCTCGCTGCTCGGAGCGATTGCTGCGGTGCTGGCGTTATGGTGGGCGGCACGGCCGATCTTCGGTCGAGAGGTCGCGCTGATCGCCGCGGCGCTGTTCGCCGCCAGCGTGACGATGAACCTCGAAGCGCGGATCGCCAAATCCGACGGAGCGCTGATCGCCTGTCTCGCCCTCATGCAGGGCGCGCTGATGCGCCTCTACCTGTTGCGCAAGCCGTTACGCGAGACCGCCGGGCTGGCGGCGCTGTTCTGGGCGAGTCTCGGCGCGGGGATCCTCATCAAGGGGCCGATCGCGCCCGCGCTTGCCGCGCTGACCATCGGCGCGCTTGCCATCTTCGGCCCTGAGCGCGGCTGGCTGCGCCGGCTTCACGCGGCGTGGGGCATTCCGCTCATGCTCGCGATCACGCTGCCCTGGTTCATCGCTATCGGCATCGTGTCGGAGGGCAAGTTCTTCGCATTGTCTCTCGGCAAGGACTTCGGCGAAAAGCTGAAGAGTGGACAGGAAGCGCATTGGGGGCCGCCGGGATACTATTTCCTGCTCTTCTGGTGGACATTCTGGCCGGCGGCCCTGGTGGCGACGGGTGGCGCGGCGATCTGGCTATGGCGCAACCGCGCGCTCTCCCGCGCCGCTTTTCTGCTGGCGTGGATTATCCCCTACTGGCTGATCATCGAGGCGGTGCCGACGAAGCTGCCGCATTACGCCCTGCCAATCTATCCGGCGGTGGCGCTGGCGGCGGCCTGGGTGCTGCACACGCAGACGACGCGGGGGATCGTGCCGATGCGCACCTACAAGCAGGCCGCGGTGCTGTGGGCGGTGATCGGCGTTCTGCAGATCACGGTGTTCGGCGCCGCGCTGTGGCTGTTCGAGACAACTCCGAGCCTTCCCGCGCTCGCGTTGGCTGCGGTGTTTGCCGTGGCGGCACCGCTCACCGTTGTGGCTATGTGGCGAGCGGCATTCTATGCCGGGCTCGCGCTGGCGATGATCAGCGCCATCGCGGTTTATGCCGGGGTTATCGGTGAGGTTCTGCCGCGCCTCAAACCCATCTGGATCAGCGAGCGGATCGCGGATCTGCGCGCGGAGGTACGGTCCTGCTATGACGGCCCCGTGGCGCTGGCCGGCTATCGTGAGCCGAGCGCGGTGTTTCATCTCGGAACGCAGACGCAGATGCTGCGTGGCAATGAAGTCGGTCCGTGGCTGAGCGCAGGCGACGGCCGGCTGGCCTTCGTGACGGCCCGCGCGGCGCGGCGCGGCGAGTTCGATCCCGAACCTGCGGGCGCGACGCGGCTTGCGTGCTTTACCGGTTTCAATATGAACGGCGGCGACGTTCTGCGCCTGCAGCTCTACGGCTCCACCGCCGACCCCGCCAAGAGCTGTGCGATCCCGGCCGAATACCGCTGCACGCAGCAATCCGACCCGCGCTGGGCACGCCTTTTGCAGTGATCGCCTGCGCGATGCGAACGACCAGGAGACCGACATGAGCGAACTGCCACTGGACGCCGCCAAAACCATCATCGAAACCGCGTTCGCCAAGGCGCGGGAGCTCGGCCTGAAGCCGCTGGCGATCGCGGTGCTGGACGCCGGCGGACATCTCAAGGCCTTCGAGCGCCAGGACGGCGCCAGCTTTCTGCGCTTCAAGATCGCGTTCGGGAAAGCTTACGGCTCGATCGCAATGGGGGCCGGCTCACGCGCTCTCCATGCCCGCGCAGAGCAGCAGGCATATTTCATCAATGCTGTGAACGCTTTGGCGGACGGAAACCTTGTGCCCGTGGCGGGGGGCGTGGTCATCCGCGATGGGCAAGGCCAAGCCGTGGGTGCGGTCGGCGTTACGGGCGACACGTCGGAAAACGACGAAGCCTGCGCGCTGGCGGGCATCGAGGCAGCCGGCCTCAAGGCGGATACGGGCGGCTGATGCCGCAAGGGCCTAGCTTGGCTCGTGGGTCCGCCAGTCGATCTCGTCCTCCCGTTCGTCGCGCAGGCTGCGATAGGGCAGGCCAAACCCGACCCCGGTATCGCCCATGCGGCGCTTCATCTGGACGGTTCTGATCATTTCGCGGATGCGTGGCTGGATTTCGGTGCGCCAGCGCGTGCCGTTGAAAACACCGTAGTGCCCCACACCGGGCTGGACGTAGTGGTATTTCTCGTCCATTGGAATGTTGACGCAAAGATCGTGCGCGGCTTCCGTCTGCCCGAGGCCGCAGATGTCGTCGCGCTCGCCCTCGATGGTCAGAAGCGCTGTCTTGTCGATGGCACCGCAATCCACGGGCTCGCCGCGATGGACAAAATGCCCATCGGGCAGTGAATGGCGCTGAAAAACCTCCTCCACTGTCTGGAGATAGAACTCCGCGGGGAGGTCCATGACGGCCATGTATTCCTCGTAAAAGGCGCGGTGCTGGCGCACAGAGTCGCCATCGCCCTTGACCAGATTATTGAACAGATCCCGGTGAGCGTTGAGGTGACGGTCCAGGTTCATCGTCATGAACCCTGTGAGCTGAATGAACCCCGGGTAAACCTCGCGCATGAAGCCGGGATGCGGAAACGGCACCTGCGAAATGACATTTGATCGGAACCAGGAGATCGACCGCTGTTCAGCCAGTTTATTGACTGCCGTCGGGTTGCGGCGTGTGTCGATCGGCCCGCCCATCAATGTGAGCGATGATGGCTGGCAGGGGTCTTCACGCTGCGCCATGACAGCCGTCGCGATCAGGGCCGGCACGGCTGGCTGGCACACGCCGACGACATGGGTGTTCGTTCCGATGTACTGGATGAACTCGATAATGTAATCGACGAAATCGTTCAGATCGAAGGGGCCGTCCGAGACCGGCACCTCGCGCGCATCCTTCCAGTCGGTGATGAAGACCTCATGCTCAGGCAGCATCGCCTTGACGGTGCCGCGCAGAAGTGTGGCGTAGTGGCCGGACATCGGCGCGATCAGCAGGACCTTCGGATCATGGCGCTGACCGATAACGCTTTCATCGCGCTTGAAATGCAGGAGATTGGCAATGGGCTTCTTGAGGATGACGTCGGGTTCGACCGGCACCGGCTGGCCGTGGATCTTTGTTTCCGAAATACTCCAATCCGGCTTGCCGTAGCGGCGAGTGACACCCTCGAAGACTTCGCAGGCGGCAGAAACGCTCTTGGCGAATGGCGTTTCCGACCAGGGATTGAACGGGGTGCCGATCTGGTGCCGGAGGTTGCGTGCGCCGAAGCGCATTGGCGAGATGAGCGCGTGCATCAGCTCATAGGCATGATATTTCATATGTAGATCCCATGCTTCGGCTCGGCACCGTTAATCGTTGTTAAAGTATGATGGAGTTCGTTCGGCGACGCAATACGACCTCTGTTGCACTGCCGCAACATCGGAAAAGCGGCCCGGATCCTGGCGCGAGCGCACGCCAGCCTTGACAACCAAGGCGCGTTGCCGGAAACAATCGCCACAACCTTGAACAAGTGATCTGTGCATCACGTCTGGTCTCACATGGTCGCCGCGCGCGCCGGGAGGGGACAAGATGACCACCCGCCAGCGCGTTGCGCCCGCGGGTGCAGCATTGCTTTGTCTAAACGCCGCGTGGACCCATATCCGGTTAAGCACGCAAAACGTTTAACGGATAGATGAATGTTTGAAACCCTTTCGGATCGGCTTTCCGGCGTCTTCGACTCGCTGACCAAGCGAGGCTCGCTGAGCGAAAAGGACGTCAGCGCCGCGATGCGCGAGGTGCGCCGCGCGCTGCTGGAGGCCGACGTCGCCCTGGAGGTCGTGCGCGGCTTCACCGAGCGCGTGAAGGAAAAGGCCGTCGGCCAGGAGGTCGTGAAGTCGGTCACGCCCGGCCAGATGGTGGTCAAGATCGTCCATGACGAGCTGGTCGCCACGCTCGGCTCCGAGGCGGAAACCATTGACCTGAACGCCCCCGCGCCGGTGCCGATCATGCTGGTCGGCCTGCAGGGCTCGGGCAAGACGAC
>CAYFTI010000056.1:0-14051 GCA_964346065.1 uncultured Hyphomicrobiaceae bacterium
GGGAAGACCTCGGTCGCGTCCTTTCTCCACCAGATCTGGCGCGCGCAGGGCCTGAGCGCGGCGAGCATCGGCACGCTGGGCGTTCATGTCGATGGCGAGACGCGCCCGTTGCGGCACACCACGCCGGAGCCGGTGGAACTGCACCGCAGTCTGGATGGTCTCGCGCGGGAGGGCGTGCGCCACGCGGCGCTGGAAGCGTCCAGCCACGGGCTCGCGCAGCATCGGCTCGACGGCGCGCGGCTGAGCGCGGCGGCCTTCACGAATATCTCGCGCGATCACCTCGACTATCACCCGGACTTCGAGAGCTATTTCGCGGCGAAGATGCGTCTGTTCCAGGATGTCCTGCCAGCCGGCGCACCGGCGGTGATCGACGTTGACCGGCCTGAGGGTGTGCGCGTTGCCGATCTGGCGCGGGCGCGCGGGCTGGATGTGTGGACGGTTGGCCATTCCGGCGAGGCGCTCCATTTCGCCGGGCCGCAGCCGGTCGGGTTCGGCCAGCGCGTTGCCTTCGTGTATCAGGGGGCTACCTATCAAGTGACGCTGCCGCTGGCCGGCACGTTCCAGGTGTCCAACGCGGCGATTGCCGCCGCTCTCGCCCTGGCTACCGGCAGCACCCCGGAGGCCGTGTTTTCGGCGCTGGAGGGGCTCCACGGCGCCAATGGACGGATGCAGCTCGTTGGCCACGCGGCCAGCGGTGCCGGCATATTCATTGACTATGCGCACACACCGGACGCGCTGGAATCCGCCCTGCGCGCCCTTCGGCCTTTTTCGGGGGCCAGCGTGGCGGTCGTTTTCGGCTGTGGGGGCGAGCGCGACACGGGCAAACGCCCCGCCATGGGGACGATCGCGCAACAACTCGCAGACAGAATTTACGTCACCGACGATAACCCGCGCGGCGAAGACGCCGCCATGATAAGGCAGGAAATCATGCGGGCCGCGCCGGCAGCGCGCGAGTGTCCGGGACGGCGCGAAGCCATCGCCACCGCCATCGCCGAACTTGGCCCTGACGATGTGCTGTTGATCGCCGGCAAGGGGCATGAAACCGGGCAGGTCGTGAACGGGCATACGTATCCGTTTTCGGATACTGAGGCGGTGCGGACGGTGTTGAAGCGACATGCGCGAGCCGGCGCGGCGCCAGTGCAACCGCTTTGAGCGCAAACACCAGCGAATTGCGCCCGGACGACGGCGCCTGAACGGGGACCGATGTTTTACCTCTTTGTCGAACTGGCCGACCAGTTCCCGGTTTTCAACGTCTTCCGCTACATCACCTTCCGCACCGGCGGGGCGATCATGACCGCGCTGCTGGTGGTCTTTCTGTTCGGCCCCGGTCTCATCAATCTTCTGCGTGTGCGCCAGGGCCGCGGCCAGCCGATCCGCGCCGACGGTCCGCAGGGCCATGTGCTGACCAAGCAGGGCACGCCGACCATGGGCGGACTTATGATCCTGCTCGGCGTTGGCGTCGCAACGATCCTCTGGGCCAATCTCGCCAACAAGTATGTCTGGATCGTGCTGGCGGTGACCCTTGCATTCGGCGCCATCGGCTTCATCGATGATTTCCTGAAGGTTACCAAGCGCTCGGTCGGCGGCTTTTCCGGCCGCATCAAGCTGGCACTCGAACTGCTGATCGCCGGCATCGCGGCGTATTCGATCATGATCATCGGCGAAGCCGGTTTCTCCAGCTCGCTGGCCGTGCCGTTTTTCAAGAACGTGCTGATCGACCTCGGCCCGCTGTTCGTCGTCCTCGGCGTCATCGTGATTGCGGGCGCGGGCAATGCGGTGAACCTGACCGACGGGCTCGACGGTCTTGCGATCGTCCCGGTCATGATCGCCGCGGGGGCCTTTGGAGTGATCTCCTACCTGGTCGGTAACGCGATCTTTGCGGATTATCTTCAGATTCACTTCGTACCTGGTACAGGTGAACTGGCGGTCGTGTGCGGCGCGCTCGTCGGCGCGGGGCTTGGCTTCCTGTGGTTCAATGCGCCACCCGCCATGATCTTCATGGGCGATACCGGCTCGCTGGCGCTGGGCGGTGCCCTCGGGACGATTGCCGTGGCCACGAAGCATGAGATCGTGCTTGCGATTATCGGCGGGCTGTTCGTGCTCGAAACACTGTCGGTGATCGTGCAGGTGCTGTCATACAAGCTCACCGGCAAGCGCGTGTTTCGCATGGCGCCGCTGCACCATCACTTCGAGCAGAAGGGCTGGGCCGAGGCCACCGTCGTCGTCAGGTTCTGGATCATTTCGGTGGTGCTCGCGTTGATCGGTTTGTCAACGCTCAAACTACGTTAGGATAGGACAATGATTCCCTTGACGGTTTGCGCAGATCGGAATGTCGCCGTATTTGGCCTCGGGATGTCCGGGATCGCCACGGCGCGCGCGCTGGGGCTGGGCGGCGCGAATGCGGTGGCATGGGACGATAACGAGACTGCCCGAACCACGGCGCGCGAAGCCGGTATCTGGATCGCGCCGCCGGATCAATGGGATTGGCCGGCACTTGATATGCTCGTGCTCTCGCCGGGCGTGCCCCTGACGCACCCGGAACCGCACGCGATCGTCGAGCGCGCGCGCGCAGCCGGAGTCGAGATCGTTGGCGATACCGAGTTGTTCTGCCGCGAGCGCCGTCATCAGGGGCTGCCGGGCAAGGTGGTGGCGATCACCGGCACGAACGGCAAGTCGACCACCTCGGCGCTGATTGCGCACCTGCTGAGCAGCGCGGGATGCGATACCGCGCTGGGCGGCAACATCGGCAAGGCCGTGCTGGACCTGCCGCCTTTCGCGTCTGGCCGGCACTACGTGCTCGAATACTCCTCCTTCCAGATCGACCTTACGCCGGGCCTCGATGCGGATGTCTCGGTGCTGCTGAACATCCAGCCCGACCACCTGGACCGGCACGGCACGCTGGAAAACTACGCTGCGATCAAGGCGCGCATCTTCAACCGGCTCGGCCCGCAGCAATGCGGCATCATCGGCGGCGACAGCGACCTGACGCGGCGGCTGGCCGAGCAATGGCCGTTTCCTGCCGCGCGGCGCGTGGTTTCAACGCACACCCCGGTCGGCGACGGGGTTTATGTGCGCGACGGGCTGCTGTTCGAGTCGAATGGCGGGGCGATTGAATCGCCGATCAGTCTGCATGGCATCCCGGCATTGCGCGGCGCGCACAACTGGGAGAACGCCGCGGCGGCCTATGCGGCGGCGCGCGCGCTGGGCCTGTCGCGCGAGGAGATCATCGAGGGCTTGCGCAGCTTCCCCGGCCTGGCGCACCGAATGGAGGAGGTCGGCCGGCTCGGACGCGTCGCGTTCATCAACGACAGCAAGGCAACGAACGCCGATGCAGCGGCGCGGGCGCTGGCCTGTTTCGATCCGATCTTCTGGATCGTCGGCGGCAGGCCGAAGGAAGGCGGTTTGACCGGCTTGGAGCCGTACCATCCGCGTGTGGCCAAGGCGTATCTGATCGGCGAGGCAGCAGTCGATTTCGCGCGCCAGCTTGACGGCCGGGTCGCTTATGAGCACTGCGGCACGCTCGAAAACGCGGTCGCCGCCGCTTCGCGCGACGCGCTGCGTTCATCCGCCAGGGAGCCCGTCGTGCTGCTCTCGCCCGCCTGCGCTTCCTATGACCAGTTCCCCAACTTCGCCGAACGGGGCGATGCGTTCCGGCGTCTGGTCGCGGCCCATGAAGGCGTCTCGATGCGCGAGGCGATCGCCGCATGAGGCTGTCGCGCGCGGAACGCAGCCTGCTTTCGGATTGGTGGTTTTCCATCGACCACAGGCTGCTTGCGGGTGTGGTGTTCCTGATGCTGGCGGGAATGGTGATGTCGTTCGGCGCCGGCCCCCCGGCGGCGGATCGGCTCGGGCTTCCGGATTTCCATTTCGTGCAGCGCCACCTCGTCTTTCTGGGCGCGGCCATACTGGTTCTCCTGGCTGTTTCGATGCTGGGGCCGCGCGGTGTGCGCCGGCTGGCACTTGTGCTGTGCCTGACAGGGCTGTCGCTCATGGTGATCGCTCTGGTGCAGGATGTTGAGCGCAACGGCGCGGTGCGCTGGGTGCATTTCGCGGGTCTGGCGTTTCAGCCCTCCGAACTTGCCAAGCCCGGCTTCGTCGTCATCAGCGCCTGGCTGCTCTCGGAAGGCGCCCGGCGGCGGGACGTCCCGGCGACGGAGTTTGCCGTTGGGCTCTTGCTCGTCTTCGCTGGCTTGCTGGCGCTTCAGCCGGATATCGGGCAGACCGCGCTGATTGGCGCGGTGTGGGCCGGCATGTTCATGGCCGCTGGCTATCCGCTGCGCTGGATGCTGGCAATCGCCGGCGCCGGTGTGGCGGCGCTCATCGCCGTTTACTGGACCATTCCGCACGCCACCGAGCGAATCGATGCCTTCATGGGGTGGGGCGGCGCGGTGAGCGACCAGACAGCGGTCGCGCTTTCGGCATTTTCCGAAGGCGGCTGGTTCGGGCGCGGCCCCGGTGAGGGGGTCTTGAAGACACGTTTGCCGGATGCTCACAACGACTATATTTTCGCCGTTATCGCAGAAGAGCTTGGAATTGCTGCGTGTTTGCTGCTTGTCGCGGTCTACGCCTTCGTCACGCTGCGCGCCGGGGCGGCGGCATTGCATCAGCAAAGCCCGTTCGTGCGAGTGGCGATCAGCGGGCTGGCGATGCTGTTTGGTTTTCAAGCGCTGATTAATATGGCAGTTAATGTCAATCTGTTGCCGGCGAAGGGAATGACATTGCCATTCGTCTCGTATGGGGGATCGTCACTGGTCTCCATGTCCGCGGCGATGGCTATGGTCATTGCGCTGTCCCGGCGCGGACCGAATACCGAGGCTCTATCCTGGCCGGACGAAACGGCCGACACGCGAGCGGCTGACGTCGCCGCTTCGTTACGGGGGATGCAAACGTGACGCGACCTTCGATCGTGATGACCGCAGGAGGCACGGGCGGCCATCTGTTTCCCGCCAAGTCGCTGGCGCAGGAACTGAGCTGGCGCGGCTATGCGATCGATCTGATCACTGACATGCGCAGCAGCAAGTTCGACTCCGACTTCCCGGCGCGAGAGGTCTATCGCGTGCGCGCGGCCACCTTCAAGGGGCGCTCGCCGATCGAAGCCACCAAGACCGTGGCAAAGCTTTCGAGCGGTTTTCACATGGCCTATCGCATCCTCGGCGAGATCAAGCCCAATGCCGTGATCGGCTTCGGCGGCTATCCGACGATACCGCCGATGCTCGCGGCGCTGACGCGCGGCATCCCCACGCTCACACATGAGCAGAACGCCGTGATGGGCCGCGCGAACCGGCTGTTGGGTCCGATGGTGCGCGCGGTCGCCTATTCCTTCGAGGATACGAAGTTCCTTGAAGGCAAGCTCCTGAACAAGGCGTATCTGACGGGCACGCCGCTGCGCCGCGCCGTGCTCAACATGCGCACACAGGTTTACAATTCGCCGCCGCCGGATGGTCAGCTCAACCTGCTGGTGTTCGGGGGGAGCCAGGGCGCAAGGTTTTTTGCCGAGATCATGCCGGCCGCGCTTTACCTCCTGCCGGAGCATATTCGCGACAGGCTGCTGGTCGTTCAGCAATGCCGGGAAGAGGATATCGAAAACGTCTTCGACGCTTACGAACGCGCTGGCGTCGCAGCGGAGTTGGCAACCTTTTTCGACGACCTGCCCGAGCGCATGGCGACGTCGCATCTTGTCGTGTCGCGGGCTGGGGCCACCACCATCGCCGAGCTTTGCTGCGTCGGGCGTCCGGCCGTCCTCGTCCCGTTGCCACATTCGCTTGATAACGACCAGTATGAAAATGCGACCCGCTTTGAACGCGGCGGCGGCGGTTGGGTTTACGAGGAGGCCGCCATGACTTCGGAACGTTTTGCCGGGGTCGTGCGCCGCCTGTTCGAGGAGCCGGGAAGCCTGATCCGTGCGGCATCTGCGGCGAAGGCGATGGCGCGGTACGACGCGGTAGAACGGCTGGCCGATGTCGTGGAGAGCGTGATCGAGCAGAAACCTTCGGACGAACAAGCCCGAATCGAGGGAAAGGAGCGGGCCGAAGCTTTCAGCCGGGACGGGGGGACTTGAAGCGAATGGACGAGGAGAGCAGTCCGGAGCTGTTTCACATCGTCGGAATCGGCGGCATCGGCATGAGCGCGATCGCGGAGGTGATGCACGCCCGCGGCATGCCGGTGCAGGGCAGCGACCAGAACGACAGCGCCAATGCGCAGCGCCTGCGCAATCAGGGCATTCCGGTCTTCGTTGGGCACAACGATACGAACTTGCACGGCGTAACCCACGTGATCGTCTCGACTGCGATCAAGCCGGGCAATCCGGAACTGGACGGGGCACGGGCCCGCGGCCTGCCTGTCCTGAGCCGCGCGGAAATGCTCGCCGAGTTGATGCGCGGGCATCCGGCGGTCGCCGTGACCGGCACGCATGGCAAGACAACAACGACTTCGCTTATTGCCTGGGCCATGACCCATGCGGGCTGCGACCCCACGGTGCTGAACGGCGGTATCCTGAATGCGTGGGGGTCGAACGCGCGGGCCGGAAACGGCGAATGGATGGTCGTGGAGGCGGACGAGTCCGATGCGACTTTCGTCAAATTGCCGGCGCGTATCGGGGTGGTGACGAATATCGACCCGGAGCACATGGACTTTTACGGCTCTCAACGGGCGCTGCATGACACGTTCCGCCGGTTCTTCGAGCAGATCCCCTATTATGGGGCGCTGGTGGCCGGGATCGATCATCCGGTTGTGCGGGACATGCTCGACGAGCTGGAGCCGCATTTCCGCGGGCGCCGCCTGCTGCGCTACGGCGTCTCAGCGGATGCCGATTTGCGCTTGGAGCAAGTGCGCGAGGTCGGCGGCGGCGTTTCCTTCGACGCGCGACTGGGGGAGCGAGTCTGCGGCGGTGCCCGGCTTCTGGAGGGCCTGCGGCTGCCCATTCCGGGCGAGTATAACGCGCTCAATGCCCTGGCGGCCATCGCCGTGATGAGCGAGATCGGCATGCGCGACGAGGCCATGGAGGAGGGCTTGCGCAGCTTCTGCGGCGTCGCGCGGCGCTTTACGCATGTCGGGGACTGGAACGGCGTTTCAGTCTACGACGATTACGCGCATCACCCCGTGGAGATCGCTGCCGTCCTCAAGGCCGCCCGGCGCGCGGCGCGGGGTCGGGTCATCGCCGTGATGCAACCCCATAGATACTCGCGGCTGAAAGGGCTTCTCGGTGAGTTCGCGCAGTGCTTCGCCGATGCCGATGTCGCGATCATCACACCTGTCTACAGCGCGGGCGAAACGGCGGCCGGCGTTGATCATCGCACGTTGCTGGAGCAGGTATGGGCAACCGGCCACCGGCACGCGCTGGAGATCGGCGGTGAGGAGGCGCTGGCGCCCACCATCGCCCAGCTTGCGCGCCCCGGCGACCTCGTTGTCGGCCTCGGCGCCGGAACAATTACCGCCTGGACGAAAGACCTTCCAGACCGCCTGCGGGACATCGCCGCGTATCCGGTGGCGCATGCCGGTGCGGCGGAGTAGCGGCATGAGGGGAGAGACGGCAACCGCGCATCCAGCCGGCGCGACAGGACTGGCCGGCGAATTGGCTGCGGCCATGCCCATGCTTCGCGGGCGCCTGCGCGGGCAGGTCAGTCTTGCTGACATTTCGTGGTTCCGCGTCGGGGGGCCGGCGGAGGTCTTGTTTACGCCGGCAGATGAAGACGACCTGATCTATTTCCTTCAGACTGCGCCTGAGGACGTGCCGGTTACGGCGATCGGCGTCGGCTCTAACCTGCTGGTGCGTGACGGCGGTGTGCCCGGTATCGTCATCCGCCTGGGGCGCGGCTTTGGAGCGATTGAGCCGCTTGAGGGGGCCCGGATCCGTTGTGGGACAGCCGTGCCGGATGTGCGGCTGGCGCAGGCTGCGGCGAAAGCGGGTATTGCGCGGCTGGCTTTTTACCGTGGTATCCCCGGCTCGATCGGCGGCGCACTACGGATGAATGCGGGAGCGCACGGCACCGAGACGCGCGACGTCTTGACAGAAGCACGCGCAGTGGACCGGCGTGGTCAGCTTCACGTATTGAGCAATGCGGAGATGGGCTACGCCTATCGCCATAGCGCTGTACCGGCGGACTTTATTTTCACTCAGGCGATATTCCAGGGTGAACCGGGTGAGCGCGAGGACATCGAGCAGGCGATGCGGGAGGTCGCTGATTATCGCGAAGAACACCAGCCGACCAAGGCTCGTACAGGCGGTTCGACCTTCAAGAACCCGCCTGGAGAGAGTGCCTGGCGGCTGGTCGATGCCGCGGGGTGCCGTGGCCTGCGGGTTGGCGGCGCGCAAGTATCGGAACTACACTGCAACTTTCTGATCAACGAGGGCGATGCCACGGCGAGCGATATCGAAACGCTGGGCGAGACGATCCGACACCGTGTGCAGGAGACGAGCGGAATTGCGCTGGAGTGGGAAATCCGGCGCATTGGTGAGCCGGCGGCGTCCCGCGAGGGCTACGCCGACCGGCCGGGTTAGACTTTGAGCCGGGTCGAATACGCCCCGAGCCGACACCGTTGCTCATTCGAAGGCTGGCACGACGCCGCCGCTCTCACAGCACCCGTGATATTTACACAATCTCTGGTTGTGCAAATCGGCGGAAATGCGGTGATTGAGGTACAGGGCTGGTCGCCGCTACGGCCGCGATACGCACGCCGTCATCGATATGAGCGCTCCAGATCTTGCGCCTGTATCCGTGCTTCTTCGTGAGCAACGTCGATCAGATAGGTCAGGAAAACGAGGTTCGCTTTCGAGGCAATCATACTCAGTTCCGCGAGAAGATCGCAGATGTATTGGGAGACATCCTGTTCATTCAACGTTTTTGCATGGGCCTCGGAGGCATGTTGGTTCAGATGCGAAATCGCGTCAGCCAACTTCTGCTCGGGTTGAAGAGCGTGATCTTCATGCTCATGTGCGACGTTCAATGTCGTGCGGCTCATTATGCGCTCCCGTCGTCTCGTTGAAGGTACTCATGCCGGATTGCGATTATCTGGGAACGTTACACGCCAAGGTTGTTAATGACAAGCGGATTCGCGTAACAGGTGACATCGATTTGACAGACTTGCCAGAAATCCACAGGTCTGCGAAATCGCTAGTTGGTGCATCGGCGGCGCATGCCGTGGTGAGGAGCGAGCTCAGCCCATGAATATCGTCATCGTCGAGTCCGCAGCGAAGGCGAAGACCATCAACAAGTATCTCGGCCGGGATTACAAGGTGATCCCGTCGTATGGTCACGTCCGCGACCTTCCCGCGAAAGATGGCTCGGTTGAGCCTGAGAAGGACTTCGCGATGCACTGGGGTGTTTCGCCCGACTCGACCAAGGTCATCCGCGAGATCGTCAACGAGGTAAAGAAGGCAGACCGGCTTATCCTCGCGACCGACCCCGACCGCGAGGGCGAGGCGATCTCGTGGCACCTGCTGCGCATTCTCGACGAGAAGAAGGCGCTGAAAGGAGTCAAGGTTGAGCGTGTGGCCTTTAACGCGGTGACGAAAGATGCCGTACAGCAGGCGCTGAAGCAGCCGCGCGAAATCGATTCGCCGCTCGTCGAGGCGTATCTGGCGCGCCGCGCGCTGGATTATCTGGTGGGCTTCACGCTCTCGCCGGTGCTCTGGCGCAAGCTGCCCGGCGCGCGTTCGGCGGGCCGGGTGCAGTCGGTTGCGCTGCGCATAGTCTGCGACCGCGAACTGGAGATCGAGTCTTTCCGCAGCCAGGAATACTGGACGATCAACGCTGCGCTGGCCAATGCCGCGGACGAGGACTTCACCGCTAAACTGCAGGCGCGCGACGGCAAGAAGCTCGGCAAGTTCGACGTGCCCGACGAGGAAACGGCCACCGCGATCCGCGATGCGGTTCAAGGCGGTACGTTCCGGGTCACGAGCATCGAGCGCAAGTCGGCCAAGCGCAATCCGGCGCCGCCCTTCACCACCTCGACGCTGCAGCAGGAAGCCTCGCGCAAGCTGCGTTTGTCCCCGCGCCAGACGATGCAGATCGCGCAAAAGCTCTATGAAGGCGTCGATATCGGTGGCGAGTCCGTCGGCCTCATCACGTACATGCGAACCGACGGCGTACAGATCGCCCCCGAGGCCGTCTCACAGTGCCGCGAGGTCATCGGCAGCGATTTTGGCGGCAAGTATCTGCCGGACAAGCCGCGCGCCTACAAGACCAAGGCGAAGAACGCGCAGGAAGCTCACGAGGCGGTCCGCCCGACCGATTACGGGCGCGCGCCTGATCATATCAAGCGCTATCTGAAGGACGATGAATACAAGCTCTACAAGCTGATCTGGCAACGCGCCGTGGCCAGCCAGATGGCGAGCGCCGAGGTCGATCGCACGACCGCGGACATCGATACGCCGGGGGGCGACGGCACGCGCTACACCTTCCGCGCCACCGGGCAGGTCATCACCTTCGATGGCTTCCTCAAGCTCTACGAGGAAGGCCGCGACGACGACAAGGACGAGGACAGCGCGCGCCTGCCCCCTCTGATGGAGAACGAGACGGTGAAGGCGAAGGCCATCGAGCCGAAACAGCACTTCACCGAGCCGCCCCCGCGCTTCACCGAAGCCACGCTCATCAAGAAGCTGGAAGAGCTCGGCATCGGACGGCCCTCCACCTTTGCGAGCACCATGAACGTGCTGCGCGAGCGCGACTATGTGCGGCTGGAGAAGAACCGGCTGGTGCCGGAGGATCGCGGGCGGCTCGTCACGGCTTTTCTGGAGAGCTTTTTCCAGCGCTACGTGGAATATGACTTTACCGCCGATCTGGAAGAAAAGCTCGACCGCATCTCCAACGGCGAGATCGAATGGAAGCAGGTGCTGCGCGACTTCTGGCGCGAATTCATTGGCGCGGTCGACGAGATCAAGGATCTGCGCGTCTCCGAGGTGCTGGAGGCGCTGAACGAAATCCTCGGGCCGCACATATTCCCCGACGCGGGCGACGGCACCGACCCGCGCGCCTGCCCGTCATGCGCGGATGGCCGGCTGAGCCTGAAGGTGGGCAAGTTCGGCGCGTTTATCGGCTGCTCGAATTATCCGGAATGCCGCTACACCCGGCAACTCGGCCAGAGCGGCGAGGAGGGTCAAGAAGGTGCCGCGCCGGATAACATCGAATTGGGGTACGACCCCGAGACCGGGGAGATGGTGACGCTGCGCAACGGGCGCTTCGGCCCCTACGTTCAACTCGGCGAAGCGCGGAACGGTGAGAAGCCGAAGCGCGCCTCGGTGCCCAAGGGCATGGAGTCGGCGCAGGTGACGCTGGACACGGCGCTGCGGCTGTTGTCGCTGCCGCGCGAAGTCGGCCCGCACCCGGAGACCGGCAAGCCGATCGTCGCGGGTATCGGCCGCTATGGGCCGTTCGTCGAACATGCGGGCAAATACGCCAATCTCGACAGTGCGGAGGAGGTGTTCTCGGTTGGCCTCAACCGCGCGGTGAGCCTGCTGGCCGAGGCGAAGAAGGGCCGTCCGCGCGGTGCAACGGTGCTCAAGGACCTGGGTGAGCATCCCGAACTCGGGGGGGCAATACAGGTTTGCGACGGGCGTTATGGACCCTATGTAAAACATGGCAAGATAAATGCGACCTTGCCGAAGCAGACCGATCCCGGCGAGGTGAGCGTCGAGAACGCCGTCGAACTGATCGCCGCAAAGGCTGAGAAGAGCGGCAAAAAGCCAGCCAAGGCCAAATCCGCCAGCGCGAAAAGCGGCACAAAGACGAAAACGGCCGCGAATGCCTCCGGGAGACCGGCCACGAAGACGGCCGGTACATCGAACCGCGACGCCGCGCCGAAGACCAAGAGCAAGGGCGCAACGAGCGCGAATGGCACTGGCACGAAACGGAAAACAGCATCCGGCAAGCAGGCGCGCGGCAAATCTCCAGGCAACAACACGTCAGGCGATGAGGCGTCCGGCGACGTGCATTGATCTCTGGCGGCAGGCGCGGGCATACTGACACGCGAACAATTCAAGGATTTCGCCGGCCGTAAACAGACGCCCGGCATGGACAGCATGAGCGACGAGACATCATCCCCGCCGGAGAACCGGCCCCGCGACCACGGACAGGACCGCCTGCCCAGCAAGCAGGACATCCTCACATTCATCGAGGAATCGCCCGGGGAGGTCGGTAAACGCGAGATCGCGCGCGCCTTCCACATCAAGGGCTCCGATCGCATCGCGCTCAAGCAGCTTCTGCGCAAGATGGCCGACGAAGGGCTGATCAAGGGCAAGCGCAAGCACCTGCGCAAGCCGGGCGCGCTCCCCAACGTCACTGTCATCGAGATTACCGGGCGGGACAGCGACGGCGAACTGGTCGCGCTCCCTGCGACCTGGCCGGAAGAGGAAGGTCCGCCCCCGCGCATCCTGATCGCGCCGGACAGCCGCAGCCCCGGCGCCGCGGTTGGCGTGGGCGATCGCGTACTGGCGCGTCTCGCTCCGGTTAGCCCGGACGAGGCCGAGGCCGATGAAGGCGTCTATGCCTATATCGCGCGGCCGATCAAGCGGCTGAGCCGGGAGAAGATCCGACAGCTCGGCGTGTTTTATGCGAGGGGCAACGGCGGGCTGATCACGCCAATCGACAAGAAGCAGCGCAAGGAATGGCGCGTCGAGCCCGAACGTACCGGGGATGCGGCGGATGGCGAACTGGTACGCTTCGAGACTGTTAAGCGTGGGCGTTTCGAGGAGCTGGGCCGCGTCGTGGAGCGCCTGGGTCACCCGAAATCGCAGCGGGCGGTGAGCCTGATCGCGATCCACGCCTACGATCTGCCCTACGAGTTTCCTCACCCGGTTCTCAACGAACTGGACTCGCTGCCCGAGCCAGACCTGGACGCGTACGAGGATCTGCGGCATCTACCGCTGATCACGATCGACCCGGAAGACGCGCGCGATCATGACGACGCGGTCTGGGCCGCGCCCGATGACGACCCGAAGAACAAGGGCGGCTGGGTGGTCGTTGTCGCGATCGCTGACGTGGCGTTCTACGTCCGGCCCGGCACGGCGCTCGACCAGGAAGCCCAGCGGCGCGGCAACTCGGTCTATTTCCCGGATCGGGTCGTGCCGATGCTGCCCGAGAAGCTGTCGAACGAGCTGTGTTCGCTGCGCCCGGACGAGGACCGGCTGTGCCTGGCTGTGCGCATGGTTTTCAATCCCGACGGCTCGAAACGCGGCCACCGCTTCATGCGCGCGGTAATGCGCTCACACGCCAAGCTGTCCTATGAGCAGGCCCAGGCCGCGGTCGATGGGCGTCCCGACGACGTGACCGAACCGCTCGCGGAGCCGGTTCTCAAGCCGCTGTTCGCAGCCTACGACGCGCTGGCGGTGGCGCGGGACCGTCGCGCGCCGCTCGAACTCGACATTCCCGAGCGCAAGATCAAACTGGACGAGACCGGCGAGATATCCGAGATCGTCCTGCCCGAGCGGCTGACGGCCCACCGGCTGATCGAAGAGTTCATGATCCAGGCGAACGTGGCGGCGGCGGAATTCCTCGAAGAGAAGGACTCGCCGCTGCTCTACCGCGTCCACGACACGCCGGGGCTCGACAAGCTGGAGGCAACCAACGAGTTCCTGCAATCCATCGGCTTCAAGCTGCCGAAGTCCGGCGCCATGAAGCCCGAGCAGTTCAACCGGATCCTGGAGCGCGCCCGCGACAGCGAGTATTCGCTGCTGGTGAACGACGTGATCCTGCGCGCGCAGGCTCAGGCGGAATACAGCGTTGGCAATTACGGGCATTTCGGGCTGAACCTGCGCCGCTACGCGCATTTCACCTCCCCGATCCGCCGCTATGCCGACCTGGTCGTGCACCGCTCACTGGTCCGCGCGCTGGGCGGCGGGCCCGGCGCGCTGACCGATGACGAAATATCCGAGCTCGACAAGGTGGCCGAGACGATCTCGATCGCCGAGCGGCGCGCCATGGCGGCCGAGCGCGACACGATTGACCGGCTGGTGGCGTCATATCTTGAGGACAAGACCGGCGCGGTCTTCCGGGCACGCATCTCCGGGGTGACGCGGGCCGGGCTGTTCGTGCGGCTTTCCGACACAGGGGCGGATG
>CAYFTI010000057.1:0-13733 GCA_964346065.1 uncultured Hyphomicrobiaceae bacterium
GCGAACTTGTTCCACGGGCACACCGCGAGGCAATCGTCGCAGCCATAGATCCGGTTGCCCATCGCCTCGCGGAACTCAGCCGGAATGTGCCCCTTGTGCTCGATCGTGAGGTAGGAGATGCAGCGCCGCGCATCGAGCTGATAGGGCGCGGGAAAGGCGTTGGTCGGACAGATATCGAGGCACTTCCGGCACGAGCCGCAGTGATCCTGCTCCGGCGCGTCGGCGGGCAGATCGGCTGACGTGAAGATCGCGCCAAGAAACAGCCAGGAGCCAAGATCGCGCGAGACCAGATTGGTGTGCTTGCCCTGCCAGCCGATCCCGCCGGCCTCGGCCAGCGGCTTTTCCATGACCGGCGCGGTGTCAACGAACACCTTGACTTCGTGCCCCGTTGCGCTGTGCAGCCAGCCCGCAATCTGCTTGAGCCGGCCCTTGATGACGTCGTGATAGTCGCGCCCCTGCGCATAGACCGAGATCACACCACTGGAGCGCGCGTCGAGCGCCGCCAGCGGGTCGTGATCCGGACCGTAATTCATCCCCAGCATGATGACGCTGCGTGCCTCCGGCCAGAGTGCGCGCGGCGACTGACGGCGATCGGCCGTTTCGGCCATCCAGTCCATCGTGCCATGGTACGCCTTCGCGACGAACTCATGCAGGCGCGGCGCGGCCTGCGGGATCGCATCCGCCGACGTGATGCCAACGGCGTCGAATCCGGCTTGCTGGGCGCGGCGGTCCAGTTCGGCGCGTAGCGTGGACGGGTCCAGGCGGCGCAATCTTGCTGCGGCTTCCATCAGAAATCCAGATCCGCGTAATGTGCCGGCGGGGTCAGCACCGTCAGCCTGTCCCCCAGCAGCGGGCGGAAGGACGGCCGCGACTTGACCCGCGCGTACCACTCCTTCGCCTCCGGATAGGCGTCCCACGGCACTTCTTCGAGATAGTCCATGACCGATAAATGGGCCGCCGCGGCCAGATCGGCAAAGCTCATGCGCTCACCGGCCAGCCAGTCCCGGTGGTGCGCGAGATAACTCACATAGCTCAGATGATAGCGCAGGTTATCGCGGCCAAGCCGGATCAGTTCGGGGTCGGGCGTGCGGCGCGCCTCGGGGTAGCGCTGATAGAGCTTCTCCTCCAGAATGTTGCGCCCGGCTTCCTCGTCAAACTTGCGGTGAAACCAGTCCACCAGCCGGCGAACCTCGGCGCGGGCTTCGGCCTTGCCGGGAAACAGGGTGTTCTCGCGCCGAGCGCCGCTACCGGGCCGCCCGCTGCTGTCGGCCAGATACTCCGAGATCGCGTAGGCCCCGCAAAGCCGCAAATCGGGCGGGCCTTTCAGCACCGGCAATGTCCCCGCCGGGTTCATCTCCAGAAACGCGCGATCAACCGCCCAGGGCCGCTGCTCGGCCGGTTCCACCTCCCACGCGTATTCGCTCAGTGCCAGGCGGATTGACCGGGAGAACGGGCACAGCGGGAAATGATACAGGGTCCACATCTCAGGATTTCAGCAGACTGCCGGGAGCAAACCGGATTTGCGCTGGCGCGGCGGCACGCGGCGCTGTACGAGAACGGGCTGAGCACCGCCACAATTCCTGCTCACCTTGCCCGCACGGAAGGCGCCGCACAAGAGCGCCCGCGAAAGGACAACGCCGCATGCCGTTTGAACAACTTTTGATCCTCGCCATCGTGCAGGGCCTTACCGAGTTCTGGCCGATCAGTTCATCGGCGCATCTCATCATCGTGCCGAGTTTCGTCTCGGACTGGTCGGACCAGGGGCCGCTCATCGACGTGGCGATGCATGTCGGCAGCCTGTTCGCCGTCATCATCTACTTTCACCGCGAGATACGCGCGCTCTTGCGCGGGGCGCTGGCCCTGTTGAGTGGGCGGCGCAGCGCGGAGGCGCGGGTTCTGGTCTACCTCATCGCGGCGTCCATTCCGCTGCTCGTCGTCGGCTTCGCGCTCCTCAAGTCCGGTTATTATGACAGCCTGCGCAGCCTCGAAGTGATCGCCTGGGCAAACATCGTCTTCGCGCTCGTGCTGCTCATGATCGACGAACGCTTTCCTACCGACAAGCATATCGGCAACCTGCGCCTGCGCGGCGTCATGTTCGTCGGCTTCGCGCAGGTTCTGGCGCTCATTCCCGGAGCAAGCCGGGCGGGCGTAACGATGACCGCGGGGCGCTACCTGCACATGGAGCGCCCGGAAGCGGCACGTTTCGCCATGCTCCTCGCAATCCCTTCCATCCTGGGGCTCGGCGCGGGCAGCGCACTGGAGCTCTACAGCCAGGGCGGCGCGGCGTCCCTGCAACAGGGCGCGGTTGCCGCCGGGCTGTCATTCCTCGCGGCCTTTGCGGCGATCTGGGTCATGATGTGGCTTCTGCAGCGGATGAGTATGCTGCCGTTCGTCATTTACCGCTTTGCGCTCGGGGCATTCCTGTTCGTCATCGTCTATTCCTGAGCACGTTCCCCCGACGGGCCGGTCAAGGGCCAGCGCGCGAAAATCTGATGCAGGATCGCCGGCGTCATCAGCGTCGTGATCGCCGCCACGATGACGACGGAGGAAAAGATCGCGTCGGTGATGATGTCCTGCTGAAGCGCCTTTTGCATCACCACAAGCGCGATTTCCGCACGCGGGATCATGCTCACGCCGAGGCACACCGCGTCCACGGCGCCGAAGGTGAAATAGGCCGGCAGCGCCGCGCCGAGGAACTTGCCGAAGACCGCCGCGACCAGCAGTACAAGCGTGGTCACCGTGAATATATCCGCCCAGGATGCGGTCATTTGCAGGCCGACGCCGATGAAGAAGAACGGCATGAAAAAATTCATGAGCGCCGGGAGCGCTACGGCGCGCCGGACCACCTCCTCATCCCGGCCCACGGCAAGCCCGGCGAAGAAGGCCCCTATGGCCGCGGAAAGGCCGAGCAGCTCGGCGATACCGGCGATGATGATGCCAGTGGCGGCAACGAAAACGGTCAGCTCCTGCTGTGTTTCGCGATTGCGTAGAAAGCGGGTGATCCTGGGTTCAAGCTTGATCGCGAACACAGCGAGCGCGCCGACGAACAGGCTCAGCTTGAGCAGGATCCAGACTGCCTCCAGGCTCAGGGCGCTCAGCAGGAAGCCCTGATCTGTCCTGATCTCGGGTAGCAACGCGAATAACAGCGTGAGCAGCAGGATGCTTGTGATGTCGTCCAGTTCGGCGACGTCCAGCAGGGTCTCGCCCTGGCTGGTCTTCAACAGGCCCTCGTGCTCCCAGATCGAAACCGTGACGCCAACGCTGGTGGCCACCAGCGCGACAGCGATCACCGTGCTCGTCAGCCAGTCCAGGGACAGGACATGAGCGGCGGCCACGTATGCAAACACGGCGCTGATCGCGACATTGCCCAGCCAGACCCAGGACGCGCGGGGCAGTTGCTCGCGCAGCCCGCGTATGTCCGATGTCATCCCGACCCGGAACAGCAGGATGATGATGCCGAGTTCCGCGAGAAACCCGAGCCCTTTCTGGGCAAACGACCCCAGGAGTCCGGTCTGTTGGTTGATAGTGCTCAGACCGATGCCGATCAACAGATAAAGAACGAAATGCGGGACGTACCGCTCGTTCACCGTCAGGCGAAGCAGCAGACTGACCAGTAACAGCAGCCCGGTCAGAAGCGTAAGGCTGGTTATCGCATGACCCATCGATGGCATTCCGCGGTGACGTGTTGACCGAAGCCTTTGAGGCTGGCCACGCAGGTGGGTTCAGGGGCCAGGGCTCCGCGTGTATCAAGTGGCGCGGCGCGAGACTCGTTCCACCCAGCGACGGGAAATCCATGCTTCGCGCGTGATTCGCTTCCGAGGGCAGGACACGCCGACCCGCCCGGAAATCAGGCTTCAGGCGTCTCGTCTGTGGCGAACTCCCCGCTCGGACGGAAGCGCCAGAGATAGTCCGGCACGATCACTTCGACGCTGTGCGGCGTTACCCCCAGCGATTCCAGCGTCAGCCCCTCGTCCTTGGCGCGCTGGCTGACGACGTTATCCTTGCGCAGCAAGCGCACCTGGTCGACCGTCAGCGGCGCGTTGGGCAGCCACTGGATCATGGCCGCCTGTATGGTGGCCATCCAGAACGGGATCGGGATATAAGCCCGCTTGCGCATGGTATATTCGCCGATCTTGTCGAGCACTTCCCGGAAGGAATACACGTTCGGGCCGCCAAGCTCGTAGATCGCGCCGGGCTTCGCCTTGCCTTCCAGCGCCGCGACAGTGGCCTGGGCCACGTCGCCGACGTAAACCGGCTGGAACTTGGTCTTGCCAAAACCGATCAAAGGCAACACCGGCGAAAACCGGGCCATCTCGGCAAACTGGTTGAAGAAATCGTCTTCCGGGCCGAACACGACGGATGGCCGCAGGATCACGGCGCTGGGGATTGCTTGCAGGACGGCATCCTCGCCCTCGGCCTTGGTGCGCGCGTACCGCGAATTCGAATTCCGGTCCGCACCGATCGCGGAGACATGGACGAAATTCGTGATGCCGTTTTCCGCGGCCATGCGCGCGATCCGCGCGGCGCCCTCGGACTGCACCGAACTGAAGGTCTGCTTCCCTGAGGGCGCGAGAATGCCGACCAGATTGACGACGGCATCAGCCCCCACGATGGCACGGCGGACCGAGTCATCGTCGCGCACATTCGCCTGAATGGGGTGGATCTGTCCGACGAGCCCGTACGAGCGCAGGAAATGCGCCAGCTCCGGCCGGCGCACGGCGACGCGGACGCGGTAACCCGCTTGCGCCAGCGCCCAGACCGTGTGGCGGCCGATGAAGCCCGACCCGCCGAACACCGTCACGAGGTTGGAGTCGGCCATCGCATCCGCCATGTCAGGCTTCCTTCCTGTTACGCCTTTGATGTCTTCGGGACAGCCTTACAATGCCGATCCGGCGATGTGAAGCCGGCGCGCGGAGACATTGACAAAGAACCGCAGTGGGAATACCTCCAATGGCGTGCCCAGGTGGCGGAACTGGTAGACGCGCTAGCTTCAGGTGCTAGTGGCCGTATGGCCGTGGAAGTTCGAGTCTTCTCCTGGGCACCATCTTCCCCGCCTCGTACATGCGCAAAGGCTGTTGCGGTTCACCACGAGGTGTTCGCAGTTTTGCGCTGCCCCGCAATCAGAAGCGCTCGATCAGCCGCTCCAGATATTCCAGTTCGATCGACGGGCGGGACGGGTTGCCAAGCCGGCGGCGCAGCTCCCGCAGGATCTCTCGCGCCCGCTCCACGGAAAACTCCTCGGGCACCTCGACACTTTCGCCAGTATCTGCGCCCTGGTTGCGCTGCGGCCTGCCAAGCGGATCGCGTCCGCGCATTCCCGGCCCCATCTGACCCATGCGCTGCTGTCCCAGTTGCTGGAGAATTTGCTGCGCCATGTTCTGGACGCCCTGGCGGAGCCGATCCAGCGCCAGCGTTTGCTGTTCGGTGGCCCGCCGACCGTCGCCTTGCCCCAGCGCTTCACCAGCTTCACCCATTGCCTCGCCGGCGCCGTCAAGCTGGCCGGGCATTTGCGCGCCCGCCTGCCCCATCTGCTCCATGAGCTGGCGTAGCGCTTCCTCCAGTTCGCGCTGCTGGCTGCCAAGCTGGCCAAACTGTCCCTGCTGACCCTGGCCGCCTTGACCACCGCGCCCCTGTCCTTGCCGGGACTGGCCCTGTCCGCGCTGGTTCATCTGGCCTTGGCCGAACTGTTGCCCTTGCTGGCCCTGTTGGCCCTGCTGGGGCTGGCCTTGTCCAGACCCCTGGCGCTGCGCCTTGTAGGTCTCGTCAAGCAAGCGCTGCTGATCCTGAATGATCTCGCTGAAGCGCTTGAGCATTTCCATCATCTGCTGGGCCTGCTGGGATTGTGACGGCTGGCCGGCCTGCAGGTTTTCCAGCATGTTGCGCAACTGGCTGAGCATCTGCTGCGCCATCTCGCGAGAGCCGGTCTTTGCCAGATCCTCGATATCCTGCAGCATCTGGTCGAGATCCTGAGCAGAGAGCATCTGGCTTGGGTCCATCGGCGGCATGTCGCCGGTCTGCCCGGCCTCGCGCTGCGCCTTTTTCGAAAGTTCGCGCAGAAAGTCGGAAAGCGCGGTTCGCAACTCGTTCATGAGCCGCTCGATCTCTTCGGGCGCGGCATCTTCCTCAAGGGCCTCGCGCAGTGCTTCCTGTGCCTGGCGAAGCCTTGCCTCTGCGTCCGAAAGGTCACCGTCCTCGATACGCAGCGCGATCTTCCAGAGCTGATCCACGACCGACTTGACGGACTCGATGTCTGTCTCGTGCACCAGACGCCAATACGCCGAGCGCAGCCCCAGATAGACAACCTTGTCGTCGAAGAACTTGGCCGGCCCCATGGTCAGGGCGTCGAGGATGCGCACAACGCCGCGCACATCCCGCGGATTGGCAACCAGTTCACGCCGCTGCTCGATGACCGCTCGGGCGAGCGGCTTGTTGAATTCGCGCTGCGGAAGCGTGAAGCGATGTCGCTCGCTGTATCCCGCCTGACCTGCCACATCACGCGCCTTCAGCACCATTTCGACGGGCAAGCCCGCCCAGGGATGGGCCGTCAGATCCTTGAAGGTCTGGTTTTCAACCGACTTGGGGCTTCCCCCGGGTAACGGCAGGGAAATCTCCGGGGCCTGCCAGGGCCCATCGCGAAGGCGCGGTTCGCCGTTGTCATCGAGCAGGTGGAACTCCGCGGCTGCCGAGGCGACGCCATAGTCGTCCTCGGCCTTGTAATCGACACGGACGGATTTGCGCTGGGTCTGTGAGGGATCCTGCGAGAACACGATAAGCGGGGCATCATCGGCGGTGACCGTGATCGGCCAGGAGGCGACGACCCGGCCATGATGGCGCAGCGTGGCAGTTTGCGACCAAGCCAGCTTGTGCTTCAGCGTTGCGACATTGCCCGGACCATCCTCGCCCGCACCGGAAAGGGGCAACCTCTCGTTCTTGCCATCGGCCTCAATGCTGAGCTGCAGGGCCTCCGGCGCAGCGTTGTTGACGCGGATCGTCAGTTCGCTGCCCTCTGGCACATCCCATTCGCGTCGCTCCGGCCCCTCAGCGGTGCGAACCGGCCCGCTTGCCAGCGTGATCGGCGGCTTGTCCGTGTAGACCGGCGGCGCGATCCAGGCATCAAGCCGAAGCGACGCCACGCTCGCCGAGGCGCCCAGGTCGAAAGCGGTCGCAATGCGCGTACGCATCTCTCCCCATGTGGCCGTCACGGCCACGATCAGTAACAGGCCCAACAGCGCGCGCACCGCGAACGGATCGAAACGGTCCGTGCGCGGCTGCGGTTTGCCGGGTTTCAGTTTCTCGATCGCGGATGCCATCCGCGCGCGATACGCGCGCCAAAGCGAGCGTGCCGCCGGCCCGGTTTCCCCCGCCGGATAGTCCTCCAGCGCCGTGGCTGGGCGGTGTGGCACGCCGGAGCGCTGTTCCAGCCGCCGCAGAGCTTCATCGCGGCTCGGTGCGTGCACCCGCAACATGGGCACCAGAGAAGCGACGAAGACCACGGCGAACGCCCACAGCAGCGCGAGATGCACGCTCCGCCCGAGCAAGGGCCAAAGCCCCACGAGCGAGACGAGAACAAAGGTCCCGACGACGCCAAGGGGAAGCCAGATGCGCGGCCAGAGGCGCTCCATGAGGATGACGCGGCGCATCTGCGCAATCTTGCGGCGGAGCAGACGTTCAGGGGATGGATCGGTCGAAGTCAAATCGCTCGGTCCCTTCCGGTGGAGTGGGCGCGCTGAAGCGCAGGCCGTGCAGCGCCCACATCATAATCTTGTTAGGGTAAGGCAAAAATGCGCGGAGTCGAAATCAAAACCACGGCACTGCCGCGCGGTCAGGCGCGGCCCATCGCCTCGCGCGGGCTCAACCAAGGGGCGATCGACTCGCCCGCGAGCATGTCCTCGTAGGTCGGGCGCGGGCGCGCAACGGCATATTCGCGCCCGTGCACGATCACTTCGGGAATGAGCAGGCGGCTGTTATAGGTGGAGGCCTGGACCGCACCATAAGCACCGGCGGTCATCACCGCGCCGAGGTCGCCTTCGCGCAATGGCGGCAAGGCGCGATCACGCGCGAGAAAGTCGCCTGTTTCGCAGACCGGCCCGACAATGTCCTGAACCAGCAGCGGCTCGGCGCCGCGCGCCTCATCCAGCGGCCAGATATCATGATGCGCATCATAAAGCGTCGGGCGGACAAGATCGTTCATGCCCGCATCAACGATGGTGAAGTGCTTCTGGTCGCCGTGCTTCAGGTAAAGCACGCGGAAAACGAGAATGCCGGCATTGCCCGCGATCATCCGGCCCGGCTCGAACAACAGACGGCAATCGAGGGCGCCGGCGGCCTGTTCGACAACCCGCGCATAGTCGTCAGGATGCGGCGGGATATCGTTGGTGCCGCGATAGGGCACGCCGAGACCGCCGCCGAGATTGACGAAATCGATCGTGTGCCCGGCCGCGCGCAACTCGCCCACGAGATCGCTCAGCAGCTTGAACGCCCGCTCGAACGGCTCGAGGTCGGTGATCTGGCTGCCGATATGCATGTGGACGCCGTGCGCCTGCAGCCCGGGCAACTCGGCCGCCAGCGCGTACAGGGCGGCGGCGTCGTTCCAGGGGACGCCGAACTTGTCCTCCGCCTTGCCGGTGGAAATCTTGGCGTGTGTGCGCGCATCCACATCCGGGTTGATGCGAAAGGCGATCCGCGCCGTTGCCCCGCGCTGCTGCGCGACCTCCGACAACACCCGCGCTTCCGCTTCGGACTCGACGTTGAAGCCGTAAATGCCGGCATCAAGCGCATGGGCCATTTCATCGCGCGTCTTCCCCACCCCGGAGAATACGATCCGCGACGGTGGCACGCCCACGGCGAGGGCGCGGCGCAGCTCACCTTCCGAGACGACATCCATACCCGCGCCCTGCTGCGCCAGCGTCTTGATGACGGACAGGTTCGAGTTCGCCTTGATCGAGTAGCAGATCAGCGTGTCGCGGCCTGAGAAGGCGTCGGCAAAGACCCGATAGTGGCGTTCCAGCGTGGCCGTGGAGTAGCAGTAGAACGGCGTGCCAACCCGCGAAGCGATATCGGCAAGGCTCACGTCCTCGGCGTGGAGAAGGCCGTCGCGGTAGGCGAAATGATGCATGGGACCTGCCCTTTGGGCGTTACGCGGGTTGCTGTCATGGCCCGCGCGGCGTCGCGGGCGGTATCAGAGAAGAACGTCGAGGATGAACGGCTTGTGCGGTTTTTCGGCGTCCTTCTTGCGCTCCTCGATCACCTCGGCGTCTTCGGCAGCGGCGCGATCGGCCTTGGCCGTCTTCGCCGGACCAACCGGCGGCTCCAGCGCGCCGCGCTTGCCGCACGCGCTTGCGCCAAATGCCGCCATGAGCAGCGCAGCGCCCAGCGCAACAGTTTTCATTCGCATGGCTTCGTCCCCTGTCCGTCGCCGGTCGGTGTCCTGCCGTCGCCAGTCCCCATCATTAAGCCTCATCGGTGAGCCGTTGCAACCATGCGCTTGCCTGCGCGCGCACATTTTCCGGCGCTGTGCCTCCAAAGCTTCCCCGGCTGGCAACGGAATTTTCCACCGACAGCACATTGACGACATCCGCCGTGATGCGCGGCTCGATGGCCTGCATGTCGGCAAGCGGCACAGCCTCCAGCGCCAGCCCGCGCTCCTCCGCCAGCCGCACGATCCGGCCCGTGACGTGATGCGCCTCGCGGAACGGCATGCCCAGCGCACGCACCAGCCAGTCTGCCAGGTCGGTGGCGGTCGAATAGCCGCGCGCGGCCGCCTCGCGCATCCGTTCAGGATTGGGCTTCAGGTCCTCGATCATGCCGGTCATCGCCGGAAGCATCAGCGCGAGCGCATCCAGCGCCTCGAAAGCCGGCTCCTTGTCCTCCTGCATGTCCTTTGAATAAGCCAAGGGCAGGCCCTTCATCACCATTGCCAGCGCCTGGAACGCTCCGGCGATGCGCCCGACCTTGGCGCGCACCAGTTCAGCCGCATCCGGATTGCGCTTTTGCGGCATGATCGAGGAGCCGGTCGTGAAGCGGTCCGACAGCGCGGCGAAGCCGAATTCAGCGGAGCACCACAGCACGATTTCCTCGGCAAGCCGAGAGAGGTGTACGGCAAGAATGGTCCCCGCCCCGAGCGTCTCCATGACAAAATCGCGCGCCGAAACGGCATCCAGCGAATTGGCCATCGGCCGGTTGAAGCCAAGCGCTGCCGCCGTCGCCGCGCGGTCGATCGGGAAGGATGTGCCAGCCAGCGCCGCCGCGCCCAGCGGGCTTTCATTCAGCCGTCGCCGCGCATCGATCAGCCGGCCGCGGTCGCGCGCGAACATCTCGACATACGCCAGCAGGTGGTGGCCGAAGGTGACCGGCTGTGCGGTCTGCAGATGTGTGAAGCCGGGCATGACATCACCGGCATGGTCTTGCGCCTTCCGCGCGAGCGCCGTCTGCAGGGCGCCGATTCCATCGCTGAGCGCGTCCAGGGCATCGCGGATGTACAGCCGAAGATCGGTTGCGACCTGATCATTACGCGAGCGTGCGGTGTGCAGCTTGCCCGCCGCTGGGCCAATCAACTCCGACAGCCGCGCCTCGACGTTCATGTGGATGTCTTCAAGCTCGCGGGAAAAGGCGAAGCGGTCTCCGGCGATCTCCTGTTCGACCTGATCAAGCCCCGCGGCGATCGTCTCGGCCTCCTCACGCGTTAAGATGCCGCAGTCGGCAAGCATCGCGGCGTGCGCCTTGGAGCCGGCGATGTCTTGGACGTACAGGCGCTTATCGAAGTCGATGGAGGCGTTGATCTCGCCCATTATGGCGTCGGCGGCGCTTGCAAATCGTCCGCCCCACATTTTATTCGACATCAGAAGTTCATTTCATTGACGGCCAAGAGAACGCTATGGCTCGCGGTTCTGGCAATTCCTCTTCCGACAAAACGCCGCGCGGCCCCGGACCGCTGATCTATATCGCGGGGATGGCGCTGGCTGCAATCGCAGGCTTTACGGTCGCGGAATTCGTGCTCGCGCCCGCTGAGCGGTCAGCGCAGATGGCCGAACAGTCGGCCTCGGCAAAATCCGACACCGCGGCAACCCACGAAGGTCATACCGGCCTCGAAAAGCTCAAGATCCACGACTCGCCGCGCGAGGTGCCCGACTTCGCCTTCATCGACGGGGCCGGCGAAACGCGCAAGCTCGCGGATTGGCGCGGCAAGCTTCTGCTCGTGAACATCTGGGCGACATGGTGCGCGCCGTGCAAGGAAGAGATGCCGGCGCTGTCAAATCTGCAGGCCAAGCTGGGCGGCGACGATTTTGCCGTCCTGCCGATCAGCGTAGACCGTGGCGGGCTGAAGAAGCCGCGCGGCTTTCTCGAAGAGATCAAGGCGGACAACCTGCCGGTCCTGCTCGACGAGACGGCACGCCTTAACTTCAAGCTCGACGTCATGGGCCTGCCGGCCACCCTTATCATCGACGCGCAGGGCCGCGAGATCGCCCGGATGATCGGACCGGCCGAATGGGATTCGCCCGAGGCGATCGCCCGGCTGCGCGCATTGAAAAACCGCGAAAGCTAGTCCTTGAAATTCACCTCATCGACAGTGACGACACGGAAGGTTCGCATCGTGTCGTCCTGCTCGTGGATGGACACGTATTCGCCGGGGATGAAGTGCTCGTCGTTGAAGCGATAACCCGCTTCGTCGTCATCCTCGTCACCGTAGATGTCGTAGTGGAAAGCCCAGTGCCCGCCGGGCTTGCGCACGAGATGGCCCAGCTCCTCGTCCTCGTCACCCCAGAAGCGGCGAACCCGGCAGTGCTCGCGCTCCGCCTTCCATAGCTCGGGATCAAGCTTGTTGTCCGCATCAAGCGGGGCCACCAGTTCATATCCGTGCTGGCGGCTGCCGCGCGGAAACTCGTGGTCACGCGCCAGTTCGATCCGGATCTTCTTCAGGCTCATTCGTATTCCTCCCCGGTGTGTCGTGCTCGTCAATGAGACATGAGCGTGGGAACCTTTACCCCGGCGAGCATATCGCGCGTTACGCCCCCGAACACAAGCTCGCGGAAGCGCGAATGGCCATAGCAGCCCATCACGAGCATATCGGCCCCGTCGTCTTCCAGCCGCGCCATGATCGTATCGCTCGCCGATCTGCTCCCCGTGTCGACCGCCTCGACCTTTGCCTTGAGACCGTGCCGGCCCAGGTTCGCGGCCAGCTTGCCCGCGTGCTCCTCGGCCTCCCGGCGCGCGTCGGCATTCCCGGCGAGCGTGAGAATGGTGATTGCGTCGGCATCCTTCATCAAGGCAAGGGAATCGAATACCGCTCGCGCGGCCTGCGGAGAATTGTTCCAGGCGATCAGAACACGTTTTGCCGGGATCGGAGCGGACTTGTCCGGGGGCATGACGAAGACGGGACGCCCGCTCTCAAGGATCAGCCGCTCGGGCAGATCCAGTGTTGTGACGTCGACACTCTCCGGCTTGACCTGGGGACAAAGCACGAGATCAGCGCTGACCGCCTCTTGGACGATACGCTTCGGCAAACTGCTGTACTCCGAAGAGCCGGAGCGCCACTCTGCGCTAATGCCCGCTTCTTTCATACGGCTATTGAAGGTCTCTTCCAGCTTCTCGGCCCGTTCGCGCAGAGGTTGGCGCATCTGCTCGATGACATCCGGCGGCACCGCGATCGCGACCTCGCCGTAGGCCGGATAATAGGACGCCTCCAGATGCAGCCCGATCACGTGAGCCTGGTGGCGCTGCGCCAGGGCAATGGCGCCTTTCAACACCGGCTCTGCGAGCTCTTCGGATGGAAGGTAGGCGAGAATCGTCTTTATGCTCATTGGGGCGCTCCCTTCGATGTGCGGTTTCGCACAGGATCATAGCATCATGGGATGGGGAAATGCGCCCGGGCTTTGACGAGAATCAATTCTCTGGCAAATCCGGCGCAGCGCCGGCGAAGAGCGCTGCGCCCGGGGCAAGCGGTTATCCGCTCTTGATCTCGATCTTGCGGGTCCGCTGTTCGGCCTCCGGCGACCGCGGGATCCAGATCTTCAGCACACCATTGTCGAAGCTGGCCTCGACATTGTCGGTGTCCGGCTCGAACGGCAGCGCGAACCGGCGCACGAAGGTGCCGCGCGCGCGCTCGACGACGTGATAGCGGTCGTTTTCGTCCTTCTCTTCCTTGTCCTCCTTGTGCTCCGCCGTCAGGGTCAGCATCCCTTCGCTCAGATCGAGGTCAATGTCCTTCTGGTCCACGCCAGGCAATTCGGCGGTGACCTCGAGGCCCTTGTCCTTCTCGACGACATTGACGCGGGGAGAGACAACGCCTTCCGGCAACTGCGCGCCAGGTGTGGCCCAGCCGCGCATGAAATCATCGAACACGCGATCCATTTCGCGGCGCATCAGGGCAAAGGGGTCATCCTCGCGCGTACGGCGAACATCGGTGCCACGATTACTCGGCATCAAGGGATTCCAAACCATGGTAACGCCTCCTTTCTGTTTGTCTGATACGTAGAAAACGCAATATTGGCGTATCCGTTCCAAGCATCCAATTTCTATCTAGTGCGGGCCGGTTAGGTCGTCAACATGTGGGATCTTGCCCCGGGGAAGCCTGTGTGTGGTGCCAATCCGCTTGCACAACCTCGCAGATCGGGCGACGTTGCGGCTCATGCCATCCAAGATGAAAAAGGCCGGTATCCGGCTTCGCGTCTTCCTCGATCCCGACATCGCCATCGGGCCGGGCAAGGCGGAAATCCTCGAAGGCATCCGCGAGACCG
>CAYFTI010000058.1:0-13521 GCA_964346065.1 uncultured Hyphomicrobiaceae bacterium
CAAGGCGAGATTGAGATGCGCCTCTTCGCACAGCCGGCGCTCTGACCGGATCCCCATGCCATAGCCTATGATCAGCATCCGGATCGATCGAGGGGCGGCCGATGGCGCTGTAGAAGGGCTGGTGCCTGGATGCCAAACAGGTGGATGAACCGGTCGATTGCGCGAAGCAGGTGATCGCTTGGAACATGCCGGTCGAGATCGAACTCGTAGAACAGTGCCGCCTGCATGCCCGCGCGCTTGCCCATCATCGCCGCATCCTCCCCGTCTTGAGAGGATTGAATCAGGACTTCATAACGCCCGCAATGCCGACTTTTTCAACGGCGCCGCCTCAAAGCCGACATGCCGCTAGCACCGGCTTTGAGGTCAGGTGTCAGCGGCAGCGGTGATAACGCAGGCAGCCGTAGTAATTCGAGTTGCCGTAGCCCCAGTTCGCCGCGCAACGCTTCCGCCAGTAGCTGCAACGGCCATAGCGCGGACCGTAGCCATAGCGGCGCCCGAGGTAGTACGGCACGTAAAGATGAATGCGCGGACCACGGCGATAGCGCACCTTCTCAGTCAGCGAATGGCTGACGACACCTTGAACAGTTGACTGCAGTGATGCCGTGGCACTTATCGCAGCCGCATGAGATTGCTGTGGCGAAAGCACCAGGAACGCTGACACACCAGCAATCAACAGCGCCAAGGCTCTCAAAGAATTCTTCATCAGGCAGCTCCATGTAAAAACTGACAAACTTGATGTCGCCTAGCTTAAATCGAACCTTAGGGTCGCATCCAAAAAATGAACCTAACCTGAATAAACGGTCTTCAGCGGCCCCAGCGGCCTTGAGAAAAGGCTTCTCGCTGCCCCCGATGCCGGGCATGCATCGCGTGCCACGCAACAAGCGAGGACGGCGTCATTAGGCCTTAACCGAAGGTCTACAATTCCTCACACCAGAGAATATATCACGTCAGGCGAGCGCCGCGCGGGGCATTATGAGGCAGGCTCACCTTCTTGCGCGCCGACATCCCGCGGACATCGAAAACGCAGGCGGGGCCGGGTCATCCGCAAAGTCGTTCCTTGCAAGGCGCATGGCTGTAACGACAGGTTCATCGCATCAGGAGGCCGCTGACCGTCAAACGGCGGGACACCGGCCAGCAGGCTGAACGTCACGGGGCCACGCGGCCTTCAGTTTCCAAAGAACCGAGCATCAGGCGGGACTGACCAGTTGGCATGGCGAGAATGATAACATTGCAGGCAGGTCGCAAAAACGGCCGCCAGCGCGCGGCCACCGTGAAGATTATTCTGGCGTTTGCGCTGGCATCCGTTCTGCTCGGGCTTTATGGCCTGGTGTCCACTGGTGACCCGGTGCGTCAGGCCGGCGCAACCTCCACCTGCAAGACCAATCTGCGCAAGCAACTGTCCGACCTGCGGGTGCCGGGCCTCGCTGTGGCCATTGTCAAGGACGGCAGCATTGTCTGCACGGGTGCGGCGGGAATGGCCAACATGGAAGAAGAGATGCCGGTCCAGCCGGATACTGTATTTCTTACCGCGTCAGTGTCGAAGACGGTGACGGTGACGGCGCTCATGCAGCTTTACGAGGAGGGGGCGTTCGATCTCGATGACGATATTAACGACTATCTGCCTTTCGAAGTCCGTGTTCCCGGCGCGCTGGAGGAGCCGATAACATTTCGTCAGATCCTCACGCATACGGCTTCGATCAAGGATGACGATACGCTCTTCGGCGGGCCGCCTGTCGATATTTCCTCTTCCACCGTCTCGTTGTCGGAATTTACGAGAGATTACTTGACGCCTTACGGGTTGTATTACGACCCTCGGGCAAATTTCGAGCAGAGTCCACCAGGAACAACTTCTGAATATTCGAATATGGGCATTGTTCTGGCAGGCTATCTGGTGGAGGCGATCAGCGGTATTCCTTTCGACCGCTTCACCCAGGAGCAGATATTCAGGCCGCTGGGAATGAAGCGGAGTTTCTGGCGGCTGGCCGAGGTTTCTCCATCCAAGCTGGCGATGCCATATGAACGTGTGCGGGGGCGGTCGTTCAGGGCTTACGGCCAATACGAAGAGCCGAATTATCCCGATGGCATGTTGCGTTCCACGATCACGGACCTTGCCAAGCTCGCCATCGCCTACATGCACGGCGGAGAATACCGAGGCAAACGGATCCTTGAAGCGGAGACCGTCAACGAGATCCTTAAGCCTCAGACGTCGCTCGACGAGTCTCAGGGGCTCGTCTGGTTCTCCGATGAACTCAAGGGCCGCACGGTATGGGGACATAATGGCTCGGACATCGGCGCGAGCGCTGCAATCTGGCTCGACCCGGAAAGCGATACCGGTGTGGTGGTGTTGTCCAATGGCCGGTGGCGCGATGATGACCGCCTCTTGGCCAGACTGTTTCGCGAAGCGGACCGCTATTAGCGCAGGATTGCCTGGATGACTTGCCGAGTTGACGACTGGCTCATGGCTTTGGGACAAGCGGGTCCACATCCGAGCGAGGGTACAATCTCAACAGACTCAAGGCAGTCAACAGATCAAAGATAAACGACATGATGAGAGCGGCCTGCATCACGACCCTGCTCCTGCTGATGAGCACCGGTTCCCTGGCCGACGAGCCGGGGGAGCCGCTGTGCGTGCTTTCTCTTGATGAGATGCCCGAAAGCTGGCGGCCACAGGGCGAGGCGCAGAAGGGGCTGAGCAATGCCGAACCGTGGTCGCAGAGTGAAGCGAAAGACGCCCAGGATGCGATCAAGACGGGTGTCAACGAAATAATCGATCTCTTTTCAAAGCGGCCGTGGGCGGTTCAGGACGTCTGGGATGAGTCGGTGGCGTCTCTGATCTCGGTTACCTATTCCAGTGCAAACAAACCGGGCATCGACGATCTGGCGCGCAGTGCAGCACGGCGGCACCTGACAATGCTGATCGATCCCTACATGACGCGCGGGGAAGAAACCGCTACATGCGACGACTTCGTGTACCTGCTGCCGCTCGCCATGTATGCGCACAGGTTCTATTCGGAAGAGGATCCGCGAACCGGCAAAATGGTGACACTTACCAACGCCAGTTATCGCGACTGCGGGTCGTTCGCTGAGGCGATCAACTTCGACTATAACAAGGGATTTTCCGAAAAAAAGCTCCCGATTAATAAGGTGTTCGATCTGGTCCTCTGGAGTGAATATCTTGTCGAGGCCGAATTGTATCCCGAAATCAGACTACCCGCTGAAGCTCGTGAATTTACGCCCGCGCTTTGGCATTATCTTGAGACATACCCGCTGGCCGGGGCAGACGAATTCAAGCAAGCAATATGGAACGAGGAATTCATAATAAACGCTTATCTGGCGACCCATATCGCGCACATTCCAACCGGCGGCCACCGCTATGCGATTTACATAGAGGACTTACCCAAACTGTACCGCTACCATCGCGAGAACTTCTACTCAGTGCTGGAAATGGGCCATCTCGACCTGCTGGGGGAGTTTGTGGATTCGCTCCGCCAGTATGGTTGTACTGCAGAAAATGATCTGCAGGTGCGCGACGGAACCCGGTACTTGCTCGATGTTTTCCACGATGGGAACGACCGGTGGATGGCCTACCGGGAGCCAGGCGAGACGGACGAGGACGTTAGCCAGTATGACCTTGTCCACAAGGCCTGGACCGGCATGCTGGGCGTTCGGGCTCGGAATATCGAGCCGGCGGAGCCCGGCACATATGGCGCGATTGTTCGCAGTTGGTTGCCGCACCCACGATGACGGACCTCGCGGAGCTTCCTGATTAAAGCCTGTTCAGTAAAAACCGAAGCGCGGAACAGGCTTTTGCTGAAAATGGTCTATGACTTCGACGCTGAGCGGGATTGATCTTCATTGATGAATTTGAGACGGAAGAACGGCGATGTAACGGGGGCGTCGACACCCTCGCTGATTTCTCCATGACCACTTGGAAAAAAATTTAATACGTATTCGAACTTTTCAGTATAATACACGTCCGCCTTCTCATTGTAAAAGAGGCGTCGACCAATATCTCCGTCAATCATGAGATAATAAAAGTCAAACTTCTCATGTTTTTCTATAATCATATAGCTCGCATATTCATCATCTTGGTCTTTTTCCAACACAACGTATCTGTCGTCAAGCATCGTCCCATTCTTTGGCTCTTCGATTGGCTTAATTACACATCGTTTATTTTGAAATATTTTCACGATGCAAAGGCCCGGCGCCAGTGGATATGAATTGCTCAGGTAGATCAGCGCACGTTTGTTTTTGTGGTCAATCAGCATTTCACTGACGAATCCGCGCGTTGACCCGTTATGGTTCTGATATACCTCACCCTTCACGGTGTCGAAAAACCAGGCAATCCCGAGATCATATTTTTTCGCCTTGTGCTGAATGAACTGGGTGAGTTGTACGGCATCCTCAAGCGGCTGGGGCAGCACTTCGGGATTGAGTTGCAGCTTGACCCATTGCTTCATCCCCGCAAGCGTCACCTTGACGATACCCGTCCCGTTCATGGCACGCAGATTGGTCCAATGGGCCAAGGGCAGGAGCGCGGCGTCGTATTTCGTTGAAATACCTTGGGCTACGTCTTCATTCCACCGCGCCTGTATTCCAGTGAGTCCCGCGGGCTGAATGATGAATTTCTCTACCATGTCGGCAAATTCCATGCCGCCATTGAGCTTGCTGATAATATAGGTGATCAGCGAAAAGCCGACATTGGAGTAAGAGTAAGATTTTCCCCCCAACTTCTCTACCGATTTCAGATATTCAAAAAGCTTTTCGTATTTATAATTTTTGTATGGGTCGTTCTCATCAGCATTTCCTACTGTGAGTTCTCGTCCGTCGCCTTCTTCAGTAATTGGATCGAAATTCCCTGGCATCCTGGGCAGACCGGAAGAATGCGTGGCCAGTTGTCGTATTGTAATGTTGCCAACGGGCGTGGATTCGAACTTGGGTAGAAAGTCACTCACTTGCTGGTCAAGCCGGATCTTGTTCAACACCACTTCCCGCGCCAGGAGGGTTCCGGTGAAGACCTTCGTTGCGGAGCCAAGGCCGAAATACGTGTCCTCGTCGACCGGCTCCCCGGTCTGATAGTCCCTGAGACCGTAGATGAAGTCGTGGAATTTTCCGTCTTCCAGGACAGTTCCGGCAATTCCGACTGTGACGTTATTGTCGACGTAAAACTTTGCGGCCTCAGGAATCGTCGGGTCCGTGATTGTGCCTGGCGGAAGCGCAACGGCGCCTGTACCGGCTTCCCTGACCGGCGCCTTCACATCGTCAGCGTCTGTCCCGGTCTGGTCTGCTGCCGGCACTGACGGCGCGGTTTCACTGCGCTCTGTCTGCGCCTCTGGTCCCGTTCTCTTGGCTTCCGTGGCAGGCTCTTCGGCTTGTACCGCCTGAGGGGGAACAGCGAGCCAGCACGCAAGAGCAGCCGTGAGGACGGCGATACACATCGAACCACTGCGCCCCAGACAAAGCCGGCAAGCGGCCCTGCGCGCGGTCGCGGACCTGCCGCGATCCGGCGAACAGGACAAGCTTGCGGATTTCTTGCGGTAAAACATTGTGGAACTGGACATGTGACACTCATATGAAGGCTGCGTCGAAAGTTTCATAAATGCCGTGAGCAGATCAAGAGTAGCGAGCGACGCTTACTACGCAGTCCTCGTCATCGTTGACGGCGTATTTCTTGTCACTTGCCACAAACCTGATGTCGGAAAGGACGCCGTCGATATAGAAAGGGCTCAATTTAAACCTTGCGTTGGCGTGAAAACTGACTTTGTCGGTATCGGGATTGATAGCCTGATATGAAATTCGCGGCGATTCGATCAGCTCTTGAATAACATATGCTGTTCCATTCCCAAGAATACCATCCACAAGTTCATCTATATCTTCTGCATCCTTCGTCATTAACGGTTGGAAGGCTTGTGCTCCTGAGGCGGTCGTGGAAGTGCCGCTCTCCTTGATGACAAATGTGCGTAGTTCCTTGCGGACCTGTCCGATTTCGCGGACGGGTACTCTAACGCCATTGTCCAGAAGCACGTTGAGGTTTTCCGATATGGTCCATGTTCTCGGTATCCAGCGCTGAAGTTTGCGGAAATTGTCTTCGCCCAGTCCCCTTGCCCAATGCTGTGCCAGTTCCTCTTCCCAGAACAAGGACATCCAGTCTTTCTCGTCCAGGCACTGCTTGACCGTATTCACATCCGTGATCGCACCCGCAAGATAGGCATCCAGGATCGCCGCCATGCCGGGGTGCTGTAGCTCGGCGATTTCATAAATATCGATGAAACGGTCAATGACGTGGATGACCATCGGCGCCTTGAGACGCTCCGTCAGCCACAACTGCCGTCCGTCGAAGCGCAGCGACATGAGGTTTTCTGTGCTCAGCACGACGACGTTGCGCACGCCGTTTTCCGCCAGCATAGACGCAAAGGCTTTCGCGTCGTCCGGCAAGTCCTGAAAGAACGGGTGCGGTGCGGTCACGAGCGCGAGGTTCTTGCCTTCAGCCTCGAAACCCTTCGCCATCTTCGCGTAGGCGTCGATGAGACCGCGACGGTGGTCCAGCCCGAATTGCTTGGCCATTATCGCCGTGTCGGCGCGCGCGCCCACGGTTGTCTCCAACTCCACAAGCCGGGGCACCCACTGGCTGTCGCACACCACGTCCGGGCGTATCAGCCGGGGCAGGGCGTCAGGCTGGCAGCGGTTGAGCATGGCGTAATGCGGCGAGATGTGCTTCTCGATCCGGTTCTGGATCCAGTTGTGGCGATAGAAAAGATCGTTCGCCACCACGAAGAAATCCCGAAGGGCCGGTCCCATCTCCCTGAGTTCATTCATCGTGTTTTGCGGCAAATCGAAAGGCCTGTCGGACACGTTCCAGGACAGGAACTCTCCCGGATTATACCGCTCCAGCAACTCATCCAGCTCTTTCTTGACGTTGATGAAGCGTTTTTGCGTCTCCGGGGAGACCGTTGCAGTCCCGGTGACTTGTCCCGAACCGTTCAAGGAAGCAGCGGAGCCGGTCGAGCCGGCGGGACCGGCGTCCGGCAGCTTGATGTCCCGCGCCTCCTTCTTCCACGGATAGAACAGCAGGATCGGAACCGCCAGCAGCCCGATCGCCGTAAAGAGGACCAGGGCGGCGTCCTGAACCGGCAGGCCGAACAGGCTGATGGGCATCTGGACAGCCTCGGCTTCAACCCCGCGGAACGCCTCCACGAGGTCGGGTATCGCGGTCTCGATCTGCTCGCTGTACTCACCGAGCATGAACGCGAACACCATCAGCGCCCCCAGTCCCACCAGTTCGGAGAACTGATTGATAATGGAGATAACGGTCGCTCTGATCGGCGAAGCTATGTAGGAGTGCAGCACGCCATCCGCGATCGGGTCCCAGAGATCGTCGATCAGGTTGAAGAACAGGAACAACACCACGAGGGCCACCAGCGGTGGCGACGTGAACAGCAACAAAATGGCTGCCATCGCCACGATCAGGAGCGCCGACAGGAAATTGACTGGCCCCATGTACCGCGACAGCATCACCGCCGCGAGGGGGGTGCCGAAGCCGAGCAAGTCGGTAGCGATTGCCAGAGGCGCGAGTTCCTTGGGATTCATCCCATCGGTCAGCAGCGTGATCTCGAAGGCATCACCGGTGACCGCAGTGGCGAAAGAGACAATCAGGGTCACGATGGTGAAGGCCAGAAGCGCCTTGTTCTGAATGATCGCGCGCACGGCCCGGCCCGCTTCGCCAGTCTTGAGCTTCTGGTAAAGGTCCACGCTGTCCGCGTCCTCCACATCCTCGGCCTTGGAGGCGGCGATCTTGTGCTCCCGTGTCGGAAGAAGGATCAGCACCGAGACGATCTGGCCGATGCCCGATATGATCCACAGCGCGCTGATGATTTCGGCGGTCGGCGTGGCCAGTGTCAGTACGAGCCAGGTCACCGCGCCCGACAGAACGCCGCCCAGCGAACTCAGGGATTTCTCCCGAGCGAAATACTGGTCCGACAGGTTTTCTTTCTTGTTCGCGATCAGGTTGTCGACGACCCAGGCTTCCTCGGCGCCGGACACGAGCGTTTGTCCGATCCCCTCAAGCGCAAAGGCGACGCAAACCGCGACAAGCTGCCATGATCCGTCGAGTACGAGCGCAAGTGGCACCGCCAGCCAGGCGATGCCGCTCAACGTGTCGCCAATAAGGACCAAAACCTTCCGTCCGTATCGGTCGGCAATGATGCCCGTCGGGATCTCGAACAGAAAAACGACAAGCCCCTCGACGATCAGCGGAATGACCGCCCACTCGGGCTTGTCCATGACGAGAAAAAGAAAAATGAACTGGAACGGAAGAACGATGTTCGTTGCTTCGGACAGGAACGAAGAAACGTAAAATCGGTTCAGGTATTCACGCTCTTCTCGAGGCGGGATGAAGATATCCACGTACTGCATTCCAGAGTGTCCCCAGCCCTGCGTGCCCTGTAACCTGCGCTAATGCCTGGTTAGCAACGGCGCCTCGTCCCGGCGGCCCGATCATCTAAACCACATGCCAGAATATGGCCGCGACCGGCCCTTCGGCGTTGAGGCCAACGCTGATCGAGCGCGCCGCAACACGTGATCCTGTACATTCCGCACCCGACGCCCGCGGCCAGCCCAAAACGGGATCTACGTCGCCATCCATTGTTCACCCCACGCGTCCCCGGCGCGGACCTCGTGCCTTCAGCGTGCAAGGCCGGTATCGGAGGCATGGGGGAGTCAGGCATCGCAGCCATTGGTCAAACCGTCAGATAAGCCTGCGGGAGGCGATCAATCTCGATCCGCGAAGGCCGGCTGCCCCCGAAATGGACAGTCACACGCGCAGTCCGGGTCTGCGTATCGCTGGCAAGGTCGTTGCCGGTGCAGCCGTTAACATCAAATCTGAGGTGCGAGCCGGACGCGATTTGCAGGCGTAAGCGGTGGCCGCGCTGCAGGACATGGGCGATATGCCAGGCGTCGATATCGAACTCGCGGATCTCGCCGGGCGGGACAAGGCGCGGTGTCTCGTAGCTTTCCTGGAAGCGTGCCCTCAGAATACCGTCCGTCAGGAAGATGCTCCGGCCGTCGGGATAGACATCATACATCGAAACCACGATGTCATAATCGGCGGCGTCGGCACTTGCGAAGATCCTGGCCCGCAGCGGACCGACCAACGCCATGGGCTGGTCCTTGACCGGCACCGTGTCGAACAGAAGGATATCCTTTCTCTCCTTCTGGATCTGCGAATTGTCGAATGGCATCCGCTCGGCGTCGGTGTCCTCGTGGCCGTATGGCGTCGGATTCAGCGGGTCGAAGCGGTATGAGACAGTGTCCTCCCCGGCCGGAGGCGATTGCGCCAGCCGTCGCTTTCCGCCTTCCTTGCTCAGATAAAAGCCCAGGCGCTCTGCCCCCGGTATCGGCCAGTCGTCGAACTTGAACCACCGGTTGATGCCGGTCAGGAAGACCTCGACGCGCGTCTCCATGCTCTTGCCAAGCGGCAGGCCGAGGAGGTGGTGGTCGAACCACGTCATCTCCTCATTCATGGAATCGCGCATCGCCGCCCGTTCGATCGCGTCCATCTCGGATTCGGGAAGATCATCGCAGTCGGGCGCCTCGAGGTCGTGGTTCCAAGGCCCGAGCAGGAGTTTCTGCGCCGCGCTGTGGCGCCCTCTGCCGTGCCGGAACGTCTCGTAGAACAGCGTCGCGCCGCGCCCGTTCCCGTCCCAGAGACCGGAAATGTGCAGCGTCGGCACATCGATCTTGTCCACGTGGGGAAGGACGCTTCGCGCCTTCCAGTAATCATCAAGCTGCCAGTGAGAGACCCACTCGCGGAAATGCGGATGATAGATCCCCAGCCGCAGATCGACATCAGCGAATGGACGCGTCGAGAGGGCGTAATCGAGGAGGGCGTCATGCTCCTTCTCTTCGGGCGTGTCTTCTTCGTCTTCCTCGTCCCCTTCGTCGTCTTCGTCCTCGTCCTCGGCGTCGAACTTGCCCTTCTTGTCGTCCTTGTCCTCGGAACTGACCCGGCCGTTCATATCGAGCAGCCAGAACAGATCGTTCAGGTCATAAGCCCCACCCTGGAATGGGGTGTTGTAGAAGGGGTCGCCCGGTGCAACGCCCACGGCCATGGCCTTCAGCGAGTCAGGCGCGTCAATCGCCATCAGGAGTTGGTTATAGCCGCAGTATGAGTGCCCTCGCGTTCCGATATTGCCATTGCACAGATGATGCGCTTCCAGCCATCGCAGAACCTGATGGCCGTCGGATCGGTCGTAGGCGAGCGGGGTCCATTCTCCCTCCGAGCGGTAGCGTCCCCGACAGTCGACCGCAAGAAACAGGAAACCGCGTGAGGCGTAGGTGCGTCCTTCCGGCGCCAAGGTCTGGGCGCCGTAGGGTGTGATCTCGACGATCGCCGGAAAGGGAGCTTCGACATGCGTAGGGATGTAAAGATCGCCGCGCAGTACAACCCCGTCATCCATCGGGATGCACACATTGGTTTGCACCGTGTCGTCCGAATGGGGCACCGGAAACGGCCGCGAACCAACATTGCGCCCGGTGTGAACCCAGGTGAGGTTCAGCGCACTGTTTTTGTCATTCATCGTCATGCTGGCCCAAAACTCTAAGATACGCCGGATGTCGCGCGTAGCTGTCTGCCGTCACCGACCCTCACGGCACCCCATGCATGAACAGCTTGCAGCGGCGATCGTCCAGCATGCCGTGCTCGTTCGCCGGCAGAACAACGCCGACGCGCGTCAGCGGGATTCCTGTTGGTTACCGCTGGCGTTCTACCGTCCCGCCTTGTCACGCCTCACCGGTGTCCCCCGATAAGCGGTCAGACACGATACCACCAGTCCGGTCACCGAGTTGAGTCTGTTTGACGTCCGGAGTTGCGTCATCGGGTTCGGTCAGACCGAGAAACCGCCGGACATCCGGGTCACCGAACTCAGGCTCCTCGGGGCTTTGGGACACCGTGAACAGGCTGCCTCCTACAGGCTGGAGTGAACATCCCCGAAGCCTCGCTGACAGCTCGGGGAACTTGTTCCAGCGGAGATGCGTCGCCATGGCGGACAGCCAACAATGCCGCGCGTCCGGATCCGTCCAAACGTGATGCTCCCCACCCGGCGAGATCACCGTTATCCTCGGGCATGTGCTTCCGTATATACGTGTTGACGCAGCTGCCACCGCACCGGAGCCACACGACTCTGTCATACGCTGAACGCCGCGCTCGTAGGTTCTGATACACAGGCCACAGTCGTCCTGCACCAGGATGAGCGTTACATTCACACCGCCGTCGAACTCGACGAGCTGCGCCACGCTGCGTGCCATTGCCTCGAACGCTTGCCGGCTCTGGTTGATCACAGCCGACCCCGGGGGCGCGGACACAACGAGGTGGGGCTCACCGGAAAGCCGAAAGCCTTCAAAATTGACCCCTAAGCCGTCGAAACGCGACAGGGTCCGGTCGTCAATCGCGTCGTCCAGTTTCGTAACAATGCCAACCTCGACGGCCACGCGGCCGTTGTTCTCACGAATGCCGTGCTTCACGCCGGACGCCGTCTCGAGATCAAGCTCGCCTCGCGGATCACCGGCTGACTGCCGCTCATTGAAGAGCAGCTGCAAGCTCAACAGCGCGCCATTGCCGCAAAACTCGGCTTCCCGCCCGTCCGCACCGAAAATGCGCATCCGTGCGTCCGCTATACTCGACCGCTCCAATACAATAACGTCATCAATGAATGCCTCGTTACACAGCTTCTCCGATAGAACGCGTAGATGTTCGTCATCTATTGCTTTGTGGTCTCGAAGATCAGTCACAAGCAATCGGTTAAAATTGACATGACCGATTGCAAACATGATTCTCTTCCTCCCCATAACCAGATCAGGCAATATCAATCAGAAAATGCCCTTATCTACGGACGGATCTGCTCATGGAGCGCCTGGCGATGCTGAGGTCGGAAAGGCGATCCCCAAACCCGCGTTGGGTGTTGACGAGTTGTAAAGGACTGTAGCGCCGAGATTGTGAATGCTCGCTGAACGGTTTCGCAGTCGGCGAGTGTCCCCGTCGGGAAATCTGATAGCGTGCTGGCGGGCGACCCAGCTCAGTTGATCTTCGCGAAGAGCAGGTGTTTGGTCCCGTTGTGTGATGCGACGGATTGAGCTTGAACCGGTGCGGTCTTTCTGTCCAGCATTGCCGATGTCCTCAGACGGGCAGCCCCTGACAGGACCGTATCGTGGACATCCCGGTTGCATTCTAAGTTGTTCGCTGCGGTGATATGGTTTAACTCCCAGAGGCGCCTCTGTCGCCCAGCGTTCTATGCGCAGCGACATCAGATTGGTTACTGAAGATGTTATTCATGGCGATCCTCAGGTCGATCGTCCGCGACGGCAGCCTCCTCGTGATCGACTCGGCTGGCCGTCGGCACATGATCGGAGACGGCTCACCCCCGGAGGCCACGCTACGCCTGACCTCAAAGGCAAGCGAATACACCCTGGCCTTCAATCCGGCTCTCGCAGTCGGCGAAGCCTACATGGACGGCCGGCTGGTGATCGAAGCAGGCCGCCTCTACGACTTTCTGGACGTGGTGGCGCGAAACTACGGCTCGATGGGGCACAGCCCGTGGATGGCCTTCCTTGAACGGCTAGGCAAGGGGCTGAAGCAATCAAATCCCCTCGCTAGGGCGCGGCGCAATGTGGCGCACCACTACGACCTCTCCTCCGAATTTTACGGGATGTTCCTCGACCGCGACCGGCAGTACTCGTGTGCCTATTTTGCGAACCCGAGCGATAGCCTCGAGATGGCGCAGGAGAATAAGAAGCGGCATATCGCCGGGAAGCTGTACCTGGATCGGCCCGGGCTGAAGGTGCTCGACATTGGGTCGGGCTGGGGCGGTCTGGCGCTGTACCTGGCTGAGACGTTCGGCGCCGAGGTTACCGGCGTTACCCTGAGCGAGGCGCAACACAGCTTCAGCACGCAGCAGGCGGCAAAGTCGCCAGCCGGCGCGCGCGTCCGGTTCGAACTGCGGGACTACCGCGAAGTTGAGGGGCCATTCGACCGGATTGTGTCGGTGGGGATGTTCGAACACGTGGGCAAAAAGAACTACGCTGAGTTTTTCGGTCGGATCCGCGCGCTCCTGAAGGATGACGGCGTCGCGCTAATCCACTCGATCGGCTATGCCGACACCCCGGGCCCGATCAACCCGTTCATACGAAAGTACATTTTCCCGGGGGCGGACCTGCCGTCGCTGTCGGAGGTCTTCGCCGCGGCCGAACCTTCGGGCCTAATTGTCACCGACGCGGAAATCCTGCGGTTGCACTATGCCGAGACGCTACGCCACTGGCGCGAGCGCTTCAACGCGCGGTCAGAAGAGATCAAGGCGCTGTATGACGAGCGCTTTTTCCGCATGTGGGAGTTCTATTTGGTGTTGTGCGAGATCGGCTTCCGGCGGCGCACGAACATCGTATTCCAGATGCAGCTTACGCGGAGCATCGATGCCCTACCGACGACACGCGACTACATGTTTGAAGCCGAGCGCCGGGCAGGCCTGACGGAGA
>CAYFTI010000059.1:0-13288 GCA_964346065.1 uncultured Hyphomicrobiaceae bacterium
CGGCCGGCACGGCGGCGGGCATCGCGGCGGCCGCGGGCGCGGCGATCGGCGCCGGGACTGCCTCGATGGCGCGCAGGCGCAGCAAGGCGATCGCCGAGGAACATGCCGGCAACGAGGAGGGTCAAGGATGACGGGCTTGTTGGAATTCGCGCGAGGGCCGGCGCTTCAGATCGCGGTTGCGATCTTCGTATTCGGCACGGTCTGGCGGCTCGTGGCGCTGGTCCTGTTGCCGAAGAAGGTGACGCCGTCGCGAAAGCGCGAGGGTGCGTCGAGCCGGCAGGTGGGCGCGGCGCGCGGTATCCTATCGCGGTTTCTGCCCCACAAGAACTTCGTGCGCTCAAGCATGTTCTCGGTCGTGAACGGCTATGTGTTTCACATTGGCCTGGCGATCGTCGTGTTCGGGTACGGGCCGCACATCCTTTACATCAAGGGGCTGCTCGGCGTTTCGTGGCCAAGCCTGCCCTCGCCGGTCATCTATATTGTCGGCGCGATTACACTCGGCTCGCTCGTCGCGGCGCTGATCCGCAGGCTGAGCAACCCGGTGCAGCGGCTGATATCGAATTTCGATGATTACTTCAGCTGGGCCGTGACGACGGCGCCGGTGCTCACCGGGCTGATGGCGGCAGGCGGAGTCGGCGGGCGGTACGAAACCATCCTGGCGATTCATCTGCTGAGCGTTGCTATCCTGCTGATCTGGCTGCCCTTCGGCAAGCTGATGCATACATTCCTGTTCTTCATTTCGCGTGGCGCCACTGGTGCGCGCATGAGCTGGCGGGGAGCGAAAGTCTGATGACGGCAGATCATTACAAGAAGGATACGGCACCCGAGCCGGCGCGCTTCGACAAGCAGGGCGACATGCCCGACGAGGAGCGCACCCGAAACGCGATGCGCGCCTTCGTCAGCGATTTCGGCATGTCGGTCGCCAGCCATATGTCGGCCTGCGTGCGCTGCGGGCTGTGCGCGGAGGCGTGCCATTTCTACGTCACCACAGGCGATCCGAAATACACGCCGATCCATAAGCTCAAGCCCTTCCAGCAGGCCTACGAGCGGGAGATGAGCGCTTTCGCGCCGATCTACCGGATGTTCGGCATGGTAAAGGACGTTGACATCCATCAGCTGGAGGAGTGGGAAGAGCTGATTTACGACAGCTGCACGCTGTGCGGGCGCTGCACGCTGATCTGCCCGATGGGTATCGACATCGCCGAGCTGGTAAAGGAGGCGCGTCACGGCATGTACGAGGCCGGGCTGCTGCCGGACCGGCTGGCGCACATCACGCGCAATGCCGAGGCGCGCCACAGCCCGTTCGGCACGAAAGAAGATTTCATCAATACGATCAGGGAGATCGAGGAGAAGTTCAATATCTCCATCCCGGTCGACAAGGCCAAGGCTGACATCCTCGTCACCACCGCGCCGGGCGAATTGGAAGCGCATCAGAAGTCGCTGGCCGACACGGTGAAGATTCTCGATTCCATCGGGGCGGACTGGACCTTCTCATCTGACGCATTCGAGGCGACCAATTTCGGCTTCCTGTCGGGCAATATGCGCCTGCAGAAAGACCTGACGATGCGCATCATCGACAAGGCGGTGGAAGTCGGCGCGAGCACGCTCCTCCTTCCCGAATGCGGCCATGCCTACAGCGCGGCGCGCTGGGAGGCGGCCGACTGGTACAGCGAGCCGGCGCCGGTGACGGTGCTGCACATGGTCGAGTTCCTCGATCAACTCATCGCGGAGGGGCGCATCAAGGTGGGCAAGGTCGGCGAGACCGCGACGTTCCACGATCCATGCCAGATCATCCGCCGCGGCGGGCTGGAGGAAGCGCCGCGGCGAATCCTCGCGGCGCTGGGATATGAGTTGCGCGAGATGGAAGACCACGGATCGTTTTCCTATTGCTGCGGCGGCGGAGGCGGGGTCCTCGCCAACGAGCGGGCGGCCCCTTTGCGCGAGCGCGTGTTCGACCTCAAGCGCCGGCAGGTCGAGGCCACGGGCGCGGAGCATTTCATCACGAGCTGCGGACAGTGCCGCGTGACGTTCGAGCGCGGCGCGAAGGCGGTGAATTGGGACAAGTCGCCGGAAAGCCTGATGGAGCTTGTCGCGGACAACATGGTGTCCTGAGGAGGTTTGACTTATGGCAGAGCGCGTCGTCGTCGATCCGATTACCCGCATCGAGGGACACCTGCGCATCGAGGCGGAAACCGACAGCGCGGGCGCGATCACACAGGCCTACAGCTCGGGCACGATGGTGCGCGGCATCGAGATCATCCTGAAAGGCCGCGATCCGCGCGAGGCGTGGGCGTTTGCCCAGCGCATCTGCGGGGTGTGCACGCTGGTGCACGGCGTCGCCTCGGTGCGCGCGGTTGAGGATGCGCTGGACTACACGATCCCGGCCAACGCCCAGCTCATCCGCAACCTGATGATCGCCGCCCAGCATGTGCATGACCATGTCATGCACTTTTATCACCTGCACGCGCTGGACTGGGTGGACGTCGTCTCCGCGCTCAAGGCAGACCCGAAGGCGACCTCCGAGCTTCAGCAGTCGATCTCCAGCCACCCGAATTCCAGCCCCGGCTATTTCCGCCAGGTCCAGAAGAAGGTGCAGGAGTTCGTCGAGAGCGGGCAGCTCGGCATTTTCGCCAACGGCTTCTGGGGCCACCCGGAATACAAGCTGCCGCCCGAAGCAAATCTGATGGCGCTGGCGCATTATCTGGAGGCGCTGGACTGGCAGCGCGACGTGGTGCGCCTGCACGCGATCTTCGGCGGCAAGAACCCGCACCCGAACTTCCTGGTCGGCGGCGCGCCGAGCCCCGTCAGCGCCGGCCCCGGCACGGACGGCACGGCCTCCACGGGCGTCAATATTGTCACGCTGGAGGAGATCCGCCGCATCATCCGGTCGATGCAAGCCTTCATCGAGCAGGTCTATTTGCCCGACACGATCGCGATCGCCGGCTTTTACAAGGACTGGTTCCGCCGCGGCGAAGGCGTCGGCAACTTCCTGACCGTCGGCGACTTCCCCGAACAGGGCATGGACGACCCGTCGAGCTGGTTCATCCCCTCCGGCGCGATCCTCAACCGCGACCTGAGCACGATCGAGCCGGTCGACCTCAACGACCAGGAGCAGGTCCAGGAGTTCGTCGCGCGCGCCTGGTACGACTATGACGGCGGCAAGGATGTCGGCCTGCACCCGTATGACGGCGAGACGACGCTGAGCTACACCGGCCCGCAGCCGCCCTACAAGCAGCTCAATGTCGAGGACAGCTATTCCTGGCTGAAGTCCCCGCGCTGGCGCGGCAAGCCGATGGAAGTCGGCCCGCTGGCCCGCCTCGCGATGCTCTACGCCACCGGCCATGAGCCGACTCGCGAACTGGCGGGCAGCGCGCTCCAGCAGCTTGATCTGCCGCTGGAGGCGATCTTCTCGACGATGGGCCGAACGGCCGCGCGCACCATCGAGTCCAAGGTTTTCGCCGACCAGATGGAGCTTTGGCTCGACAACCTGATCGCCAACGTCAAAGGCGGCGACACTTCGGTGCATAACCAGGCGAAGTGGGATCCCTCCACCTGGCCGTCGCTCGCGCGTGGCGTCGGTTTCATGGAGGCGCCGCGTGGTGCGCTCGCGCACTGGATCGTCATCAAGGACGGCGTGATCGACAACTACCAGGCGGTGGTGCCCAGCACCTGGAATGCCGGCCCGCGCGACGCCGAGGGGCAGACCGGGCCGTATGAGGCCGCGCTGATGGACGCGCACAGCCTGCATAACCCGGAACAGCCGCTCGAAATCCAGCGGACGGTTCACAGTTTCGACCCTTGTATCGCCTGCGCGGTTCATGTCACCGACCCCGACGGCGAGGAACGCGCCCAAATCCGGGTGCGTTGACCCTATAAAGCCGAGGACAGGAGAAAAGCAATGGCCACGACGGAAGATCTGCACGGTGTGACGCTGGACATCTACACGCCAGAGGAAGTGAAGGACCTGTTCGACCGCAACGAGATCGTCGTTATCGATGTGCGCACGCCGAATGAATATGCCTTCGAGCACATTCCCGGTGCGATGCTGTTCCCGATGTCGAATTTCGACGCCGCCAAGCTCCCGTCGCAGAATGGAAAGCGGATCGTGTTCCACTGCGGCTCGGGCATGCGCTCGCACAAGACCGCGGAGAAGGCCGCCGAGGCGGGCCTGTCGCGCGTTGCGCACATGGAGGGCGGCTTCGGCGCATGGAAGAAAGCGGGCCTGCCTTATCTCGCGATCGATCCTGCGAGCGGTTCCGTGGTCGAAAAACCTTGAAGGCGTGCCGGCTTGTCAGGGCGCCTAGCCATCCGTCTCGGCGATTTCCCGGAGGCGGTCATCGTCGGTGATCACGAGTTGTGTGCGATGGGGCGTTTCAATAGCGTCGTGCTCCCGGAGCTTGGTAAAGGCGCGGCTGACAGTTTCAAGGCTGTGACCAAGGTAATGCGCAATATCTTCGCGGCTCATGGGCAGGTTTATATGCGTGCCGTCGCCGGCGGGCTGGCCGATGCGTTTGCCGATGTGCAGCAGAAACCGCGCGAGCTTGGCCTCCACCGATCCGCCCAGGACGATATCGAGATGGATCTGGCAATGAAGGAACTCGTTGGACCCGGCGCTGAGGATGCGCCATTCCAGCCCATGGTTCTCGCAGTTCATCTCGCGGATGTGTCCGCGCTGCAGCCGGCAGAGGACGACATCGTCAATCGCCTCGACGGAAAACGGGTAGTGATCACCGATACAGGCGCCGACGAAATCGCCCTGAAACAGAAAACCGGCGATGATGCGATGACCCAGACCGTTGAGGCGGGCGAGACGCATGGCGCCTCTGTCGACCAGAAACAGCGAATGCGCGCCGGTTCCTTCCTCGATCAGGACTTCGCCCTTGCTCGCCGTCATAATCGACGCGCTCGCAGCCAGTTTCTCGCGCTCGGCGTCGCTCAGCGCCGACCAGAACGGCGTCTGCGCAAGCTGCGTCGAGACGGCAGATATCCCGTTGGCGGGTACACGCGGTGTCAAGGCGTTGGTTCTCCCTGCTTCACTCACCAATCAATCGAACCGGACCAATTCGGGCGTCGCGGGCGAAGGCGATGGCCCTTTCCGGAACGGGAAACGCAGCGCCGAAGAGAAGCATGAGGCTTGCGCGCACGCTAGGAACCTAAAGCAATTCCCACAGCAGCGAAAGGATGACCGATGCTTGTTCGTGGCCTTGTTTTGACGATTGGCTTTTGCCTTGCCGCTGGCCCAGCCGTGGCGCATACAGGTGCCGGAGAAGTCTCGGGCTTAACCTACGGCTTGATGCACCCCATCGGCGGGCTGGATCACGTGCTGGCGATGGTGGCTGTCGGTGTGCTCGCCTATCTGCTCGGCGGCGCCGCCTTATGGGGTTTGCCGCTGGGATTTCTCGCCGCGATGGCCGCGGGTGGTGCATTGGCGCTGGCCGGTTTCGCACTTCCGTTCGTGGAGGCCGGTATCGGGCTCTCCGTGGTCGTGATCGGCGCGATGGTCGCGCTGGGCAGGAGCACGCCGGGCCTGCTTGCCGCCGCGCTCACAGCGGTGTTCGCGGTGTTCCACGGCGCCGCACATGGTACTGAGATGCCGGCAACGGCCTCGGGCCTGAGCTACGGGATCGGCTTCATCGCCGCGACGGCGCTGTTACATGCCGGCGGGATGCTTGCGGGCTTCGCCCTTGGTGCCGTGGGCCGTGGCGGAGGGACCCACCTCGCGCGCGGCATTGGCGGCGTCATGGCGCTCAGCGGCGCCGGGATTCTCGGCGGTGTTATCTGAATGCAACGGATTGAAGGGAAGAGAGACATGAAAAAGCTGCTTGCAATGATCGTCGTCGCAATGGCCACAGCCTTCGCCGCTCAGGCGGCGGCGCAGGAGGAGAAAAAGCTGGTCACGATCGTCGGGACGCCGGAGCCGCAGACCCAGCTTATGAGCATGGTTCTGAACATGCAGGCGCTGAAGCAGGGGGCGTCGGTGTACATCCTGCTGTGCGGTCCGGGCGGCGACCTCGCCCTGAAGGACGCGCCGGAGAGCGCGACCGCGGCGCAGAAGCCCAAGGGCATGAGTCCCCAGGGCCTGATGAAGAAGATCATCGCGCAAGGTGGCACGGTCGAGGTCTGTGCGATTTATCTGCCGAACAAGGGTGTGGGCCAGGACGCGCTGATCGAGGGCGTGGGCGCGGCCAAACCACAGCCGATGGCGGCCCGGCTGCTTGACGACAATACGCGCATCATGTCGTTTTGACGTTGGCGCGCCGATCCGGCCGCGCTGCGGGACAGCCCCCGGATCGGCGTGAGTCGGGGCGAAACGCGTGGGTCGAAACCGGAGCGATGCATGGCCGAAGCCGGCGATAACAAGAAGAAGGATCGCGTCTCCGAGGCGATGGACGAAGTGCTTGAGGCCGAACATCAGGCCCAGCAGGATATCGAGGCGGCGCGCGAGGAGGCCAAGCGGATCGTCCAGGATGCGCGCACGCGGGCGCAGGAGATCGAGGACCGTGCTGATGCGCGCATATCCCGTGTGCATCGCGACTATCAGGCAGACACGCAGGCTGCTGTCGACGAGATCCTTTCATCACGGCAGAACAATCAGGATGTTATCGAGCAGCCCGGCGACGATCTGATTGACACCGCCGTCGCGCGCGTAGCGGCTCGCCTGAGCGGGGGCAACAATGACGTCGCGTCGTAGCTTCGCCTACGCCCAGGCGCGGGTGCAGGCCCGCTATGGCGACAGACCTGGCGAGTCGGACTGGCAACGTCTGGGTGCCGTGCGCTCGGTCACCCAGTATATGGAGGCGGCGCGCGGCACCAGCCTCAATCCGTGGGTTTCGCCGCTTTCGCACGAGATGGATCATCATCAGCAGGAGCGGGTGCTGCGCGCGGCGTGGCGCGACACGGTCGCGGAGGTGAGCGCCTGGCTGCCACAGGCTTGGCGCGGCGCGGCGCTGGCTTGGTCCGAGCTTCCGGCCCTGCCGAGCATCGAGCATGTTCGCCAGGGCCGCTCTGCTCCCGGCTGGTGCGGGCAGGATAATCAATTGGCCGAGGCTCTGCCCGAGACAGCGGGCGAAACTGAGGCGAATGCCGGCGCGGCGTGGCTCGCGCGCTGGCGCGCGGAATGGCCCGATCACCCGGGCGCGCAGGCCACGGCTCTCGAAGCGATCGCGGACATCTTGTTCCCCGGGTTCGCGGCGACCGATGCCCCGGTGCCGCAAGAGGCCTATCGCGCCGCCGAGGCGACCATTGATGCGGAATTGACCCGGCTGTTTCGCAAACATGCGGGGACGCCGGTGGCGATCTTCGCCTATCTCGCCTTCCTTCGGCGCGACTTCGAACGCTTCCGTGGCGGGCTGGTGCGGCGTCAGCTCTTCCACGGCGCGGCAGCGGAAAGGAGCGCTGCATGACGCTGCGCCCGGTCCCGGCCAGTTGGTTCGAATTGGTGACAACGCGCGAGGAACTCGCATCGGTCCTCGACACATTGGCGCGCGAAGGCACCATTCAGCTGGAGACCTACAGCCGGAGCGCCGAAACCCTGTTCCCCGAAAGTGTCGACGACGAGTTGAACGCCTACCACGAGTTGGCGAAACAATACCGGAGCTATTGGCCCGAGCCCGAAAACTCGGCGCCGGCACGCATTCCGCGACCGGACAAGGTCGTGGCTGAGGGCGTCCCAACTCTCAAGAAGTGGGCCCGGTCGGCCGACCCGATCATCGCCGACCTGGAGGAGCTTAACAATCGCAAGCGTGAGCTTGAGCACCTCCACGGATTCCTGTCGAACCGCGATGAGCCGCTGCCGGATCTGGCCCGGCTGGGGCAGTGCGGGCCCCAACTTGCCGGGCGCGTTTACCGGCTGCCGGCGGAGATGGAGGCGCTGGGCCTGCCCGAGGACGTCCTGCACAAGCGTGTCGAGACGCAGGGCGGGGAATACCTGATCGCGATGGGCGGTGTCCGGGCGATCGGATCCCTCGATGAACAGCTTCGCGCACAGAAGGCGCGTCCTGTTCCGGTTCCCGACGACTTGCCTTCGGATGCCGCGGACGCTGCGCGGGAAATCGAGACGCGGATAGAGCGCGTGGGCGATGAGATCGACGAAGTGCAGAAGAAGCTGGACTCGCTCAGCGATGAGTATGATCTGCCGCGTGTCATCGGACGGATCGAGCTCATCGCCTGGATGGCGTCTCATGCCGAGGAAGTGTCGGCCTCATCCGACCTTGCCTGGGTCACGGGCTGGACGACCGCGCCGGACCGCGCGAGCTTCTGTGAGCCGCTGATGGAGAGCGGCCTGCGCTGCCTGGTCGACTTTCCCGACCCGCCCGGCAAGGCCGAGGCGCCGACGCTTCTGCGCAATCCGCCGTGGGCGCGCGCCTTCGAAACGATCACGCAGCTCCTGGGCAGCCCGGGGCGCGACGAGGCCGATCCGAGCATTCTGCTGGCGATCTTTGCGCCCATCATGTTCGGCTACATGTTCGGCGATGTCGGCCAGGGCGCGGTGCTCCTGATCGCCGGCCTGGTTCTGCGCCGCAAGATGCCGGTTTTCACGCTCCTCGTGCCGGGCGGCATCATGGCGATGGTGTTTGGCGTGATTTACGGTGATGTCTTCACCCGCAAGGACATCATCGCCCCGTTATGGCTGCATCCGCTGGAAGCGCCGATCGAAGTGCTTATTGCAGCCATCGTCCTGGGTGTCGTCGTGCTGTTGACCGGGCTGGTGCTGAACGCGGCGCAAGCACACTGGCGCGGGGCGGCGCGCGTCTGGTGGCTGCGCGAATGCGGCTTGCTGGTGGCCTACGGTGCGTTGCTGGCCGCTGTCATCTGGACACCGGCGTTGTGGATCGCGCTTCTCGGGGTTGTCTGGTTCGTGGCCGGGGAAGTTGCGCTCGATACGCCCGCGCCGCTGGCGGCCGTTTTCCGCGGGCTTGGCAACCTGGTCGAGTCCGGCCTGCAGCTTGTCGTCAACACGGTCTCCTTTGCCCGCGTCGGCGCCTTCGCGCTTGCCCATGCCGGGCTGTCGGTCGCGGTGGCGGAGGTTGCGGCCGCTGCGGGCGGCGTGGGTTACTGGATCGTTCTGTTCATCGGCAACGTGCTCATCATTCTTCTGGAGGGCTTGATCGTCAGCATCCAGACGACGCGCCTGCTTCTGTTTGAATTCTTCGTGCGCTTCCTCAAGGGCGAGGGCCGCATTTTCACACCGCTGACACCGCTGCAGACGAAAACGAACACCGACGGGGGTACGACATGATATCCAAGGGGATGAGACTGGCACAGGCGGTCGCGGTGGCGGCCATCGTCATCGGCGGCGTGAGCCTGCTGGCGCTTCTGGGCCATTCGGGAATGGCGAGCGCACAGGAGGCCGCCGCGCAGCCGGTTGACCCGACCGTGCTCAAATGGGCCTTCATCGGCGCGGCGGCGGCCGCGGGTCTTTCCGCCCTGGCGGCGGGTTACGCGGTGGCGGTCGTCGGCAGCGCCGCGGTCGGGGCGCTGGCGGAGAAGCCGGAGTTGCTCGGGCGCGTGCTGATCCTGGTGGGGCTGGCCGAAGGGATCGCGATCTACGGCCTGATCGTGGCCATCCTGATCCTGAACCAGGCCGGCTAGCATGGCGGGCGTCGTCGTCATCGGAGACGAGTTGACCTGCACCGGCTTCCGATTGGCAGGTCTGGAGACGGCTTCGCCTGCGCCAGAGGAGGTCGCAGCGACCTTCAGGGAGATGCGGGAGACGGCGGGTGTCCTTGTCCTCACCGCGGAATACGCGCGGCACATGCCACAGGTCATGCTGGAAAACGCGCTCGCCGCGAAGCAGCCGACCGTGGCGGTGATCCCCGATATCCGCGAGCGGGAGAAACCCGAAGACCTGCCGGCCAAGATCCGCGCAACGCTGGGCATCGAATGATGAGCGAAGCCGACGACAACTTGGCCGACAGGCAGGCGCAGGCGCTTATCGACGCCATCGATAAGCGCAGGCAGGATGAGCGCGAGCGTATCCTGAACGAAGCACACGAGGAGGCGCGGAGCATCACGAAACGGGCTTATCGGCACGCGCGCGAACGGTTCCATGACGCCGCGGAAGACTTGCGCCGCGACCGCGCCAAGCGGATGGATCAGGCAAAGGCCCAGCGCGATACCGAGCAGCGCCAGCGGCATCAATCGGCGCTCGCCGACATCGTCAAGACTGCGTGGCCCAAGCTGACCGAAACGCTCACCGAACGCTGGCAGAGCCCCGAGCACCGCGAGACATGGGCAAAGCAGGCCCTGGCAAGCGCGGCCTATCGGTTGAAGCCGGAGGGCTGGCGCGTACTGTACCCGGCCGAAACGTCCAACGACTTCGCCGACGACCTGAAGAGCTGGCTGGACGGCGAGGGCGTCGAAGACGCGGAAACCGAGGCTTGCGAGGACATCGAGGCGGGTTTGCGCATCGAGGCCGACGGCGCGACGCTCGATGCGAGCGGGCCGGCGCTCCTGGCGCAAGCCGGCCGGGTTCAGGCCGCGCTGATCGCCGAGATCGAACGGCTGGCGGCCGAGCAGGAACGCGAAGAGAGCGAAGAGGAGGCCGCGCATGGCTGAGGCGCGCATCCGCTGGATCGGCGGGCCGGTGCTGCACGCGGTCAGCGACGGCGCGTTCCAGCTTGGCGAGGCGATTGAGGTCGGCGAACCCCGTCTGCCGGGCGAGGTTATCCGCCTGCGTGAGCGCGAGTTCGTCGCACAGGTGTATGAAGACACGACGGGGCTGAAGCCGGGCGATCCCGTCTACGGGACCGGGCAGCCGTTGTCAGTACCGCTCGGGCCGGGCCTGCTCGGCAACATCTACGACGGCCTGTTGCGCCCCCTGGCCGAGGAGCGGATCGTCGAGGGCGGTGAAGACGACACGATCACCTTCTGCCCGCGGCTCAGCGAGGGTGACGAGGTGAAAGCCGGACAGATCTTCGGCGATGTCGCCATGCACGGGATTGACGAGCCTTGCCTGGTGCCGCCGGACCTGTCGGGAACGGTCGGGCAGATTGCCGCGGAGGGTGAAATCGAAAGCGACGCCACGCTGCTCAAGCTGCGCGCCGCCGATGACAAGACCCACGAGATCGGCCTCAACAACGACTGGCCGGTCCGCCGGCCGCGCCCGGTCCGCGAGCGCCTTCCAGGCAACAAGCCATTGATCACCGGCCAGCGCATTCTGGACACACTCTTCCCGATCGCGCGCGGCAGCCGTGCGGCAATCCCCGGCGGTTTCGGTACCGGCAAGACTGTCCTGCAGGAGACGCTCGCCAAGCACGCGCATGCCGATGTCATCGTCTATGTCGGCTGCGGCGAGCGCGGCAACGAAATGGCCGAGGTCCTGAACGAATTTCCCGAACTGACAGACCCGCGCACCGATCGCCCGCTGATGGAGCGCACGGTCATTATCGCGAACACCTCGAACATGCCGGTCGCCGCGCGCGAAGCCAGCATCTACACCGGCGTCACGGTGGCCGAATATTTCCGCGACCAGGGCAAGCATGTCGCGCTGATGGCCGACTCCACCAGCCGTTGGGCCGAAGCGCTGCGCGAGGTCTCCGGGCGGTTGGGCGAGCTTCCCGCGGAGGCCGGCTATCCCGCCTATCTCAGTTCGCGGCTCGCTGATTTCTACGAGCGCGCCGCGCGCGTGACGGCGCTGAACGGCGAGGAAGGGTCTCTCACGATCATCGGGGCGGTCAGCCCGCCGGCGGGTGACTTCTCCGAGCCCGTGACGAGCCACACCAAGCGCTATATCCGCTGCTTCTGGGGGCTGGACCGTGAGCGCGCGCAGGCCCGGTTCTACCCGGCGATCCATCCGCTCCAGTCCTACTCGGAGGATGCGCAGAAATTCACCAGCTGGTGGACGGAGCAGGGCAACTCCGACTGGTACCGCCAGCGCGAACGCCTGCTGACGCTGCTTGAGCGCGAGGCGCATCTGCAGCGCATGGCCCGCATCGTCGGCAAGGACGCGCTGCCCGCGGACCAGCAGCTCACCCTGACCTGCGCCGATCTCGTGAACGAGGCATTGCTGAGCCAGTCAGCTTTCTCGAAGACGGATCGCTATTGCTCGCCGGAGCGCCAGATCGAGATGCTGAGGCTGGTGATCCGCTTCATCGATCTCGCCTTCGAGGCACTTGAGCGCGGCGCGGATCCGGAAGACATCGCAGCGCTGTCGGTCTACAGGCGGCTGCAGCGCATGGGTGAGGAGATTGGCGAGGACGAAATCGAACGCTTTGATGACCTCCGCTCCGAGCTTGACGATCAGCTTGGCGGCCTGGAAGCGCGGGAGACGCAGGAATGAGCATCTGGGCGGATCTCAGGGTGGGCGGCACCGCCAAGGCGGTCGAGGGCCCGCTTCTCTATCTGAAGCGCAACGTTGAAGCGACATTGAACGAGGCGGTGGAGGTGCTGCTCGACGACGAGGAGCCGCGTCTTGGCCAGGTCACCGCGCTCGATGACGACGAGATGATCATCGAGGTTCTGGAGAACACGACCGGGCTGGCGCTGCAGGACGTGCGGGTCCGTTTTCGCGGTCAGCCGCTTCAGTTCGGCGTCGGGCCGGGCCTGCTGGGCCGCATCTTCAATGGGCGGGGAGAGCCGATCGACGGCGGGATGCAGGTGGCGGCGTCTGACTTTCGCTCGATAGGCGGCGAGCCGCTCAACCCGGCCAAGCGCGCGCTGCCTCAGGATTTCATCGAAACCGGCGTCTCGGCAATCGACCTTTTGAACAGCCTGATCCGGGGGCAGAAGCTGCCGATCTTCTCTTCCGGCGGTCTGCCGCACGACCGCGTGGCGATCGAGATCGCCCAGAACGCGCGCCTGCGCGGTGAGGAGGCCGAGGAATTCGCCATTGTCTTCGTCGGTATCGGCATTTCGCATGACACCGCGGAAGCATTCCGGACAGCGATGGAGGATTCCGGCGCGCTCGGTCACACCGCGCTCTTTCTGAACCTGGCGAGCGAGCCCAGCCCGCAGCGTCTGCTGGCCCCGCGCTTCGCGCTGACAGCAGCGGAATACCTCGCCTATGACGAGGGCCGGCACGTCCTGGTCATCATGACGGACATGACCAACTATTGCGAGGCGCTGCGCGAGGTCTCCGCCAGCCACGGTGAGATTCCCAGCCGCAAGGGTTATCCCGGCTATATGTATTCCGACCTGGCGAGCCTTTACGAGCGCGCGGGATGGGTCCGCGGCGGCAAAGGCACGCTGACGCAGCTGCCGATCCTGACCATGCCGGCAGATGACATCAGCCACCCGATCCCGGACCTGACCGGCTACATCACCGAAGGCCAGATCGTGCTGGACCGCG
>CAYFTI010000060.1:0-13159 GCA_964346065.1 uncultured Hyphomicrobiaceae bacterium
TGGAGGTGTTCATGGATGACGGGGGCGCCGACGGCTTCATGCTGGCCGCGACCTACACACCCGGCTGCTTCGAGGAGTTCGTCGACCTGGTCGTGCCCGAACTGCAAAGGCGCGGGCGCTATCGCGAGTCCTATACAGGCACAACACTGCGGGAGAACCTTCTTGCTTACTAAGCTGTTCACCAATCGCCGGATTACCGAACCTTTACCGGGAGACGACATCATGGTTGCTGAGGCTCAAGAGGTCGCTGTTCTTGATCCAGCCGCGTTCAAGAGCGTTTTCTCGCGGCTGGCGTCCAGTATTTCCGTCGTGACGTTCGATGTGGACGGGCATTTGCACGGTTTCACCGCGACGTCGCTCACCCCGGTCTCCCTTGATCCGCCGGTCGCGCTGTTCTGCGTCGGCAGCAACACTCAGAGCTACACTTACCTCGAAGCCGGCATGGCGGTGGGTATCTCGATCCTTGCCACTGACCAGAAGGCGCTGTCTGCGCGATTTGCCGGTAAGGCCGAGCCGGGCGGCTACGCCGATGTGGCGACGTTCACGCTTCCTTCGGGGACACGCGTGCTGGACGGGGCGGTGGCAGCCGTTGGCGGGATCATCGATGACCTGATCCCTGTCGGCGACCACACAATCTACCTGTGCAAGCTAACCTCAAGCCGGACCGACCCCGCGGGCGAGCCACTGCTCTATTATGCTCGGGACTATCGGGTCATCGGGCAGAGCGGCTAGCCCGACAGGCAGGACCCATGCCGGGAGCCGGGCGACTGCCTGGTTCCCGGCGGCTTGCATCCATAATGCCAATAAGCCAGGAGCCGGGTGGATCCATGAACGCACCATGTTTTGAGCGTCTGAGCTTCAACACTGCAAGCGTGACGGAGGGGCTCAGCAGCATCGCGGGCGGCGGCATGGCCGTCATTGCGCATGATGCGGCCAGCGAAACAGGCGGCGCGATCGTGATGGCCGCCGCGTCATCCACGCCCGAACGCTTTGCATTCTTCGCGCGCGAAGCCGGGGGCCTGACCCGGGTGGCGCTGTCGGCGGAAAGGGCAGCGGCGCTGAATTTGTCGGAGACGAGAACGCCTGGCAGCGGTCTCACCGGAGCATCACCCGGCGTGCCGGTCGATTATCGACATGATGGTACGAATGGACTGTTCGCCGTCGACAGGGCCCTCACCGCCCGCAAGCTTGTCACGCAACATGTAACGGCACGCGATTTCGTCCGTCCAGGCCATGTCCCTACCGTCTCGGCGGCCGCCGGAGGCGTGCTCGCGCGAGATGACTTCCCCGAAGCCGGTGTAGACCTCGCCCGGCTCGCTGGACGCGGCGCAGGCGCGGTGATCTGCGATGTGATGAACGCGGACGGTCGACCCGCGGAAAAGGCCGACTTGAAGCGCTTCGCGGCAACGCACAGGCTGGCACTGATCGAACTGCGCGAGTTAATGGCCTATCGCAGGCGAATCGAGCCGATTGTCAAACGCGTGTCGAGCGGACCAATCGAGACCAAGCATGGACACCTGAGCGCGATCGGCTACCAGCACAAGCTACGTGATGGAGAGATGCTGGCACTGATGGCGCGGGATCGCCGGACAACAGAACCGGCGACCGTCCACGTTCATTTTCAGTGCGTGCCCGGCGAAATCTTCGGCTCTTCAGCTTGCCCCTGCGCAAGCCAGCTTGACGCCGCGCTTGCAACCGTCGCGGCGAGGCCGGGAGACTGCCTGATTTACATCCGGCGGCATGCACGAACTCGCAAGATGAGCATCAAATCAGCCAATTGCTCGCATGTTTGGTTCCAGGTTTCCGCGGGTGATCGAATCCACAACCTTCCGAAGGAGATCGAAGATATCTTACATGATCTTCAGATAAATAACTATGTAACGCAGCCATATCGCATGCAGATGGTCTAGCAATAACTCCGATCCATGTTATTTTAAAAAGGATCGTCCGTTATATTTTGGAAGGAAAGCAAGTCGTTGATAGCCAATGAGTCAAGTTCCGATCAGAACAAACGACCTGACAAGGGGCCCGAACAGATCGCGTTCGGCTCGAACCAATTGCGCCTGGCCAAGTCATGTTTCCCTGAGCCAAGCGCCCGTCAACGCTTGCGATAACCTGTATCTCCGAGGCCAAAACAACGATAGTCCGCTTTGAGCGCGATGCGCCCCGATATCGGCCACACAAGCTGCGCCGGCCTTGAAGCCGGCGCAGTATCAAGAAAGGCGTCACTCCGGGCAGCCTCGAGGCGCACCGACAGGTCTGGTCAATCCGAACCGCGGCAACAAGAGCAATCGCCAACGTAGGCAAGGCGTCTGTGAGCAGATGTCCGATCCGCCACGCCCGCACGGATACGGTGAGAACGCATCCAGCCCCCCTCCCCTGAAAGCCGCTCTGGACATCAGGAGGGAGGCAACGGTTTCCCGGCTTCCGCCCATACTAAGGTGATGCCATGCGCGAGACACCGCGCCGGACGATCTGTCAGTCACTGATGGCCCAGGCAGCGCACACCAAAAACTCCTGAACAGGAAATCCGAACACGGCGTCCGTCCTGACCACGATGACCGCCCCCGATCGGGTTGCCTGATCTCGTCTCATCTACCGGCGTAAGGCAGATATTTATCGCCGAGCGCGTGCATCGGGGCGACGCATCCGCGCAGGAGGTCATGGCTGGATATTTGTGTTACGCTGATCGCCTAGGGGGCACAAGAAGCAGGAGGAACAATCGTGTCTGTATCAGCAGACCACCGCTGAAAACCCTCCGGCGAAGCGTTCTGATCGTCATGGCAAAGGACACCCCGTGAGTGCGTATCCGAGATCGAGTGGACTTCTTCTGGCAGCGCTGGCCGTGGTCACGGCTTTCTCAACAATCACCGGAAAGGCTCAGACAGGAACCAACATCCATGTTGAGGGGTATCTCTGCCGCGAACCCGTGCACGCGGAAGAATTCCAGCAGCTCGCCTCCAGCAATCCGGGCATGACCCGGCCCACCGCCCTCTGGCGTTTCAACCGAACAAGGCAACAGCCGCGGTGCCAGTGGTATGCGCGCACGCAGATGCTCTTCAAAGGCCCCCTAAGGGAAAGTGGAAGCGATGAGCAACGGCGCAGCAAACGGCTGTTTCTCGGCGGGAACGGCGGCCTGTTCGAAGTGCTGGTCTTCGAGACGCCCGAAAGCGCCCAGACGCTTTACTCTTGGCGCAGAACCCGTGAGACCTCGGGCTGAAGCACGTTCCCTGAAGTGCGGACCGGTTTTCGGGTAACACGCGCACCGCCAATGATTGCCGTCGCCGGGGGGCGCAGACGCTCACGCGCTTTGGTCTGGAGCCATGTCCTTCGCCGCGAGTTCGTCCAGTGCGTTTTCATTCTTTGAAAGGCTGGCCAGGCCCATCCCGCGCAGGACATGGGGCGCCTTGGTGAACTGGATATTGTCGTAGCTCACGACCTCTATCCGATTGCCCCAGGGATCGAGGAAGTCGAGAAACCGGTCCGAAACGCTTTCAACGCCCAAATCCGTAACCGCCTGTTGCACGGCCTGCTTGTCGTCCACGACCAGGCCGAAATGCCGCTTCTCGTCTCGGCTGGTCGCAGAGACCTGGGACAAGGCAATAAACTGATCGCCGAGATCAATCACGGCCATCGTCTCGCCCTTGCTGCGCAGCTTGAAGTTCAGGAAACTCCCGTAGAAAGCCAGGGCATCATCGATATTACCGACCTCCAGCGCGACATGATTGATGCCGATCGCCGTTGCCTTTTCCCTCTCGGCCATTTCTATCGTCTCCTCGATCATGGCGTGTTCCTGAGCCGGCGGCCCGGGCGCCCCCGCTTCACCACGGTCGGCGTTGCCGCGCTGTCGGGCAAGCTAGGCTGCGGCGGGCTCCGTTTCGCCGCCAATCGCGGCGCGGCCATCTGCCAATAGCAGGATCGCGATCCACCGCAGCGAGCGCGTCTGGCTGCAGACGATAGCGAAAGACGTTGTCATCGGCACGCTCAGAAAAGCGCCAATCACGCCCCAGATCATGCCCCAGAACGCGATAGAGGCAATGATGACGAACGGGCTGAGATTGAGGCTATGGCCCATGAGGCGCGGCTCGATGACGTTACCGATCACGATCTGCGTTCCCGCGAGCAGCGTCGAGATGATCAGGAACTGCCAGAGCGTGTCAAACTGGATGAGCGCAAGCAGAGCCGGAAATACGACTCCGAGGACCGAGCCAATGCTGGGAATATAGTTCAACAGGAAGATAGTAAGCGCCCAGGTCTCAGCGAAATCGACCTCGAGCGCCCGCAGGACGCCGTAACTTATCCCGGCTGTCACGATGCTCAGGAGTGTCTTGATCCAGAGGTAACGGCGCACGCTGGCGGTGATGGCGTCGAGCGCCTGCTTGATCTGCCGCGCTTCCGCGGGCCCGCCGGCGAGCTTGTCGATTTTCGGGCCGAGGCGCCCGCGCTCGTAAAGCAGGAAACCCACATAGATCACGACGAGCCCGACGGTCGCGACCAGACTGCCCGCAGAGCCGAGCAGCCCGGGAACCCGACCGAGAATCTCGATGTCCTGCACGGCATTGCGGATCTTATCGGCCAGCTCGGGACCGACCCAACTGAAGATCTGTGTCGTCAATGCATTGAAACGCTTGACATAATCCGGCCATGCCCGCGCCACGTCATCGGTCTGCCCCGCCAGGATATTGAAGACCGCGACGAGCAAGACGATGAACAAGACCGCTGCGGTCAGACTGGCAAAGGGCTCGGGTAGCCCGAGCCTGCGGAGCCGGTCGGCACCCGCGCTGAGAAGCACGGTGATGAGAAACGCGATGACGATCGGGATCAGAAATGGCGCGCCGTATACCAGTCCCGTGATCAGGATCCCCATCGTGAGGGCAACCAGCGCCACACTCACGAAAGTCGGCTCGGTGGTGCGTTGTGATGACGACATCGGGCTTGCCTTTCCTTGATGCCCTGTCCTCAGAACCGCTCGACCCACGGGCGCAGCGCGATCTCGAAGGTCCATGCGCTCCGGTCCTGATGAAGCACGTGGAGATAGGTGCGCGCAATTGCATCCGGGTCGAGCATGCTGTCAGGTGCGTCAGGCGGCTCGCTGCGGCCAGGGTTCCGGATCGCCCCGTCGATCACGAAATGCGCGACATGGATGCCGTGCGGCTGAAGTTCGCGCGCGATGCTCTCGGCCAGCCCGCGCAGCGCGAACTTGCCCATCGCGAACGGCGCAGAGTTGGGATACCCCTTCACGCTCGCGGACGCGCCGGTGAACAGGATCGCGCCGTGCTGATTGGGCAGCATCCGCTTCGCCGCCGCCTGCGCCACGAGGAACCCGCCATAGGCCGACACGTTCAGCGCATTGGCCACCCCGTCGCGGTCCAGTTCGACGAATGGGCCGCGCACCCGCGCGCTCGGATTATAGACGACGACATCGGGCGAGCCGCCGAGGTCGCGGTCCATCTGCAGAAACAGCGCATCGACCTGCTCGGGCTGTGTCACATCGCAGGAATGCGCGACCGCCCCGGTCTCAGCCATGAGCGGCTGGAGCTTGTCGGCGTTTCGCGCGGCCAGCCCGATTTTCAACCCCGCACCCGCAAACGCGCGGGCTACAGAGGCGCTCAACCCGTCACCCGTGCCCACGATCAAGGCGCGCTGATAAGTGTCGATCATGCATTGGCTCCCATGTGCTTTCTACACGGTAAGGATCGCGCGCAGACTCGCTCAGATCGGGCCCAATGGCAAACCCGGGGCGGCAAAAATCCGGTTTGACCGCAAGATACGAATTGCCGAGAGATCAAGGCCGGCGTCAAATCGGATGCCGCATCAAGGCGATGGTTCATTCATGACCGATATTCCCGCGATCAACACCTCAATGACCGCCGGCGAGTGGGGCATCCTCATCACGCTGTCGCTGCTGTGGGGGGCATCCTTCTTCTTCAACGGCGTGGCGGTGCAGGCGCTGCCCACCTTCACGGTCGTCGTCGCGCGCGTGGTCATTGCGGCGGTGATCCTGCATCTCGTGATGCGCGTGGCCGGCCTGAGAATACCGCTGGACCCGAAAGTGTGGGGCACTTTTTTCGCCATGGCCCTCATCAACAATGTCATGCCGTTTTCGCTGATCGTCTGGGGTCAGTCGCATATCGCCTCGGGCCTGGCGGCGATCGTCAACGCGACGACGCCGCTATTCACGGTCATGCTGGCGCATGTGTTCACCACCGATGAGAAACTCACACGCGGGCGGCTCACCGGCTTGGTCATCGGTCTGACGGGCGTAACGGTGATGATCGGGCTGGACGCGCTCCAGAACCTTGGCGTCAACGTGATCGCCCAGCTTTCGGTCCTGTGCGGAGCGCTGTGCTACGCGACGGCGGCCATCTTCGGGCGGCGCTTCCGCACCATGAACGTCACGCCCCTTCAGACCGCGACCGGCCAGGTGACCGCGGCCAGCGTCATTCTGCTGCCGGTGATGCTCATGGTTGATCAGCCTTGGACGCTGACGATGCCGGGGCCGGGCACCGTGGCCGCCCTGTTCGCCGTCGCCGCGCTTTCCACCGCGCTTGCCTATGTCCTGTATTTCCGGCTGCTGGCCAGCGCCGGGGCAACCAACGTCCTGCTCGTAACTTTCCTGGTTCCCGTCGTGGCGATCCTGCTGGGTGTCGCGTTCCTTGGCGAGGTGCTCCAGCCACAGCATCTGCTGGGGATGATGCTCATCGGGCTGGGCCTCGCCGCCATTGACGGACGGCCGTGGCGGCTGCTGATGCGCACCTGGTCGCCGTAGTGCCCGTGCATTCCGGTACTGCACGTCGCGATGTATCCGGGGGCAAACGTAACCTGTTCCCCTTGCCGGTCACGCGGGGGCATAACGCCGGGTGTCCTGACGGTGATCCACCGCCCGAGTCATCGGCTGTTACGTGCGGCGCAGTTGCTCGACCGTCCGGCGTACCACCCGCATCGCGTCGGTCACGCCGTGCGCCTCGCCCTTCTCGAAGTCGCCCACGATCTGGCCCATCTGGTTGGTGACATGCGCAAAGCAGATCACGGGCCGCTGCCGCGCCTGGGCGAAGGCATAAAGCGCTGCCGCCTCCATCTCGACCGCCAGAACGCCGCGCGCCTCCGCCGACGCGATCGCCTCGGCAGTTTCGCGGAATGGGGCATCGGTCGTCCATGTCGCGCCGCGCAACACCTGCACGCCCGCTGCGGCAAACGCGCCGTCGAGCCGCGCAATCAATTTGCCCGGCGCGTCCGACCAGTCCGCAGGCCGCAGATAGTGATAACTCGTGCCCTCGTCCCGCAGCGCGCGGTCGATCAGCACGAAATAAGGCGGCTCGCCGGCGGGCACGATACGCCCCGATGAAGTCACGCTGATCAGCAGCTCGCAGCCCGACGCGAACATCTCCTCGGCAACCAGCACCGCGAAGGACGCGCCGACCGCGCAGCCGACCACGCCGATCGACAACCCGTTCTCCTCGAACACGAACATCTCGGTGTGGTAGCAAACCCAGCCGGGATGCCGCTCAGCGCGCCCCGCCGCCTTCAATGCGCGCACGATGTCGCCGTCCGGATCGAGCAGGCACACCTGCGGCACCGGCTCAAGCGCCGTGCCTTTCTGCCGCCGCGCTTCGCGCAGCAGGCTTTCAGGCGTGAAGGCCGAGGGCTTATCGTAGTGCTTGTGCGCGAGGATCGGCGGCTTGTCGTCGTTCATGCGTTGCGTTGGTTCCTGTACGGGTGGCGTTGGCGTCAGAAGATCAGTACGCGCTGAGACGTTGCGGTAATCTCGGCGAGTTCGTCCATGGTGCTGCGGCGGGCGCCGTCAAGCACCTCGTATTCGCCGATCCCGCGCGCATCCATGCAGGTTCCGCACAGCAGAACGCGTCCCTTCGTGATGACGCGCTTGAGCATACGTTCGATGTTGTAAAAACCGTCCGGCGTGTTCTGTCCCTTGCGCGCGCCCGCGACGGCATCAGCCATCAAAAAGACGGCGATTTGGGCGTCAGGGTCGCGTTTCATGAGCGCGTGCGCGAGGCGCAGTGCATTGTAGGCGCGCTCTGTGCCATAGGGCGGATCGTTGATAATGATGAGTGTGGTCGTGATTGCCTCGATTGCATTGCGCCCACCCAGCGGCGGTTTCATCTGGCAAACTTGCCATGCTGCATCGAGCCGAGTGAACAGCACGTCCGCTGTCCCGTCCATGACTTTCGTCACGTTTGCATGTGATCTCTGGTGGCGCAATCGAGGTAGGCCGTGCAGCATAGGCATGACATGACGGGTTGGCTGCACGACATAAAGCCGGAGGCGGTCCAGCAGGCAATCCGCAGCAGCGGCGCGTGGATAGTGTTCGATCTGGGCTGCGAGAATGCGGCGCAAGAGCGTAGGAGCGCATATGGACTGGATTTCGCAGTTTCCCGGACTTGCAGGGCTCGAAGCGCCAATCCGCGAGCGTTTGATCGCCGAGAGTTCGGTCGTATCGGTTCCACAGGGGACGATCATCTTCGGACCCGGCAAGGCGCCGGAGAACCTGCTGCTGCTGCTTGCCGGCACGGTGCGCGTTCATCAGACCTCGGAGAGCGGGCGCGACATCGTTCTCTACAGGGTCTCTGCGGGCGAAAGCTGCGTGCTTACCACCGCCTGTCTGCTGGCCTATGAGGACTATCTGGCCGAAGGCGTCGCGGAGACCGGCGTACAGGCCGTGTCCATCCCCCGGCGCGTTTTCGACCAGCTCATCGCGGAATCGCCGGTGTTCCGCCGCTTCGTCTTCACCGCCTATTCCCGGCGGATCACCGATCTCTTCCTCGTCATCGAGGAGGTCGCCTTCCGGCGCATGGACATCCGGCTGGCCCACAAGCTACTGGAAATGCCGGCGCGCGACGGCGTGATCGAGACCACCCATCAGGACCTCGCCACCGAGCTCGGCACCGCACGCGAGGTCGTCTCCCGCCAGCTCAAGGAGTTCCAGCGGCGCGGCTGGGTCGAGAGCGCGCGCGGCGCGATCCGCGTGACCGACCGAGATGCCTTGCACGCCCTGCAGAACGCGGCGTGAACGTCGCCTCGCTTTGGCACCGTGTAATTGATCTGTGACAAGGTCACCGACGCCGCGTCGTGGTTAACCTATCCTCGCAGACGAAAAATGTCCGGAGGTAGGCAAAATGTCAGTCAATATCGGAAGTTTCGACAGGCTCGTGCGGCTCGTCGTCGGTCTGCTGCTGGTGATCGCGCCGTTTGCAACCACGATCGCCCTTTTCCAGGGCACCGCTGCCACGGTAATCTCGGTCATCGTAGGCGCGGTCCTCGTCCTGACGGCGCTAACCCGGGTATGCCCGCTCTACGCCATGCTCGGAATGAGAACCTGCAGCAGTTGAGGACTTCATGACCGAGTTCACCCCTTTTGCCTCGCTTTTCGGCGGCGTTCTGATCGGCCTTTCGGCTGTGCTTCTGATGCTCACCCTCGGCCGGGTCATGGGCGCGACGGGAATCCTGGCAGGCTTCGTCAATCCCGCCTCGGGAACGGACTGGAGCTGGCGTGCCGCTGTTATTGCCGGGATGGTCTGCGCGCCGCTCGTCTATTTCGGGGTCACCGGCGCCATGCCGACCATCCAAGTGCCGGTCTCGACGCCGCTGATGCTTCTCGGCGGGTTCATCGTCGGTATCGGCGTCACCTTCGGCTCCGGCTGCACCTCCGGCCACGGCGTGTGCGGCATGGCCCGGCTTTCCGGACGCTCGATCACGGCGACACTGACCTTCATGGCCGCCACGGCCATAACCGTTTTCGTCATTCGTCACGTTATTGGAGGCTGAGATGAAGCGCCTGGTTCCCGCTTTCCTGATCGGCCTGGTGTTCGGCCTCGGCATCGTCATCTCGGGCATGGCGAACCCCTCGAAAGTCGTCAACTTCTTCGATTTCGCCGGCACATGGGACCCGAGCCTGGCTTTCGTCATGGGCGGCGCGCTGATCGTCACCTTCTTCGGCTACCGGCTCGTTCTTGCGCGCGCTCGTCCGCTCATCGCCGCGCAGTTTCAGGTTCCGACCAATCGCACGATCGACGCCCGCCTCGTCGGCGGCGCGGCCCTGTTCGGCATCGGCTGGGGCATGGCCGGGTTCTGCCCGGGCGGCGCACTTCCCGTCATCGGGACGGCGCACACGGACGTGCTGCTGTTCGTGGTGGCGCTGGTCGCGGGCATTTTCGCGGCGCAATGGATGCTGCGCTTGTCACAGAAGCGGCCGGCCGCGTCCCCGACCGTGCGGCAATAAGATCAAGGAGAGGAGGAAAACATGAGCACATACCGGACCAACATGTCCGTCCGACCGGAGGTCAAGGGATTTTTCGATCCGCAGACGAACACGATCAGCTACGTCGTCAAGGACCCGAACTCGAAGGCCTGCGCCGTCGTCGACTCCGTGATGGACATCGACTATGCCGCCGGGCGCATCACCTTTGAACATGCCGACGAGATCATCGATTACATCAAGCAGAACGATCTCGAAGTCGAATGGCTGATCGAAACGCATGTCCATGCTGACCACTTGTCCGCGGCGCCCTACATCCAGCAGAAGCTCGGCGGCAAGATCGGCATCGGCGACAAGATCACAGTGGTCCAGGACACCTTCGGCAAGGTGTTCAACGAGGGCACCGAGTTCCAGCGCGACGGCAGCCAGTTCGACCGGCTGTTCTCCGACGGCGACACCTACGAGATCGGCACGATGTCGGCTGTCGTCATTCACACGCCAGGTCACACCCCTGCCTGCATGACACATGTGATCGGGGATGCAGCCTTCGTTGGCGACACGCTGTTCATGCCCGATGGCGGCTCGGCGCGCGCGGACTTCCCCGGCGGTGATGCCGGCACGCTTTATGACTCGATCCAGAAGCTGCTCGCGCTGCCCGACGACATGCGCCTGTTCATGTGCCACGACTACGCGCCGGGCGGGCGCGAGATCAAGTGGGAGACCACGGTCGGCGAGGAAAAGGCGCATAACATCCATGTCGGCAGCGGCAAGACACGCGACGAGTTCGTCAAGTTCCGCACCGCGCGCGACGCCAAGCTCGATATGCCGCGGCTCATCATCCCCTCGCTCCAGGTGAACATGCGCGCCGGCGAAGTGCCGACCGATGAGCACGGCGACAAGATGCTGAAAGTGCCGGTCAACAAGCTGTAGGCGTAAAACAGCGCTGGTCCCGGCATCGCGTCCGGGACCCGCCCGATGAAGAGCCCGATAATCCGGGACAATACGAGGAAACGAACCAATGCACGCCAGGCCGATATCGGACAACGTCAGCGTGGCGGGCCAGATCCGCCCCGACGACATCCCCGAGCTCGCGAAAGCGGGTTACCGCGCGATCATCTGCAACCGCCCGGACGGAGAAGCACCGGACCAGCCGACCTTCGAAGAGATCGAGACGGCGGCCGACGCCGAGGGCCTGGAGGCACGCTATATCCCGGTCGTCACCGGCCGCGTCAGTGACGAGGATGCCGACGCCTTCGGCGAAGCCCTGAAGGAACTGCCGGGTCCGGTGCTCGCTTATTGCCGCTCCGGCACCCGCTCGGCCACGCTCTGGTCGCTCGCGCAGGCCGAAAGCCGGCCGGTTGCCGACATTCTCGCCTCGACCAAACGCGCCGGTTACGACATGAGCGGGGTCGTCCGGCGCATCGCCAATGCGGGCAAGACGCCGACCGACCGGCCGGACGCGAGCTACGATGTGGTCATCGTCGGCGGCGGCGCGGCGGGGATCTCGGTTGCCTCCAGCCTGCAGCAACGGCGCTCCGGCCTGGAGATCGCCATCATCGATCCCGCGGACGTGCACTATTATCAGCCCGGATGGACGATGGTCGGCGGCGGCATCTTCGATGCGGAAGACACCGCCAAGACCATGGGCTCGCTCATCCCGCGCGGCGTGAATTGGGTCAAGGCCGCCGTGGCAGCCTTCGAACCGGGCGACAATGCCGTCATCCTCGATGGCTGCCGCGTCATCAAATACGACCGCCTGATCGTCTGCCCGGGCCTCAAGCTGAACTGGAACGGCGTGGAGGGGCTTGTCGAGACGCTGGGGCGCAACGGTGTGACCTCCAACTACCGCTATGACCTCGCGCCCTACACCTTCGAACTCGTGCAGAACATGAAAGGCGGCCGCACGGTCTTTACCCAGCCGCCCATGCCGATCAAATGCGCGGGCGCGCCGCAAAAGGCGATGTATCTCTCGGCGGATTACTGGAACCGCCACGGCCGGCTGAAGGACATCGACATCGGTTTTTACAACGCCGGCGGCGTGCTGTTCGGCGTCAAGGAGTATGTTCCGGCGCTGATGGAGTATGTCGAGAAGTACGGCATCGACCTCAACTTCTTTCATAACCTCGTTGCCGTCGACGGCCCGGCGAAAACCGCCTGGTTCGACGTCAACAAGCCTGATACCGAGCCCGAGCGCGTCAAGGTGGAGTTCGACATGATGCATGTCTGCCCGCCGCAAACCGCGCCAGACTTCATCCGGGTTTCGCCGCTGGCCGACGAAGCCGGCTGGATCGATGTCGATCAGGCCACGCTGCGGCACAAGACCTATGAGAACATCTGGGCGCTGGGCGACGTCACCAACGCGCCGAACGCCAAGACAGCCGCCGCCGCACGCAAGCAGGCGCCGGTCGTGGCGGAAAACATCGTCATGGACATCAAGGGCAAATCCCCCGCCGCCCAATATGACGGCTACGGCTCCTGCCCGCTGACGGTGGAGCGCGGCAAGATCGTGCTGGCCGAGTTCGGCTATGGCGGCAAGCTGTTGCCGAGCTTCCCGAGCTGGCTGATCGACGGAACCCGGCCCAGTTACATGGCGTGGCTGCTGAAGGAGAAAATCCTGCCGCCGGTTTACTGGAAGGGCATGCTGCGCGGCAAGGAATGGATGGCCAAGCCGAAGAAGCTGGAAGCCGCCTGAAGCTGGCCGCGCCGAAACCCCGTTCGCAGACGCGCCGGCACCACGCCGGCGCGCTCTCGTTATTGCCAGATGAGAAGGGCAGCCAATGATCCCGGCTCCGCTCACCCGTTATCTGCCGGTTCTGGATTGGGGTCGGACCTACACGCGCGCGGCGCTCACCAACGATCTTGTCGCTGCCGGGATCGTGACGATCATGCTCATCCCGCAGTCCCTGGCCTATGCGCTGTTGGCCGGGCTGCCGCCCGAGGCGGGCA
>CAYFTI010000061.1:0-8576 GCA_964346065.1 uncultured Hyphomicrobiaceae bacterium
CTGCCGGATTCGCTGGTCGCGTGCATCGGCGGCGGGTCGAACGCGATGGGGCTGTTCCACCCGTTCCTGGATGAACCGAACACCCGCCTGATCGGCGTGGAAGCCGGCGGCTACGGCCTGGACACGATGGACGGCCACGCCGCCTCGCTCAACGGCGGCAAGCCCGGCGTGCTGCACGGCAACCGCACCTACCTGCTACAGGATGACGACGGCCAGATCATCGAAGGGCACTCGATCTCGGCGGGGCTCGATTATCCCGGCATCGGCCCGGAGCACGCCTGGTTGAAAGAGAGTGGGCGCGTGGAGTATGTCGCCATCACCGACGACGAGGCGATGGAGGCGTTCCAGCTGTGCACGCGCAAGGAAGGCATCATCCCGGCGCTGGAGCCGGCGCACGCGCTGGCGCAGGTGACGAAGATCGCCCCGGACTTGCCATCCGATCATTTGCTGGTGATGAACATGTGCGGGCGCGGCGACAAGGATATTTACTCGGTGGCCGAGCATCTCGGGATGGAGATGTAGCGCAGTTCCTGTCGGCCCGAAAAAAAGGAAGCGTCGTCATTGCCGGACTTGATCCGGCAATCTAGCGGACGGTTTCCACGATCAATATGGATGCCCGTGTCAAGCACGGGCATGACGCCGTCCAAACCGACGGGCGCGAACACGCCCCAAGAAAGCGCAGAGAGCAACGCAATGTCGCGTATTGAAAATCGATTTGCCATCCGCTGCCCCGCGCTCGTGACCTTCATCACGGCGGGCGACCCGGACTATGACACCTCGCTGGAAATCCTGCGCGGGCTTCCGGCAGCGGGCGCGGACGTGATCGAACTCGGCATGCCGTTCACCGACCCGATGGCCGACGGCCCGGCGATCCAGGAGGCGTCCCAGCGCGCGCTCCGTGGCGGGCACAAGATGGACATGACGCTGGAGATGGTCCGCGAATTCCGTAAGGAAGATCGGGACACGCCGATCGTCCTGATGGGCTATTACAACCCGATCTATTTCCGGGGGGCTGAGCGGTTCGTGGCCGAGGCGGCGGAGGCCGGTGTGGACGGGCTGATCGTCGTGGATCTGCCGCCCGAGGCGGACAACGAATTGTGCCTGCCCGCGCGCGCGGCCGGCCTGAACTTCATCCGGCTCGCGGCGCCGACGACCGACGATGCGCGGCTGCCAGCCGTGCTCGCCAACACCTCCGGCTTCGTCTATTACGTCTCGATCACCGGCATCACCGGCACGCGCACGCCCGACACCGGCGAGGTCGCGGCCAATGTCGCGCGGATCAAGTCGCACACGCCGCTGCCCGTGGCGGTCGGCTTCGGCGTGAAGACGCCTGAGCAGGCGGCGGCCATTGGCGCGGTATCGGACGGCGTGGTGGTCGGCTCGGCACTCGTTGGCGCGATTGCCGACAGCCTCGATGAACAAGGCCAGGCGACTGAAGGCACCGTGCCGGCTGTCCTGGAGTTGGTGCACAAGCTCGCCGCGGGCGTCCGTAGCGATCAGCGCGAAGCCGGTTGAACACACCGTAGCGAAGCGCGCTCAGCTTGGAAATTCACGAAGATCCGGACGTCATGATACTGACGAAGGATGGCTCCCCGGGCCGGATTCGAACCAGCGACCAATCGGTTAACAGCCGATTGCTCTACCACTGAGCTACCGGGGAATTTGCGCAACACAGGCTTGTCGCGTATAGCAAACGCAGTAGCGCGTCGCCAACCTAAAATTAGAGCACCTGACGCGGCTTCGCAACTCCAACGGACCCACGACACATTGAGCGGCATTCAACAAGCCTGCGGCCCGCACCCGGTGACTACGCCATGACGGCTCGGCGCCGTGATGACAAAGACCCAAAACGGGCAGCACGGCATGACCAGCAGGCAGAACGCGGGCACAAGGTTCGCCTGGGCGGACGCGAGATCACCCTGCCGCGCTCGCGCTGGTTGCGCATGGGGCTGGGCGTCGCGTTCATAATCGGGGGCGTTCTGGGCTTTCTGCCGATCGTGGGCTTCTGGATGCTGCCGCTCGGCGTCTTGGTCCTCTCCTACGATCTGCCGTTCGCCCGGCGCTGGCGCCGCCGCTTTGTCGTCTGGTGGAATCGCCGGCGCGAACAGCGAGAGCGCGAAGGAGACAATTAAGCCGTCACATCGCCTGCAGGACGCCGATCAGCGCGACCGAATACACCAGCACCCCGCCGAGCACGAGCATGATCTGGTAATTGTTGCTTACGGTCGCGCTTGTGAGCCGCTTAGCGTTCTGCAAGAGGTCGGGCCAGGTGTAGGAGACGAAGTCGCCCTGCGTCATGATCGAGACGACGCGCCCGTCCTCATCGACGATCGGCAGCCGGCGGAAGCGCTCGTTCGACATGATCGCCAGCCATTCCAGGAGATTGTCGTCGGCGCGCGCCACTCGCGGCTTTTCCGTCATGATGTCCGACAGCTTCGTCTCTGACGGGTCGCGGTCGCGGTTGACCAGCCGCTTGAGGATATCGCGCTCGGTGACCATCCCCAGCACACGGTCCTGTTCGTCGACGACGACCACCGAGCCGTAATCCATCTCCGCCATTTTCGCGATTGCTTCGGAGACGAGCGCCTCGGGCGGAAAAGTCAGGGGATCGGGTTTGGTCCCAAATTCGAGGCGATCTTTGATCTGCATAAAACTCTGTCCTTTTTGATGACTTTTACCTGCGACAACATAACATACGCAGCTTCTGTCTAAACCGATCAGATACGATAGCGATTACATTCTGCGAAGGCCCCAATAGACGAGATCGGTCCGGCAAAGACCCCGCCTCTCCCCAGGCTAGAGGAGCGATACCACCGCCACCCAGCCGGAGAGAAGCGCGCCGCACAAGAGTGTATAAGCTCCGTTCCAGGTCACGCCCACGCGCCACGCGCTGACCTTCGCGATGGTGCCGACCAGAAGCGTCGTTGCCGTGTATGGAGAGCTGGCCCCGCTCAGGGCCCAACCGGACGTGATCGCGACGATGATTGCCGATGGCGCGATCCCCATGGCTTCGGCACTCGGGAGAATCGGCGCCATCAGTGACACCGAAAGGATGGGGTTCATGCCAAGCAGTCCCGCCAGCGGGATCAGCCAGACCAGCGCAACAAGAATGACCCACGGCGGCAGAGCCAGCAGATCGAGATCCGAGCCTGCAATAAGTGGCAACAGGAGGTGCGAGCCGAGGGTGCCTATGAAGCCGGCCATGACCAGAAGGACGAGTTCGGAACGATAGCTGAACAGATCCTCGGAATATCCCGCCGCGCGCTGGAAGACCCGGCGAACAGGAGCGTCGTTCGCGTTCTGCATCGCTATCCAGCCGGCCGCCAGAAGCGGGACGACCACAAGCACGACCGCGACGGCCCGCAACCCCGTAGCCACGGATACGCCGCCGACCGAGATCAGCAGGATCGCCAGCAGCATCAGCATCGGAATGAGGCTTCGCCACGTGCCCTCCGGCAACACGCGTGGCCGGGGCCGCGAAAGCCGCGGCTTGAAGATCGTGTCCAGGCCCCAGCCCGCCGTAGCCATGATGACCGAGCCGACCACACCGAGAGCGAACGCGTCGGCCCAGCTCGCGCCGGGCACCAGCGTCGTGGAGATGGCCATCGAGAAGGTAAGCGGCGACCAGCACAGCGTCGAGACGAACCCGCGCTGAATCGCCAGCATCATGCGCCGAATGCGGATGCGGCGAACTTGCGGATCCTGCTCGCGCCGTGCGCTCAATTCGGCGAGATTGCCCAGCAGGCCGATTGCCCCGTAAAGCAGGATGATACCGAACAGGTGCCCGCCGGCAGTGAGTGCGGCATAGCGGCGGCCCGGCGGCTGATGCGCCAGATACCGTCCGCTCTCGGCGATCGACGGCGATGTGGCGGAGGCATTGCGCAGACAGGCGGAGGCTGTGAAGAATGCTGCGATGAAGGCTGCGCTGCCCAGCCCGGCCTCGATGATCTCCAGCCAATCAGGCCGGGTGAGGAGCGCGGCGATGAAAAGGGCCAGTCCGACAAGCACGAACACGCGCCGCGACCACGGCACGATCGGCGTCGCGACGATGACGAAGAGAAATACCGCAGCCGCGGCACCATGGACGAAGACCATCGCCCCGTGCCACTCAACGCCAATGACCAGCAAGACCGTAAACAGGAGAACGATGCTGATCAGACGCCCGCGCGGTTCATCTCTGGCCTGGGCGTCCGTTTCAACCATGAAAGAGCAGTCTTGTGGTGCGGGCGGGAGCGGGTGGAGCTGCGGCTGCTACCGCGACCGGGGGTTTCTTACTGACTAACCCTTTCGGTCCCGCGCGCGCAAACACGATCGTGCGACGTCTGGTATGCGTCACGCCGGCAACTGCGGCCCGAGCCGGGGCGTTGTATCTGCGATGAGGCAGCGGGAACCGCGAGACGAACCCCATGAAACTCACCTTCCTCGGCACGCGCGGATACATCGACGCGGCGAACGCGCGGCACAGGCGGCACAGCGCGCTGCTCGTGAGCTATTATCACACGCGTGTCATGGTCGACTGCGGCGCCGACTGGAGAGGCGAAATTGCCGAAATCGGCCCGGACGCGATTATCCTGACCCATGCACATCCCGACCACGCCTTTGGCCTGGAAGACGGCGCGGACTGCCCGGTTTACGCCACCGCGGATACGTGGTCGTCGATCGAGGATTACCCGATCCGGGAGCGAGCCGAGGTCACACCGCGCCAGCCGGTGGACATGGGCGACGGCCTGACATTCGAAGCATTTCCGGTCATGCATTCGCTGCGCGCCCCGGCGGTCGGCTACCGGATCGCGGCGGGCTCGGAAACCGTTTTCTACGTGCCGGATGTGGTCGATGTCGAGGAGCGCGACGAGGCTCTCGCCGGTGTCGGCCTGTTCATCGGCGATGGCGCGACGCTGACCCGGAGCATGGTGCGCCGGAAAGACGACAAGCTGTTCGGCCATACGACCGTTCGCGCCCAGCTCGGGTGGTGTCAGAAGGCCGGCATTCCGCGCGCGTTGTTCACGCACTGCGGAAGCGAAATCGTTGAAGGTGACGAGCGAACGATCGGTCCGAAAGTCAAGGCGATGGGGCGTGAGCGCGGCGTCGACGCGGCGATTGCCCATGACGGCATGAGCGTCGTGCTGCGCTGAAGGAGGTGCGCGTGCCCGAATTGCCGGATGTCGAGAATTTCAAGCGTTACCTGGATGCGACCGGGCTTCACAAGCGGGTCGAGCATATCGCGATCGGCAGTGAGAAGATCCTTCGGAAAGTTACGATCCAGAAGTTGTCAGGCGCGCTGACCGGCCGTGCGCTGACGCACACACACCGGCACGGCAAACATCTGTTCGCCGCAATCGACGAAGGGCCCTGGCTGATACTGCATTTCGGCATGACTGGCTATCTCGCCTATTTCAAGCGCCTTGAGGACGATCCCGCGCATGACCGGCTGCGCCTCGACTTCGACAATGGGTACCACCTCGCCTTCGTGAATCAGCGACTTTTCGGCGAGGTCAGCATCGTCGAGGATCCGGCGCAATTCGTTGCCATGGAGGGGCTGGGTCCCGATGCGCTCAGCCTTGATGAAAGCGCCTTTCGCGAGGTGCTCGGCGGTCGCCGCGGCCAGATCAAGTCCGCCCTGATGGACCAGAGCCTGATAGCGGGCATCGGGAATGTCTATTCCGATGAAATCCTGTTTCACGCCGGGCTTCATCCGAAGACCCAGGTCAACGACCTGGACGAGCAAACCGTGGGGGTGCTCTACAAGGCGATGGTGACGGTGCTGGAGACCGCAATTGATCGCGGCGCTGGTTCAGATGACCTCGTTGAAGGGTTGCCGCAGGGCTGGCTTCTTCCGCGTCGGGAGGACGGCGCAACCTGTCCCCGCTGCGGTACCAAGATCCGAACGGTGACTGCGTCGGGACGCCATGCCTATTTCTGCCCGCAATGTCAGCCGGGGTCCTGAGCCGGACGTTTGCGAACGACGGTGTCCGACGTGACGGCGGGCGCCTGTTCCGCCATCTGGTTACGGCTGTTGAGGTCGTTGCTCTCGGCAACACGAATGCATATCACGCCGGCAATCACGGCGATTGCGCCCACTGCCTTCAGCGGTGTGACAGGAAGCGGCTCGGGCGCGAAGATGCCGAAGTGGCTGAGCACCATGCCGGCCAGTATTTGCCCCGCGACCAGGCACACGAAATAAGCGCCCGCGCCCATCCGTGGAATGAAGAACGTCGCGCAAAAGATGATACCGAAGCTGACCACGCCTAAAAGGAAAAAGGGTGCAAAGCCCTGCGAGAGCCGTGTCCAGGTTCCACCCACGCCGATTGCCAGCCAGACCGTTACCGCTGTGACCGCGCCGACGACGAAGAAAACCGCTGTCGCGAGGAGGGGCGAGCCAACCTGCTCACCGAAGCGTCCGTTCATGGGCAGGTATGTGCCGGCCACGACGCCGACGCCAAGGGCGATCAAATAATAAAGCGTGGTCATGGACATTTCGCGGTCTCCGAGTTGCCGCGCGTCAAGGCGGCCGTTATAAAAATCCCCCAAGGGAACGCATCTGCAGACCGATGAGATGCCCTGCCGCGTCAGGATGTGGCATGGCAGTCTCTGGTGCGGGCCGTTCGCATCGTGCTTGCGAGGCTGCAGAAAATCCGCCAGACGCCACGATATTTGCCCCATTCTCTCACACTATCCGGTGCAAACGGGAAGGAACGGATCATGCCGGAGGCGGGCAGCGACGGCCTCGTGCGCCACGACGAGACCGTCATGAGCGAAGGCGGCAGCGTCGCCGGTCGGCGCGGGCTGGATCAACGTGTGCAGCACCTCACGGGATGGCGCCGTCATGCGGTCGCTTTCGGCGCGGGCGCGCTCTCCACCCTTGCGCTCGCCCCGCTGCATGTCTGGCCCGTGATGTTCGTCACGCTGCCACTGCTCGTCTGGCTGCTCGACGGGATTGGCGTATACCGCATGACAGTGCGGCAACGGCTGCGCGCTGCAGGGGGTCTCGGCTGGTGGTTCGGGTTCGGGTACTTTCTCGCCGGTCTCTACTGGATCGGTTTCGCGTTCTTTGTGCAGGCCGATCAATTCGCCTGGATGTCGCCGCTCGGCATTCTGGTCATGCCAGCCGGGCTTGCCCTGTTCTATGCGCTCGGGGGTGCGCTTGCGGCCGCTTTCTGGCGCCCCGGTCCGGTGCGCGTGGTGACGCTTGCGCTTGCATTTTTCGCCGTTGAATGGCTGCGCGGGCATGTCCTGACAGGTTTTCCGTGGAACGCGATCGGCTATACGCTGGCCGCGCCAGATAACCTCATGCAGACGGGCGCGCTGGTCGGCGTCTACGGCCTGAGCTTTCTCGCCGTCTTGATCCTTGCCGCGCCGGCTACCCTGACAGACCGCACGCCCCGGCTGCTACGCGCTGCGCTTCCCTCGCTCGCGGCACTGCTGCTCGCGGGAATGGCCGTGTGGGGCCACTGGCGGCTGTCACAGCCGCTGCCGGCGGATGTGCCGGGGCCAAAGCTGCGCATCGTTCAGGCCAACATACCGCAAGCGGACAAGTGGAAGCCGGAGGCGCGCGACTGGATTTTCAGGCGGTATTTGCGGCTGAGCCGGAATGGCGACGCGCTGGAGTCGGGGGGTGTCACGCATGTGATCTGGCCGGAAGCGGCCCTGCCTTTCGTTTATCTGTTCGACGATGACATCGCCAAGCAGAGCCACAAGCAAGCCTTCAACCGGCTCCTGCCGCCGGGCGTCACGCTCATCACCGGGGCAAACCGTGCTGAGACCGTTCAGAATGCCGGGGGCGAGCGGATTGTCTCGGCGGTTTACAACAGCGTGCTGGCGCTCGATGACGCCGGCGGTGTGATCGCCAGGGCCGACAAGTCCCATCTGGTGCCATTCGGCGAATATCTGCCGTTTCAGGACACGATGGAGGCAATAGGCTTTCGCCAGCTAACCGGGCTTCCGGGCGGTTTTGCGGCAGGTTCGGGCCTCACCAACCTCAGCCTGACGGGTTTGCCGAATTTCACCCCGCTCATCTGTTACGAGATCATTTTTCCTGGCGCGGTTACGCCGGATGGACGTCCAGCCTGGCTTTTAAACCTCACCGATGACTCCTGGTTCGGCGAGACGGCGGGGCCGTACCAGCACCTGCATCAGGCGCAGATGCGCGCGGTCGAGGAGGGGTTGCCCGTGATCCGTGCGGCGAACACCGGTGTGTCGGCAGTGATCGGACCGCGTGGCATGGTCCGACAGCGACTGCCCCTGGGCGCCATGGGCGCGATGGAGACGGCGCTTCCCCCGGCCCTACCGCCACCCGTCTTTGCACGCGCCAGCGCCTCAATGCTCGGCGGGGTTGTGATGGCGGCGATCATGCTGATGATTGTCCTGCACCTCATGATGTCTGCATGGCGGCGGCGCTTGGCCTTCGAGAGGCCCCATCGCTCTTAACCAGTAACGATGTTGGCGCGGTCCTGGGCTTAACGTTTGGTTGACGCTGTATCGAGGGCTCTCTACAACCATGGAATTGTGTACGTAAGCGCTGGGCACTAAAGAGTGTGGGGGACAAAATGGCGCGTAATCGTGAGGCGCAGGCTGGTTAC
>CAYFTI010000061.1:8676-12465 GCA_964346065.1 uncultured Hyphomicrobiaceae bacterium
CAGGCTGGTTACACAGCCAAGAAGACAACCGAGGAAATGACCGAGAGTCTTCCGGTAACGGACGAGCGAGCTCCCGTAGCCGCTCGCAAACCGCACCACATCGATGTCCATGTGGGCAGCCGGGTGCGTTTGCGGCGCATGTTCATCGGCATGAGCCAGGAGCGCCTCGGGGAGCAGATGAATTTGACGTTTCAGCAGATTCAGAAATATGAAAAGGGTACGAACCGCATTGGCGCGAGCCGCCTGTTCCAGCTTGCAGAAGTTCTCAGCGTGCCTGTCGGCTTCTTCTTCGAAGGCCTCGAAGCGCCGCATCGGGGACTGACCGCCGGCTTTGCCGAACCGAATTCGGAATCATACGTGATGGATTTCCTCGACAGCCGGGAAGGCGTCGAACTCAATCGTGCTTTTGTCCGTATTCAGGATCCCAAGGTCCGGAAGTCCATTGTCGATATGGTTCGCGCCATGGCCGAAACCGAGCAAAAGAACGAGGCTGGCTGATCACCTTGCACACGCAGCTGGTCTGTCCATCGTGAACCATGCAAAGCGGCGGGCCGGCGGCGCGATCCGTTGCGTTTTTTCAATTTCTGAAATTCCACCAAGTGATCCATTAAGGAGGAACGTGTGAGTCACCGGAATTATCTCTTCACGAGCGAATCCGTTTCGGAAGGACACCCTGACAAGGTCTGCGACCAGATCTCCGATGCCGTGGTCGACGCGTTTCTTGCCGCTGAGCCAGGCTCGCGTGTCGCTGTCGAAACGGCCGTCACCACCAATCGCATCTTTCTGCTCGGAGAGACCAAAGGGCCTGAACAGATCGATCACGACAAGCTGGTCAGTCTTGCGCGCGACACGGTGCGCGACATCGGCTACGAGCAGCCCGGCTTTCATTGGCGCGAGGCGGAAGTGTCCTGCTTCGTGCATGAGCAGTCCGCCGACATCGCCATGGGCGTGGACCGGGATAAGGACGAGGACCAGGGCGCCGGCGACCAGGGCATCATGTTCGGCTATGCATGCGATGAAACCGACTCGCTCATGCCCGCGCCGATCGACTTCGCCAACAAGATCCTGCTGAACATGTCAAAGGCGCGCCACGACGGACGCATTCCCGAACTTGGCCCGGACGCGAAGAGCCAGATCACGCTGGAATACGAGGAAGGCAAGCCTGTTCGTGCGCAATCGGTCGTGGTCTCGACGCAGCATACCGAGGATGCCACGAACGAGCGTGTTCGGGAGATCGTTCGCGGTTTCGTCGAAGAGGTGCTGCCCGCAGAGTGGATGTGCGACGAGGAGCATTTCTACGTCAATCCGACGGGCCGTTTCGTTATCGGCGGGCCGGAAGGCGACGCGGGCCTGACTGGACGCAAGGTGATCGTGGATACGTATGGCGGCGCGGCGCTTCACGGCGGCGGCGCGTTTTCGGGCAAGGACCCGTCGAAGGTGGACCGCTCAGCTGCTTATGCCGCGCGGTATGTGGCGAAGAACGTCGTGGCGGCCGGTCTTGCGGAAAAATGCACCATTCAGCTCGCCTATGCGATCGGCGTCGCCAAGCCACTCGCCATCTATGCCGATCTTCACGGGACCGGGCGCGTCGATGAGCTGAAGCTGGATGCCGCGATCCGCGAGGTGATCGACCTGAGCCCGCGCGGGATCTTCAACCACCTGCAGCTTGGCCGCCCGATCTACAAGCGCACGGCCGCTTACGGGCATTTCGGCCGCGAACCTGATGCAGATGGCGGCTTCTCGTGGGAAAAGCTCGATCTGGTTGAACCGCTCAAGGCCGCGCTGACCTGATCGTCTCACTTCGTTTGGCTGGGCCCATGTCCCGAAGCGACCGCCAGCCATTGGGCGAACGCAGCTTTGGCCGGCGCAAGGGGCACAAGCTCTCGCCGCGCCAGAGCGAGTTGGTCGCGTGTCTGTTGCCGCGCCTGCAACCGGATCTGAACGCTGCGCCGCCAGAGCCGCTGGAGGGCCTGTTTCAAGCGCCGGTAGAAGACGTCTGGCTCGAAATCGGCTTCGGAGCGGGCGAGCACCTGATCTGGCAGGCCAAGGCGCACCCGCAAGTCGGCATAATCGGCTGCGAGCCGTACATCAACGGTGTCGCCAAGGTGCTGGCGTCGGTCGCGGAGGATGGTTTGAACAATGTCGCCATCCATCCCGACGACGCGCTGGCGCTGCTTGACTGGCTTCCGCCCGCCTCGATCGGGCGTGTCTTCGTCCTGTTCCCCGACCCATGGCCCAAGCGCCGGCATCGCAAACGCCGCTTGCTGCAGGAGCAGACTATTGGCGCTCTTGCCCGCGTGATGCGCCCCGGCGGCGAGATTCGCTTCGCCACGGACATCGGCGATTATGCGCGCACGGCGCTGCTGGCCTTCATGCGCGAGGGCTCATTCACCTGGACGGCGCGCCGCCCCCGTGACTGGCGTGAGCGGCCCGATGACTGGCCGCAAACCCGCTACGAGGCAAAGGCCATCGCGGCCGGGCGGCGCTGCAGCTATTTCCGCTTTGAACGGCGCGAAGGGCCGCGGGCGCAAGGACATTCCTAATTGTGCCATGATAACTGGCACGCCAGCGTTGCAAATGCGCCTGGCTTGTCCTATATTCGCAAAGGCAATCCACCGATCGAAACCGACCGGGTGGGCCCTTGACGGGGTCCGCTCTTTTTTATTTGCGCCGCCGAGTTTGCGCAGCGCGGAGAGAGACTCGCATAAGTGGTGTCTTATTCAGCACAGATGACAAAGGCCGATGCCCGGGATCGCCGGTTCACGCAAGAGACCGGCGCAGCAGCTGAAATCGCCGCGCTGATCGAGCCCGCGCTGGAGGATCTGGGTCTGCGGCTGGTGCGCGTGCTGATCTCCGGGCGTGACGGTGGCACGGTCCAGATCATGATTGACCGGGCAGGCAGCGACGTGACGGTCGAGGACTGCGCCGACGCGAGCCGAGCGATTTCGCCGCTACTTGATGCGCACGATCCGGTGCCGGGGCGCTATACCCTTGAGGTCTCGTCGCCGGGGATCGACCGGCCGCTGGTGCGTCCGTCCGACTTCGACGACTGGGCGGGACATGAGGCCAAGCTGATGCTTCGCGAGCCGGTGGATGGGCGCAAGCGGTTTCGCGGCGCGATCGAAGGGTACGATGAAGCGGCCAACGAGGTCAGGGTGGCGGTCATCCTGGAGGGCAGGAGCGAACCCGACACGCTCGGCTTTCCGGTATCGATGATCGAGAGCGCCAAGCTGGTGATGACGGATGCGCTCATGGCCGATTCCAAGGCGCGCCGCGGCGGCTCTGATGATGAACCGGATGCGCCGAACGGCGCGGGCAGCGCTTCGCAGGGCTAAAAGGCTTTTTTGTCAACTGGAGCAAAATGAATGGCACAACAGGGTGTAAGCGCGAACAGGCTTGAACTGCTGCAGATCGCCGATGCGGTCGCGCGGGAAAAGTCCATCGACCGCGAACTGGTCATCTCCGCGATGGAGGACGCGATCCAGAAAGCGGCGCGGGCGCGCTATGGCGCGGACAGTGAAATTCGCGCGGAAATCGACCCGAAGACCGGCGAGACCCGCCTGGCGCGGCTGCTGCGCGTGGTCGAGGAGGTCGAGGATGACTCCACCGAGATTTCGCTGGAAGAAGCCCGCGCCCGGAACCCCGAGGCCGAAGTTGATGACTATATCGCCGAGCCGCTGCCACCGCTCGACTTTGGGCGCGTTGCCGCGCAGAGCGCCAAGCAGGTGATCGTGCAGAAGGTGCGCCAAGCCGAGCGCGAGCGCCAATACGAGGAATACAAGGACCGCA
>CAYFTI010000062.1:0-12457 GCA_964346065.1 uncultured Hyphomicrobiaceae bacterium
AGCCGCCGATCAGGAATAGCAGCGTGTTGAAAATGAACTGGCCGTCAGCGCCCACTGCGGTGGACGCGGCTTCGGCCTCCTGCGCCAGCGCCGGACTGGCAACCAGCAATGCGCCAAGCGTCGATGCGCCGCCCAGCGCCAGCAATTTCTTCATATCATTCATGATTTCACCTCAACTCTAAAGAGCTTCCGAGCCGGACTCGCCCGTGCGAATGCGCACGGTGTGCTCCACCGGCATGACGAAAATCTTTCCGTCGCCGATCTGTCCGGTCTTGGAAGCGGATTGGATGGCATCGACGACTTTTTCAGCCATGTCGTCGTCGACCGCGATCTCGATCTTGATCTTCGGGAGGAAGGTCACTTCGTATTCGGCACCACGGTAGATCTCGGTGTGCCCCATCTGGCGCCCGTATCCCTTGACCTCCGTGGCAGTCAAACCCTCCACGCCCAGCGAGGTAAGCGCCTGGCGCACCTCGTCGAGCTTGAAGGGCTTGATGACAGCCGTCACCAATTTCATGCGTGCTCTCCTTCGATGGCTCTTTCGTTGCCGCACGTGTCGTGGCAAGGGGCCGCCCCTCTAGCGACCTATGCCGCTTGCCGCGACGGCACACCGCAGGGGATTCAAAAGCCGTGCCAAACGGCATGACGCCTTGCGCGGCGGCTGTGCGGACACGCAAACGTGAGGACGAAAGGGGCAGAAGCTTAAATGCTGGGCAACCGTGGTGAATTGCACAAATTATGTGCAGAAACGCGCCGGGATCCGTCACGCAAGCGAGAAAATTGACGAGACGTCACGGATCAGGGAAACGTGATGGGCAAATAAGGGCAGTCCGCAGAGGCACGCCCGCTGCGTTTTCAATCACCTGCCCGTTGCGAAGCGGTGCCTGCACGCCTTGAAACGCCTTGCCAATGCGATAAGGTCGCGAGACGCGGAAGGGGGGTTGAGGGAAACAAATAAAGGTAGTGCATATGAACTTGGCTCTCCGGTCTCTTGCCGTGCTGGTGTTTTTGTCCCTCCCATTCATTCTGACCACTGGCAAGACAGACGCGCAGGAGATTGCCTGTAACGAGACATACACGACCCAGCCCGGCGATACGTTATCGAATATCGCCGAAAGGGTTTACGGGCGTGCCCAAGCCTACCAGCGGATCTTCGACTTCAATCCGGGCAAACTGGAAAGCCCTGATCTCGTGCTGGTCGGTGTCGAGCTTTACATCCCCTGTGAAAACGGCGGTGAACAGCCGGATCTGCCTCCCATCGAGGCGAGCACGGACGCCGGAGAGGACGCTCCGGAACGCAGCATCATCAAGATCTTGACGGGTTCGGAGTACCCGCCTTATGTCGACAAGAGCCTTGAAAACGGCGGCTTTAGCGTTGAGCTCGTCGAGCGCGCCTTGCAGTTCGAGTCGGGCGGCAAGGATTACAGGATCGACATGATCAACGACTGGAGCGCGCATCTGAAGCCGCTCATCTCGGATGGCGCCTATGATCTTGGCTTCCCCTGGTTCAAGCCGGACTGCAGCCAGCTCGAGAAACTGCGGGAGAATTCGCGATGGCGCTGCAACAACCTGCGCTTCTCGGAACCGCTTCACGAAGTTGTGATCACCTTCTACGGGCGCGATGGCGGCGTCGACAATATCGACGAACCCGAGGACGCTCACGGACTCATATTATGCCGTCCAACGGGGTATTTCACCCACGATCTCGAAGTCATGGGCCTCGTTCCGCCTGCCGTCACCCGGGTGAAGGGCAAGAGCCCGACCGACTGTTTCGAGCGGCTGACTGAACGGGATGTCGACCTCGTGTCCGTGAATGCCGATACCTCGGATCAGGTTATCAACAAGCTCGGCATACGCGATGACGTCTCCGAGATCATCGAACTTGCAACGATCCAGAGCCTTCATGTCGTCGGGCTGAAGACGAACCCGATGACCCGCGTACATCTTCTGCGGATCAATCAGGGGCTGAAGGGACTCCGGGAGGACGGAACATTCGTCAATATCGCGGCCAAGCACCTCGTGAATTGAGCCCGCGCAAACCGCGCGCCCGGGCACGGCAGCGCTCCCAGCGTTCACTCGCGCCGCTCGCGGATCAGCCCCTCTTGCGCCACAGAGGCGATCAGCGTGCCATCGCGCCGGAAGATCGAGCCGCGACAGAACCCGCGCGCGCCCGAGGCCGATGGGCTGTCCATGACGTAGAGCAGCCATTCATCCGCGCGGAACGGGCGGTGGAACCAAAGCGAATGATCGAGGCTCGCCATCATCATGCGCGGGTCGAACAGGTTACGGCCGTGTGGCGCAAGCGAGGTATCCAGCAGGAAAAAGTCCGAGGCGTAAGCGAGTACGCACTTGTGCAGGCCAATGTCATCGGACAGGTCCAGGTTGGATCGTACCCAGACGCTGCGCTTCGGCTCGCGCGGTTCCGCGGAGACGTATTGCCTGACATCGACCGGGCGCATTTCCACGGGGCGCTCGCGCCGCCAATAGCGTTGTATCGGCTCGGGCAGCTTGGGCAGCAGGTCCTGTAACAGCTCGGCTTCGGATGGCAGCGTCTCGGGCGCGGGGACGTCGGGAGCCTCGATCTGGTGGGAAAAGCCGGGTTCGTCCCGGTGAAACGACACACCCATCGAGAAGATCGCCTGGCCGTGCTGAAGCGCGGTGACCTGACGGGTGGTGAAGCTCTTGCCATCCCGGATCCGGTCGACCTCGTAAACGATCGGTGTTTGCGGATCGCCTGGCAGCAGGAAGTAGCCGTGAAGCGAATGCGCCGCCCTGTCCCCGCCGTCGACGGTGCGCGTCGCGGCTACCAACGCCTGACCGATCACCTGGCCGCCGAACACGCGCTGCCAGCCGTCCTGCGGGCTGCGGCCACGAAACAGGTTGTGTTCCAGCGTCTCAAGATCGAAGATCGCGAAGAGCGTTTCGGGCTTTTCAATCATATGGCTACCTGCGCATCGCTTCGGCGGGGGTACGCGTATCTGAGGGGCGCATTTCTCATCTGTCAAGTTGCGCGCGGTTGCGGGAGACGGGCGGTCACGGCATGACCCATGATTATGACATCGTTATCGGTGGGGGCGGGTTCATCGGTCTGACGCTCGCGCGCGCGCTGAGCATCGGCGCGCCGGGAATGTTCCGGGTCGCGGTGGTCGATCCCGTCCCGCCGGAGCGGCTGCGCGCCCCGAATGAAGACGGGCGGGCCATGACCATTGCCGCGAGCTCCCGGCGTATGCTGGAGACGCTCGGCGTGTGGGCGCACATCGCGCCGGATGCTCAGCCGGTCAAGCGGATCCACATCACGGATACGCCTCTGGATTCGCCGGTGCGCCTGCCGGTCCTGAAGTTTGACACCGTCGCGAACGACGAGCCGACGGCACATGTCGTCGAGAACGCGGTCCTCATGAGGGCGCTCGCGAAGCTCGTCACGGACAGTGAGGTCACGTTGATCGCGCCTCAGAGCATTACGGCGGTCGACCGCGAGCCGGCGGGCGTCACACTTCGGCTGGGCGACGGGCGTGATATCACGGCGCGGCTCCTCGGTGCGGCGGATGGCCGGCGGTCGCGCCTGCGTCGGATGGCGGGCATAAAGAGCCTGAGATGGGACTATCCGCAAACCGGCATCGTCGCGACCGTCGCGCACGAACACCCCCATGACGGCGTCGCCGTGCAGCATTTTCTGCCGTCCGGGCCTTTTGCGATGCTGCCGATGACGGGACGGCGCAGTTCCCTGGTCTGGACGGAGACGCCGGAGGACGCTCAGCGGATGGTGGCGCTCGACGAGGACCGGCTGAATATGGAAATCACCCGGCGCTTCGGAGCGCAGCTCGGCGAGGTCCGGCTGGTCTCGCCGCTCCAGACCTTCCCGCTGTCGCTCAGCATGGCGCGAGACTTCGTGCGCCCAAGCGTGGCGCTGATCGGGGATGCGGCGCATGGGCTGCACTGGTTGGCGGGCCAGGGCCTGAATCACGGCCTTCGCGATGTCGCGGCCCTCACGGAGGTGCTTGTCGAGGCCCGGCGCCGTGGGGAGGATATCGGCGAACTGGATGTATTGCGCCGTTACGAGCGCTGGCGGCGCTTCGACGCGGGCATGTCGGCGGCCGGGATGGACGTTCTCAACCGGCTTTTCACCGGCGATAACCGGACCTTGCGCATGATCCGCACGCTCGGACTGGGCATGGTGGACAGACTTGCCCCGCTCAAGCGCATGTTCGTTGCCGAGGCTGCGGGCACGACAGGCGAACTGCCCCGGCTGATGCGTGGCGAGCGGGTGTGAGGCGGGCCGCGGCCCGCCCCGGTGTGATCAGCGGCAGCCGTGATAGCGCATGCAGCCGTAATAGTTCGAGTTTCCATATCCCCAGTTACGGACACAGCGCCGGTGCCAGTAGCGGCAGCGCCCGCGATAGCGGCGATAGCGGCGGTCGCGGTAATAACGGCGTCGCGGCCCGATATACAAGCGGAAGTGCGGCCTGTGATACCGGCGGTAGCGGCGGTACCGGTAGTAACGGCGCCGCGGCCCGATATGCAGATGAAAGCCGACACCGGCCTTCCTGACATGCGATGGCGGGGCGGCCTTCTGCTGATGGCCGAGAACAGCCGACATTGTGGAGACCGCAGACGTCGCGGCCCGGGCCTCTGTCGTGAGCGTCAAGGCGGCGGCAACTGCGGTAGCCACAGCCAGGATGAGCGATAATCTCGTCATCGGTTTCCATCCTTCTGTCAAAGGCGCTTTTTTCATTCTGCCAGCGCCGTCCAATGTCTGGCAAAGGCACGCCTTGACGGTATGAACGCCGAGGGACCTGTTCGGGTTTCCTGCTTGAACCACAAAAATGGATGCGGTGGCGCGCGTTCCGATACGCTCTGTTCGGCAGCCCGGCTGTCACTCTTCGATCTGGCGCGCTTCCTCGACAAGCAAGACCGGTATCCCGTCACGAATGGGGAAAGCGAGTCGGGCCGAGCGGCTGATGAGTTCCTGGGCCTGCCTGTCATAGTCGAGACGCTGCTTGGTGAGCGGGCAAACCAGGATTTCCAGGAGCTTCGGATCGACCTCGCCCGGCGTCTCGCGGCCTCCGATCTCATCCTTTTCAGCTTCGCTCATCGCATTGTTCCCACGGTTCCTTATTGCAGCGTGGTGCCCGAGCTGCCCTCCGGCGTGGCGATATCCATTTCCGCCAGGGCCATCAGCACCTCGGAGCGCGTACGCAGATCCGGCGCTTCGAGAAGGGCCTGCTTCTCTTCGGACCCATATGGACTGATCATTGCGAGCGTATTGATCAGCAATTCAGCCGGCGAGCGGTTCAGTGCCTCCCAGTCCGCGCGCAGGTTCTGCGCATCGAGATAAGAGCGCAGCACGCGCATGAAGCGTGTGAGGTTCACCTGTTCCTGTCCATAGCCCCTCGAAAAGTCGGTCACGAAGGGCGCATACGTTACCTCGCAGATCCTGTAGGGCTTGCCGGTCTCCTGCTCGCGGACGATCTGGAATCGCGCGATGCCGCTGAGCGAGACGATCACCGTGCCCTCGTCGGTTTCCGTGTAGCCGGTCAGGCGGCCAGCACAGCCAACCTGGCGCAAGGGCGCGTTTTTTTCTTGAGGCGAATGTTCGGCATCCGCCTGCTGGGGCTGGACGATACCCAGAATGCGCGGTCCCGACAGGATGTCGGACACCATTTGCAGGTAACGCGGCTCGAAAACGTTGAGCGGCAGCGTTGAACGCGGCAGCATGATGCAGCCCTGAAGCGGAAAAACGGGGATCTGGTCCGGCAAATCCGCGGGCCGGCGATACTGATCGATTGCGCTTATTGCCTTGTCTCCCGGTTATTGGCAGCGGTCCGCGCCGCGCCGCCTGCGTCTTACGAAAACAGGATGGTGGAAAGGCGTTGGCGTCCTTTGACCGTCAGCGGATCGTTTGCGCCCCACGCGTCGAAGAATTCCACCAGTTGTTGGCGCGCGGCGCCATCGTTCCAGTTACGGTCGCGCTTGACGATTTCCAGAAGCTGCTCCATCGCCGCCTCGCGCGCGCCCTTGGCCTGCAGTGCCAGCGCCAGATCGAAACGGGCTTGCAGATCAGCAGGCTCCTGATCAACGCGCTGCTCCAGTTCGCTCGTATCCGAGGCGTCCTCGGTCTTTTTCGCTAGGTCCAGCATGGCTTGTGCGCTGCTCACGGCGCTGTCACTCCGCTTGGCGTGCGGCACGAGGTCCAGCATCTGTTCGGCCCGGGCGAGATCCCCGCTCTTGATGTAGCATTTCGCCAAGCCGGCCATAGCCGTTACGTTTTCCGCATCGCTCTGGAGCACTTCCGCGAAACTGGTTGCGGCTTCGTTCAGGCTGCCCTGTTCCAGAGCGTTCTCCGCAGCCTCCAGCTTTTGCTGCGTCTCGTCACCTCCGCCGCCGGCCGTGACACGGTCGATGAACTGGCGCAGTTCGCCCTCGCTAACCGCGCCCATGAAGCCGTCAACCGGCTTGCCGTCCTTGAAGGCGAAGACCGCCGGGATCGACTGGATGCCAAGCTGGCTCGCCACTTCCGGGTACTGATCGATATTCATCTTGGCCAGCTTGATCTTGCCGGCCGCGGCATTCACTGCCTTCTCCAGAAGCGGCGTAAGCTGCTTGCACGGCCCGCACCAAGGCGCCCAGAAATCAACCAGAACGGGCACCTGCTTCGATTCCTCGATCACGTCTGCCACGAAGGTCTGCGTCGTTGTCTCCTTGATGAGATCACCGCCGCCCTTAGTCTCGTTTTCCGCCCCCGGAATAATGAATGACATTTCGTATCTTCCCGTCGGTTTGCCAGTATACCCCTTGCGCGCGAAGCCGCACATGGACGAGCCCATGCGCGCTCACCCGAAATATCTCAGCCGGATGTCCCTGTTTCAAGTCCGCTGGATTCCGGATCGCCAAGTGACAGATGGCTTGGTTCATGTCCGCAAGCGGCGACGAACGTCAGGAAATCGTCCCGCCCGATGCTGGTGGTCGCAGTGTTGACAAGAGGGTGAAAGTTGAGCGTGTCGTGAGCAAGGAGCGCCTCATCGAGGACGAAGTTCACCGGTTTCGCGCTTTCATTGATCAGCACGAACGGTGTGACCGAACCGGGTTCGACGCCAAGCACCTCGCGCATCAGGTCCGGCTTGCCGAAGCTCAGACGCCCGGAGCCGAGCTGACGATGCAGGGTCTTGAGGTCCACCGGCGTATCTTCAAGCGCCGTCACGAGCCAGAGAACGCCCTTCTTGTCCTTCAGGAACAGGTTCTTGGTGTGCGCGCCCGCGATTTCGCCACGCAGCGCCCGGGATTCCTCGACCGTGTGCAGCGGCGGATGCTCGTAGGTCGTTGTTTCGATGCCCAGCTCCTTCAGCCGGGCGAAGAGATCATCCGATGTTGCGCTCATGGCGTCCTCGTCTGCTCATCTCACTGTTTTACACCCCGAGCGTTCCGGCCCTCGCCAAATGCATAAAGATATGTTTATATCTTTTTGTGGGCAGCGGTGGTCATGGGGCGACCGCAATGCGAACGTTTCCATAGCATGAACAAATCGCTTTCGACACCTGAACTCGTGGCCCTGCTCAGGGCCGCTGGCGAGATGACCCGGCTAAGGCTGCTCGGGCTGCTTTCGCGCGGGGAATTTAACGTCAAGGACCTGACGCGCATTCTCGGCCAAAGCCAACCGCGGGTGAGCCGGCATCTGAAACTGCTGGATGCCGCTGGTCTCGTCGAGCGCTACCGGGAAGGCAGTTGGGTCTTTTTCCGCGTACGTGACGAACGTGCCGGTCAGGTTATCCGCGCGATTTTGGCGCAGGCGCTGGATCCCGATGACGAGACGCTTGTCAGGGACCATGAGCGCGCCGAAGCGATCAAGGCCGAGCGTGATCGTTCGGCCCAGGCCTATTTCCAGGCCAACGCCGCGGAATGGGACCGCATACGCGCCCTGCACGCGCCCGAAGCGGTCGTGACGGAGGCCATGCGCGCGGTCATTGGGGCCGGGCCAATCGGCGCGCTCGCTGACCTCGGCACTGGCACCGGCCACGTGCTGGAGGTGTTTGCGCCGCAGGCGAAAAGCGCCATCGGCATCGACATGAATCGCCAGATGCTGGCCTACGCTCGCGCGCGCATGGACCGGTTGGGGTTGGCTCATGTGCAGCTTCGCCAAGGCGACCTGTTCAATGTACCCTTGGCCGAGGCAAGCGCCGACGCCGTCGTGTTGCACCAGGTGCTGCACTTTCTGGACGACCCGGCGCACTCCATAGGCGAGGCCGCTCGCATTCTTCGCCCCGGCGGGCGTCTGCTGATCGTCGATTTCGCGCCTCACGATCTGGAAGAGCTGCGTGAGGCTTACGCACATCGCCGGCTGGGTTTCAGCAGCGACCAGATCGCGAAATGGCTGGCCGATGCCGGCGTGGCGCTTTCGGAGACGCGGCATTTGGCCTGCGAGCAGAGTGCGGGCGGAGAAAGCTTGACCGTTGGCGTCTGGGGCGGCGTCAAGTCGGCGGAGACGGCGCAGTCCAGGTCGTCCGCGACGACCCCCGCGTCTCAAACTTTCGAGGAGATGGTGATTGAATTACGCGAATAATGGAGCCGGCGGCCCTGCCAAAAGACGCGACGCCAAGGTGTCGTTCGAATTTTTTCCGCCGAAAAACGAACAGATGGAGCGTGTGCTGTGGCAAACGATCCGCCGCCTCGAACCTTTCGCCCCGCGCTGGGTCTCCGTCACCTACGGGGCGGGCGGCTCGACGCGGGAAAATTCCTATGCAACGCTCGCCCGGATCCTGCGTGAAACGGCGCTGACGCCTGCCGCGCACCTGACATGCGTGTGCGCGACGCGCGAGGAAGTCGACGAGGTTATCCAGTCATGGAAGGAACTCGGCGTCCGCCACATCGTGGCACTGCGCGGTGACCCGCCCGATGGCGTGGGCGAAGTCTATCAGCCGCATCCGGGCGGTTACGAGAGTTCAGTTGATCTCGTGCGCGGGATCAAGCGCATCGGCCCCTTCGAGGTCTCGGTTGCAGCGTACCCGGAAAAGCACCCCGAATCGCCATCGGTTCAGGCCGATCTCGACATGCTGGCCTCCAAGGCGGAGGCCGGCGCGGACCGCGCGATCACCCAATTCTTTTTCGATAACGAGGATTTCTTCCGTTATCTCGACCGCGTTCGGGCGCGCGGCATCGATATCCCGATTACCGCCGGTATCATGCCGATCCATAACTTCAAGCAGGTGGCGCGCTTCGCCGGGAGCTGCGGCGCCCGCATCCCGGATTGGCTCGCCAAACGTTTCGAGGGCCTGGACGACGATCCCGAGACAGCGCGGCTGGTCGCTGCCGGCGTCGCCGTGGAGCAGGTCACGGAGCTGCTGGAGGCCGGTGTCGACGAATTCCACTTCTACACCCTTAACCGCGCCGGCCTAACCGAGGCGATCTGCCATTCGATCGGACTCAAGCCGGAGCCGGTCAACACCACGGGTGTCCGCGCCGATCAAATCCGCAGCCGGGAGGCCACTGCATCATGACACGCAAAGACCGCATCGCCGCGCTGAAGCGCGCTACACGGGAGCGGATCGTCATTCTCGACGGGGCGATGGGCACGATGATCCAGCAGCACGACCTGCAGGAAGCCGATTTCCGCGGCGAGCGCTTCAAGGATCACCATAGCGACCTGAAGGGTGACAGCGACGTGCTGGCCATGACGCGGCCCGACCTGATCGGTCAGATCCACTCGGATTATTTCGAGGCTGGCGCAGACATGGCGACCACCAACACCTTCAACGCGAACGCGATCTCGCAGGAAGATTACGACCTGCAGGATTACGCCCGCGAGATGAATGTCGCGGCCGCCCGCGTCGCGCGCGAGGCGGCCGACGACTGGACGGCGCGCACGCCGGATCGCCCGCGCTTCGTCGCCGGATCACTAGGCCCGACCAACCGCACCGCCTCGATCTCGCCGGACGTGAACAACCCCGGTCACCGCAACGTGACCTTTGACGAGCTTGTCGATGCCTATGCCGACCAGGCGCGCGGCCTGATCGAGGGTGGCTCTGACATTCTGATGATCGAAACGGTGTTCGACACGCTGAACGCCAAGGCCGCCGGCTTCGCGATCCTTCAGGTTTATGACGAGGTAGGCTTTTCGCTGCCGCTGATGGTTTCGGACACGATCACCGACCTGTCCGGACGCAATCTCTCGGGCCAGACGGTCGAGGCGTTCTGGTATTCGATGCGCCACCTGCAGCCGTTTTCAATCGGGCTGAACTGCTCGTTCGGCGCGGATCAACTGCGCCCGGCCGTCGCAGAGCTTTCGGCCGTTGCAGACACGTTGCTCAGTGTTCACCCCAACGCGGGCCTGCCCAACGAAATGGGCGAATACGACGAAAGCCCTGAGGAAATGGCCGGCAAGCTGGAGGAATGGGCAAAAGCCGGCTTCCTAAATATTGTCGGTGGCTGCTGCGGCACCACACCGGAGCACCTCCGCGCCATCGCCGAGGCGGTCGCCCCCTATCCGCCCCGCAAGGTCCCCGAGGCGGAGCCGGAGCTGCGCCTGTCCGGGCTGGAGCCGTTCACGCACGCCTGACCCGCTTGTTCATCCTCATTATTCATTGCGCGTTCACCCCTAATCGCCTTTCATAGCGTTGGGAAATTGTCGCAGGGGAGAACGGGATGTCTGGAAAGTCGATCGCGACAGGGCTGGCCTTCGGCGCCGTCATGCTGGCGACCGGGCCGGCCCTGGCCACCAGCGGGCCGGGCTGTTTCCGGGTGGTCGACGTCCCGAACTGGGATGTCCTGAACATCCGCGCGCTGACCTCGGCAAGTTCGCCGGTCGTCGGGCGCATCCCGCCCGAGGGCCACGGCATCATCGCGCAGGAGGGCCGCTGCCTGCCGCTGAACCGCCCGATGCCCCGGCGCTGGTGCCAGATCGGCTATTATGACGGCGACCGCACTGTCTATGGCTTCGTGAAGCGGCGTTATCTCCGGCCGGGGGAGTGCCCATGATCACTCCGCCTCTGGCTGGCAGCTTGCATCGCAAGCGACCGGCTCGACGCTTTCGACTTCGCCCGTGAAGATGTTGATGGTTTCGCGGGTGCAATCGCCCTCGATCGACACGATTCGGACAATGCGAGCGTTGCCGGTGCGTTCCTGGCACATGATGTCAAAGGTGTCGACGGGGCCCGCAGACCGGTCCGACGCCAGGCTCTGGGCCACGGCGCTCCCGGCGATTGACAGGCCGGCCTCCTCGATGGCGAAGCCGTCATCGGCAATCCATACGGCACGCCCCCTGCCGTTATCGCGAACGGTGCGCACCAGCACATCCCCGTTCCAGCATGCCTGCAGGCGCACTTTCATGCCGTTGAAGGTTTCAAGCCGGCGGGGTGTCCCCGCGTGCCGGCCGGTCTGCGCCGCGCCCTCGTTGCTCTGGAAAGAGGCCTGTTCACCAGGAGAGGAAGCGCACATCTCGTTGCGCTGCCACAGGGCCCGCTGTTGGAGGGCGAAAGGAACCTGCTCCCAGGTGACGCCCGTTTCGAACACGTGATAGACGCGAAGCACGCTGGGCAGGCTGCCCACCAGCGCCAGCCCCAGCACGAGGTACGCCGCCAGTTGCCAGCTTCGCCCCTGGCCCTTAGGCTCGGGTTGAGTCTCAAGTGTCATGGGCGCTCATCAGTTTGCACCGGGATGGTTTGCAGCCGCGGCCGCGGTTAGTGCGCATCATCCCAGTTCTCGGCGGCGCGTGCGTCGACCTTCAGCGGAACCGAGATGGCAACCGCCGGTTCGGCCGCCGCGCTCATGATCTTGACGGCCGTGTCAATGGTCGGCTCCACCTCCGCCTCGCGCGCCTCGAAGATCAGCTCGTCGTGTACTTGCAGCAGCATCCGCGCGGACAGCCCCGCCTCGGCCAGCGCGCCCGGCATCCGGATCATCGCGCGGCGCAGGATATCGGCGGCTGAGCCCTGAATGGGCGCGTTGATGGCGGCGCGCTCGAAGTTGGCGCGCGCGGCCTGCGTGGCGGTTTCCAGTTCCGGGTAATGGATCTTGCGCCCGAAGATGGTGCGGACATAGCCGTTTTCATGCACCTCCGCCTTGGTTGCCTCCATATAGTCGCGGATGCCGGGGAAGCGCTCGAAATAGGTCTTGATGTATTCGCCGGCTTCGGAGCGCGGAATGCCGAGCTGCTGCGCCAGCCCGAAGGCCGAAATGCCGTAGATGATGCCGAAATTGATCGCCTTGGCGCGGCTGCGGATGTCCGGCGGCATCTCCGCGATCGGCACGCCGAACATCTCCGAAGCCGTCATCGCGTGGATGTCCAGCCCCTCGGCGAAGGCGTGCTTCAGCGCCTCGATATCAGCGACATGGGCGAGCACGCGCAGCTCGATCTGGCTGTAGTCGGCTGAGATCAGCTTATAGCCGTCCTCCGCGACGAAGGCGGTGCGGATTTGCCGGCCCTCGCGCGTGCGGATCGGGATGTTTTGCAGGTTCGGCTCGGTGGAGG
>CAYFTI010000063.1:0-12412 GCA_964346065.1 uncultured Hyphomicrobiaceae bacterium
GACGGCGAGGAAAAGCTCGGCATCAAGCTCACCTGGAACAAGCGCTACATAACCCTCGCGCCGGAGGCGACGCTCCTGGGCATGGCTTTCCGGCTGTATGATCCTCAGAACTTGCTGGGCAAGGGCGAAGAGTTGGGCATCACGCTCGCGCTCGTGCCGACCGATACCAAGGGAGTGAATATCGGGCGGCGCCACCTGCCATGCGGTAACGCGTTCCCGAATGGCCCGACCTGGGGGGAAGACGTCTTCGTCCCGCTCGACGCGGTAATCGGCGGCGCGGAACGCGCCGGTCAGGGCTGGCGGATGCTGATGAGCTGCCTGTCCGCCGGACGTGCCATTTCCCTGCCTGCGACGAGCACGGCGGCCGCCAAGTCCATGTTGCGGACCTCGACGGCTTATGGCCGGATCCGCAAGCAGTTCGGCATCGCGATCGGCCGCATGGAAGGTATAGAAGAACGGCTCGCGCGGCTGGTGGAACACGCCTATGTGCTCGAGTCGGCGCGCTCGGTGACCGCCGCCATGGTGGGCGAGGGCGCGAAGCCGGCAGTGCTCTCCGCGCTCATGAAATACCAGTCCACCGAGCGCATGCGCGAAGCTGTTACGGATGCAATGGACATCCATGCCGGGAAAGCCATTTGCGACGGCCCGGCGAACTATCTTCAGTCGGCCTATCAGATGGTTCCGATCGGCATTACCGTGGAAGGCTCCAACATCCTGACGCGCGGGCTTATTACGTTCACGCAAGGCGTTCTGCGGTCCCACCCGTTCCTCTACAAGGAGATCGAGGCCGCCCAGCACTGGGATGAGGACCAGGGCTTCGAGATGTTCGAGGACGCGTTCGAGAACCATGTCGCCTTCGCGGCGAGTAACGTCTTTGGCGCGCTGTTCCACAACGTGACCTTTGGCCAGTTCGCTGAGGCGCCGCGCGTTTCAGAGACCGCCAAATGGTACGCCCAGCTCAGCCGGGCGAGCCGGAATTTCGCCCTCGTCGCGGATCTGTCGGTGGCGCTGCTCGGCGGGGACTTGCGCAAGCGCCAGCGCCTGGCAGGGCAGATGGCGGATGCGCTGTCCGAGCTTTACCTGGCCTCGACGGTGCTCAAGCGCTACGAGGACGACGGCCAGCCGCTGGCGGACCGGCGCATCCTGGAATTGGCCCTGCGCAATTCGCTGTACCGCTTCTACACGTCGCTTCAGGAGGTCCTGCGGAACTTCCCGGTCGTCGGCGTCGGCTGGCTGCTGCGCCGGCTGGTTTTTCCGTTCGGTTTTCCGGCCCGCCAGGCGGGGCACACGGTCGGCAAGGCGGCGGTTCGGGCCGCACTGGGGCCGGGCGAAGTCCGAGACCGGCTTACCCGTGATATCTACATCAGCCGGGATGCCAGCGATCCCATGGGCATCCTCGAGGTCACGCTGGACAAGGTCATCGAGGCCGAGCCTGCTGAACGCAAGGTAGAAAAGGCGCTCAAGGCCGGCCTGATCCGCCAGTCGCTGGACCGCGACTGGCTGGGCGAAGCCGAAGAGAAGGGCATCGTGACCAGCGAGGAAGCGAAGCTGTTGCGCGAAACCGAGGAACTGGTGTTCAAGGTGATCTCGGTGGACCACTTCGAGCCCGAAGCCATCACGGGCCAGGCCGGGCGAACCACCGAAGGCGCCCCGGAGGCCGAGAGACCGGAGGCGTCGCAGCCATCCCGGGCCGAGACACATGAGCGGGCCGCCGAGCCGGCCGAGGCCGCGCCTGCCACCGAGCCCGGCAGGAAAGACAGCGGCGTCCAGGCGGCTGAATAAGACAGACAAGACTGGAAGCGACATGTCATATGAATTGCCTGATCTGAAGCATTGGCGCTTCGACATCGACGTCGACAACATCGCCTGGGCCTGGTTCGACATCGCTGGCCAGCGCATGAACACGCTGGGCCGCGAGCCGGTCGAGGAACTGGTGAAAATCGTCAGCACGGTCGAGGACGCGGCGCAGCGCGGCGACGTGAAGGGTGTCGTGTTCATCTCCGCCAAGCCCGACAACTTTATCGCCGGGGCGGATATCAGCGAGTTCGATGAGTTGCGCACCGAGAAGGATGTCGAGGACGTCATCAACCCGGTCATCGAGCTGTTCAACCGGGTCGAGCGGCTGAAGGTCCCGGCTGTCGCGGCGATCAACGGCTATTGCCTGGGCGGCGGACTCGAATTCGCGATGGCCTGCCATTACCGCGTGGCCACCCGCGAAGACGGCACGCGAATCGGCCTGCCGGAGGTCAAGCTCGGCATCATCCCGGGGCTCAACGGCACGGTTCGGATGCTCGACCTCGCGGGGCCGATACAAGGCATGCAGGCGATGCTCACCGGCAAGATGCTGCGGCCGGGCGCGGCGCGCGGCATGGGCGTCGTGGATCAGTTGGTCCCGACCACCAACGAATTGCGTTGGACCGCGCGCAAGGCGGTCATGCAGAAGCGCAAGTCGAAGGGCGGGTCCTGGTGGAAACGGATGATCACCAAGTCGCCCGCGAGAAGCTATCTCGCCAACCGGATGCGCAAGGAAACCGAGAAGAAGGCGCGCGCGGATCATTATCCAGCGCCTTACAAGCTGATCGACCTTTTCGAGCGCCACGGCGGGGATCGGCAGCGCATGGCGTCAGCGGAAAGCCGCACCTTCGTGCCGCTGATGATCAGTGAGACATCGCGGAATCTGCGGCGCGTATTCCGGCTGCAGGAAATGCTGAAAGGGCAGGCACCCAAGAGCCGGTTCAAGCCGTTGCGCCTTCACGTTGTTGGTGCGGGCACCATGGGCGGCGACATTGCAGCCTGGGGCGTCTACTCCGGCATGGAAGTCTCGCTGCAGGACCAGACGCAGGATCAGGTCAACAAGGCGCTGGGCCAAGCGAAAAAGCTCTTCAAGAAGCGTATGCGCTCAAGCCGGGACGTCGATGTCGCCATGAAGCGGCTGATCAGCGACGTACCGGGTGAACACGTCAAGCGCGCCGATGTCGTGATCGAGGCGATCGTCGAGAACCTCGACGCGAAGCAGAAGCTGTTCGCCGACATTGAGCCGCAACTCAAGCCCGGCGCGGTCCTGGCGACGAACACCTCCTCGCTGCGGATCGAGGACATCGCCGAGGCACTACAAGACCCCGGCCGGCTGATCGGCCTGCACTATTTCAATCCCGTCGAGAAGATGCCGCTGGTCGAGGTGGTGCAAGGCGAGCAGTCACGCACGGAGGAGGTCGAGAAGGGCGGCGCTTTCGTCAATCACATCGGCAAGATGCCGCTGATCGTGAAGAGTTGCCCCGGCTTTCTCGTCAATCGCGTGCTGGCACCATACCTGCTCGGCTCGATTGGCCGCTACCAGGAAGGCACCCCGAAGGAAAAGCTGGACGCGGCGGCGGAGAAGTTCGGCATGCCCATGGGGCCGATCGAGCTGGCGGACGTCGTGGGCCTCGATGTCTGCATGAATGTCAACGACACGTTGGGGTCTGGCGCCTCGAAAGACAGCGACCTGGCCCGGCTCGTCAGCGTCGGCAAGCTCGGCAAGAAGACCGGCCAGGGCTTTTATACGTGGGAGAAGGGCAAGGCCCAGAAATCCGGCACGTCGTACGATGAAGCCGAATTGGAGCGGCTTGGCGAGGAAATGCTGAAGCCGCTGATCGACGAGTGCGAGCGGGCGCTGGAAGACGGCATCGTCGCCAACGCCGACTTGGTCGATGCCGGCGTGATCTTCGGAACGGGCTTCGCGCCGTTCCGCGGCGGGCCGCTCCATTACCGCCGCTCCCAGAACAAGGCCAGCGAGAGCACCGCGCAGGCCGCCTGAATTTCAGCCTGAGAGGGTTATGCCATGCGGAAAGTCGCCGTCATCGGTGGGGTGCGCACACCGTTCTGCCGCTCCCACACCGCCTACGCCGAACTGACAAATCTCGACATGATGACCACGGCCCTCAGTGGCCTGTCCGAGCGGTTCGGTCTCAAGGGCAAGCATGTCGATGAAGTTGTCGGCGGCGCGGTCGTGACCCACGCTAAGGACTGGAACCTTGCGCGCGAAGCCGTGATCGGCACGGACCTCGCGCCATCCACGCCGGGCATCACGATGATGCAGGCCTGCGGCACCAGCCTGCAAGCGGCGCTTGGCAGCGGCGCGAAGATCGCCACGGGCCAGATCGACTGCGCCATCGCCACCGGATCGGACACGGTCTCGGACGCGCCGATCGTCTTTAACCGCAAGTTCGCCAAGCGCCTCATCAATGCCTCGCGCGCCAAAAGCTTCGGCCAGAAGATCAAGCAGTTCGGTGATTTCAAGCCCGGCGAACTGGCGCCACAAGCCCCCAACGTCAACGAGCCGCGCACCGGCCTGTCGATGGGCCAGCACTGTGAACTGATGGCCAAGGAGTGGGACATCCCGCGCGCGGAGCAGGACCTGCTCGCCTACAACAGCCACAAGAACGCCGCGCAAGCCTACAAGGACGGTTTTCTGGACGACATGATCGTCCCCTGCGCGGGCGTGTTTCAGGACAACATCATCCGCGAGGACATCGACCTCGAAAAGATCGGGAACATGACCCCGGCCTTTGACAAGTCGAAGAGCGGCACGCTGACGGCGGCCAACTCGACCCCGCTCACCGATGGCGCCTCGGCCGTGTTGATCGCGTCGGAAGACTGGGCGAAGGACAACGGCCTTGTCCCGCAGGCTTACATCGTCGAGAGCCAGACGGCCGGTATCGATTTCGTCGGCGGCCGCGGGCTCCTGATGGCGCCGACCATCGCGGTGTCAAAGATGCTCGACCGAGCCGGTCTTACACTACAGGACTTCGACTTCTACGAAATCCACGAAGCCTTCGCCGCGCAGGTTCTGTCCACGCTCAAGGCCTGGGAATCGCCCGAGTACTGCCGTGAAATGCTGGGCCGTGATGAGCCGCTCGGGCCGATTGACCGCAGCAAGCTCAATGTGCGCGGCTCCAGCATCGCCTACGGCCACCCGTTCGCGGCCACCGGCGCGCGGATCACCGGGCATCTGGCCAAGCTGCTGAACGAGCGCGGCGGAGGCCGCGGCCTGATCTCCATCTGCACGGCCGGCGGCATGGGCGTCGCCGCGATCCTGGAGGCGCCGCGCACCGAGGAAGCCGCCTGACGCGGCACTCAGCCCTCGGCTTTCAGCCTGTCGATACACTCCTCGCGGATTGACGCCAGCTCCTCCAGCGTGGCGTCAATGTCGGCACGCTTGCGCTCAAGATCTTCGATCGCCTGCTCGATCTTGTTGAGCAGGTGGCGAACCTGGAGGATCTGCTCGGGGTCCTCGTCATACAGATCCAGATAATCGGATATCTCCTGAAGCGAAAAGCCAAGACGCTTGCCGCGCAGGATCAGCTTGAGGCGCGCGCGGTCGCGCCGGTCATACACCCGATTGACCCCGACCCGGCGGGGTTTCAGAAGCCCTTTCGTTTCGTAAAACCTCACGGCGCGCTGGCTGATGCCAAGCTCGTCGGCAAGTTCGCCGATCCCGTAGAGGTCCTGCTCAGGCTCTTTGGATATACTGGCGGACGCGGCCTCGGAAAGTCGTGTTTCTTTTGCCATTATCTCGCGTCTCGTGCGACTGTCCGGGACTGTCTTCGCGGCACCCTGCCGGCGTACCACGTCGGAACTATGAAGAGGCCGGAATTCGCCAAAATTGAATGGCTGCTCCGGCTCGCGTCACTTTCATAACACAATCCGCGACATGATAGAGTTGGGGTTGGAGATCAAGGTTGGCTGGCGGCAGCCGTTGCGTTCCCGGTCACGGCGAACGGGCGCGCGGTTCAATGTGCGGGATTGCGACATCCCCCGCTGGACTTCGACTTTGTTTCCGACTAGGAAAACCGGCAGGATGCCGGTGAAGACCAAAAAATCTCCATGCATGGGTTCGCGGAAAGTCCGCTTCTCCGAATCGATGACAATTCAAACCAGCCACGACAGGTAGGGGGCTAGGTATGGACGAAGTCGCTTCCAAGATCGTTGAGATCCTCAAGAAGAACATGAAGGATCCGCCGGAGACGATTTCCATGGATACGAAGCTGAGTGATCTGGAAATCGAATCACTCGATCTGGCGGTCATCGTGTTCGATATCGAAGACAGCTTCGGTATCGAAATTCCATATAATGCCAACGAGGAAATGGAAGACTTCGCGACCGTGGGCTCGGTTGTCGACCGTGTGCGCCAGCTTGTCTCCAATTCCGGAACCTCCGGCGCCGCAGCCTGATAAACGATTTGCGGCGATGGATGCGCGACGTGGTGCATGCTCTTCGTCCTGTGGAGTACGGCGTCCGCCCGGCGAACACTGAAACGAAAACGAAATGACCAAATCGAATGGGGCGCGCCGCGTCGTCGTCACCGGGCATGGGGCCGTAACGCCCATCGGGACCGGCATCGAGCCGTTCTGGGAAAGCGTGTGCGCCGGGCGCTGTGGTATTGATGAGATCAAGGGCTTCGATACCGGCGAACTCTACATCCACATCGCCGGAGAGGTTGAGGATTTCGAACCTCGGAAGCTGCTGGACAGCAAGCATATTCTGCTCGCCGATCGATATTCCCAGTTCGCCGGGGTCGCCGCCAAGGAGGCGATGAGCCAGGCGGGGTTCGAGGGACCGATCGAGAACGGGCTGCGTGCCGCCTGCATCATCGGATCTGGAATCGGTGGTCTTGTCAGCCTGGAAAAAGGCTACGAAGACCTCTTCGTTCACAACAAGAAGGCGACGCATCCGCTGACGCTCCTGCGCTCGATCGGGAGTTCGGCGGCGGCGCATGTCGGTATCGACTATGGTATCAAGGGGCCGTGCTTCGGCACGGTTAGCGCCTGCTCGACGGCGGCCCACGCCATCGGGCTGACCTTCCAGCTCATCCGTGGCAATGCGGCGGATCTCGGCGTTGCCGGCGCTTCGGAGGCGGCGCTCACCTTTGGTTCGCTGCGCGCCTGGCAGGCAATGCGCGTGCTCTCGCCCGAGGGCTGTTTTCCCTTCTCCAAGCGGCGTAATGGCACCGTACTCGCTGAAGGGGCGGGGACCCTCGTTCTGGAGGAAATGGAGCACGCGCGCGAGCGCGGCGCGAACATTCTCGCCGAGGTGCTCGGGTTCGGCATGACGGCTGACGCAGGCGACATGGTCAACCCGGACATCGAGGGGCCGACGGCGGCCATGCAGCTTGCGCTGGATGATGCAGGGATAAGCCCGTCCGACATCGACTATCTCAATGCCCATGGCACGGCGACTGCCATCAACGATGTGAACGAAACCGGCGCAATCAAGCGCGTCTTCGGAAGCGCGGCGAACGACTTGCTGGTGTCGTCCACCAAGTCGATGACCGGCCATACGCTTGGCGCCGGCGGCAGTATCGAGGCCAGCGCGTGTCTCAAGGCGATAGAAGAGAATTACGCACCGCCTACGATCGGTTTCGATGAACCGGGCGAGGGATGCGACTTGGACTACGTGCCGAACGAGGGCCGCGCACACGAGATCAATTACGCGATGTCCAACTCGTTCGCGTTCGGCGGCCTGAACGCGGTGCTGGTCTTCGGACCGCCCCCGGCCTGAGGCTACATCAGGCCCGCCGCGCGCAGGCTTCCAGCCCCCTCGCGCCCGACAATGATGTGATCGTGCACGACGATCCCGAGCTTGCTGGCGGTTTCGATTATTTCCTTGGTCATTGTGATGTCCGCCTGCGAGGGCGTCGGATCGCCGGATGGATGGTTGTGCACGAGGATCAGGGCGGTTGCCGACAGCTCCAGCCCCCGCTTGATGATCTCGCGCACGTAAACTGGTGTGTGGTCCACTGTACCCTCTTGCTGCACCTCGTCGGCAATAAGCCGGTTCCGCTTGTCGAGGAACAGGATACGGAACTGCTCGATCTCGGAATGCCCCATCGCCGCCTGGCAGTAGTTCATGACCTGCGTCCACGAACTCAGCACCGGCAGATCCATGATTTCCCGGTTGAGAAGCCGCAGCGAAGCCGCGCGCACCAGCTTCAGCTCCGTGATAACAGCCTCGCCCATGCCCGATATCTCGCGCAGCCGCACCGGTGAGGCGTTGATGACGCCGGCGAAGGAGCCGAACTTCGCCAGAAGCGCCTTTGCCAGCGGCTTGGTGTCCCTGCGCGGGATCGCGCGGAACAGGATCAGTTCAAGGAGTTCGTAATCCGGCAGTGCATCGGCCCCGCCATCAATGAACCGCTGGCGCAGGCGCTGGCGATGCCCGTGATAGTGCGGTGTCGCCCTCTTCGCGGCTTTTGCGCCGCTGCCCGTCGACTTTGACCCGGCCTCACCAATCGGCAGCGCAGGCTGAGCCCCGCTGGAACGCGAGCGGCGGCTTTGGGCATCGTCGAATCCGCTCATGAGGCACGCAACTGCTCCACCTGGTACGGCGGCTTGTCCAGACCGGCCGGCGAATAGGTGAAGACTTCGCAGCCATCCTCGGTGATGCCGACCGTGTGCTCGAACTGTGCCGACAGCGAGCGGTCGCGCGTCACGGCCGTCCAGCCATCCTTGAGGATCTTCACGTGCGGGCGGCCGAGGTTGATCATCGGCTCGATGGTGAACACCATGCCGGGCGCAAGCTGAAGCCCTTCAGCCGGGTTGCCGTAGTGCAGAATGTTCGGCTTGTCGTGGAACACGTCGCCCAAGCCGTGACCGCAGAAATCACGGACCACGCTGCACCGCTCGCCCTCGGCATAGCCCTGGATCGCCGCTCCGATATCTCCGGTGGTCGCCCCCGGCGCGGCCGCCGAAACGCCGCGCATCAGCGCCTCGTGCGTGACCTCGATAAGCCGCTCTGCGCGGCGCGCGACCTGGCCGACCGGATACATGCGACTGGTGTCGCCATGCCAGCCGTTCAGGATGAGCGTGACATCGATATTGATGATATCGCCCTCGTAAAGCTGGCGCTGGCTCGGGATGCCGTGGCAGACAACGTGATTGATGGAGCTGCAGATCGATCTTGTGTAACCGCGATAATGTAGCGTCGCCGGGATCGCGCCGTGGTCCAGCGCGAACTCCAGCACGATATCGTCCAGCTCCTGGGTGGTAACGCCCGGCACCACATGCGGCGCGATCAGGTCGAGCGCCTCCGCCGCCAATCGGCCTGCCGCGCGAAGCCCTTCGAAGGCCTCCTCGTCGTAAAGCCTCACCTTCCGGTCGGCACGTCTCACGTCACTCTCCAGTTCGTTCATTCCGGTCTTCCCGAACCCTCGATACCAATACTCGTTTACGAGTCAGCCGCCGGCTCATTTACGCCAGGCGTGAAGTCGATCCGTTCCCGAACGCTTATACCGTCAAGTCCAACCTCGCAAACATAACATAGGGCCTCTACGCCGGACTTGCACGCGCGGGCGAAGGCTGCGGCATAGGAAGGGTCGATATCGGCGGCCAGCGCGAAGCGCTCGGCCGGGCGCTGCACGATGTAAAGCATCACGGCCCGGTCGCCTTCGCGCACCCGGGCCGCCAGTTCCGTCAGATGCTTCGCACCACGCGCCGTGACACTGTCCGGGAACTCGGCCAGTCCCCGGGCGCGGCTCAGATGGACGTTCTTGACCTCTACCAGGCAGCGCCCGCTGTCGCCTTCGAGCAGGATGTCCACGCGGCTGTTCGCGCCGTAGCGCACCTCGCGACGCATCACCGTATAGCCCGCGAGTTCGGGGATGCGCCCTTGCGCGATCGCTTCTGCCGCAAGCACATTCGGATGTGCGGTGTTGATCCCGGCATATTCGACGCCTCCGGGCGCGGCCAGCTCGACAAGCTCCCACGTATATTGCAGCTTGCGCTTCGGGTTCGCGCTCGGCGAAAGCCACACGCGACCCCCCGGATCCGCGAGCCCCATCATCGAGCCGGGATTCGGGCAGTGCGCCGTTACCGTCTCGCCGCTGTCGAGCCTGACATCGGCAAGGAAACGCTTGTATCTTCGCTCGAGATGACCGGGTATAAGCGGGCGTTCGAACTGCATTATTCGAGAGTAGGATGCACCCCGGCGTCCGGCAAGGGCCGCATGGGCATGCAACGAAGAAACGGGAACAGTAAGGATCAATGACAGACCCAGCCGAAACGGGCGCGCCAGTCGTTACCGCCGCGGTCATCGTGATCGGCGATGAAATCCTGTCGGGGCGGACAAAGGACAAGAACATCGGTCATATTGCCGAGAAGCTGACCGACAGCGGCATCCAGCTGCGCGAGGTGCGCATCGTCTCGGACGATGAGGCGGCGATCGTGGAAGCCGTGAACACACTTCGCCAGCATTACGATTACGTCTTTACCACGGGCGGGATCGGCCCGACGCATGATGACATCACAGCCGATTCAATCGGGGCGGCGTTCGGGCTTCCGGTTCGGGAGGATCCCCGCGCTCTCGACATCATGCGCCGGCACTTCCGGGAGACCCAGCTAACGCCGGCGCGGCTGCGGATGACGCGGATGCCGGCAGGCGCCGCGCTGATTGATAATCCGGTATCGGCAACGCCGGGGTTCTCGGTCGAGAACGTCCATGTGATGGCAGGTGTGCCGCAGATCATGCAGGCGATGCTGGATCAGGTGCTCCCCGGTCTGCGCGCGGGACAGAAGCTGTTGAGCCGCACGCTGCGCGTGTCAGGCCGCGAGGGTGACATCGCGGAGCTTCTGGGAGAGGCGCAGGAGGCGTTCCCGGACGTGACCATCGGCAGCTATCCGTTCCATGTCGACAACCGCTTTGGCGTAAACGTCGTGTTCCGCGGGCCTGATGCGGCGCGCCTTGAGGTCGCGTCGCGCTGGGTGCAGGACCAGCTGAGTGCCCGGAACATCCTCGCCGACGTGCCGGGCGTCGACGACGTGTAAAGTCAGCCTAGCCCGATGCGGCCTGTTGTGGCGGCGCCACGTGCGGGGGTTCAGCCCGGTCGTCGGCTTCCTTGTCGCCGCACGTTGCAGCCGAGGCGGCCTCGTCAGCGTCGGCGTCTGAGTCTGAACCGTCCGGGCTGCCGGCAGCCACTGTGCCGTCTCTCTCGCCGGCGTCGGTATCCAGCGTGGTTTGCGACTCGTTGTCCGGCGGTCCGCTCTGCTCATCCCGGCTGGATTCTGTCGGAGCCTGCGCGCTTTCTGCGGTATCCACGTTCCCCGCTCCGGTTGCGGCTTCGGCCGAGGCAGCGCCTGCCTGCGACGTCTCACCGCCCGTATCGTCTGGCGCCTTCTCTTGGGCCTCCTTGCCCGGCTGAGCCCCGGCGGCGACAGCCGCATCGTTCTCCGCCGGCTGATCCGGCGCGTCTGTCGCTGCCTGGTCTCGCAGCGCTGCGTCGTTCTCCACCGCCGCGCTGTCATCTTCCCAGCCGTAATGCACGGACATTCTTGTCAGCAGCCGCTCGCACGCCTCGTTGAGCGCCTCCACGCTGATCTCGCCGCCGATCAGGTAGCGCGGCCCGTCATCGTCGGGCAGCTCACCGCGCTCCGCCGCCTCAAGCCGCTCCATCTGCGACAGAGCCGCCTCGGCAGCCACGCGCCCGGCGGGCATGCGATCCGCGAGAAATCGCTTGGGCTGGGCATGACCATCGAAAACACTCTGGGCATCTGTGGCCCGGTTGCGGACCATCCCCTCACACGGTGCCGTCACCGACAGGAACGCGTCGATATCCGCGCGCATATGCGGCTCGTGCCGGCGAAGTTGCTGCGCCCAGTGGCGCGCTCGTGCGAGTTTCGTCACCAGCATGAATTCGCGCTGGCTGACATCGCACACCTGTTCACGGAACATGGCCAGACGCGAGGCGATCTCGGACGTGGCGAGCCCGGCGCCGATCTGCGGGGTCATGGAACGGTGATGCGCGAGATAAGTGCTGTCGTCGATGGCCGCGTTCAGCGCGCTGGAAAGGAAATAGACAATGCTGTCGAGTTCCTCGGCGTTTTTCCGTCTGATCATCCACATGGCGGTTTTCGCCCCCTTGGGCGCCTTCTCTGATTGAAAGGGAACGCGTGGACGCCGGACTCAAAACCGGCCCGGCTTCCCTGAGGAGCCGGACCGGCCATGCTCAAGTGCCTTGTGGCACGGTGGTTACGAGCAGCCGCTCGTCGCGCCGCAGGTGTCACACTTCAGGCAGGTGCCATTGCGCACCAGCGTGAAGTTGCCGCACTCGCCGCAGGCTTCACCCTCATAGCCCTTCATCCGGGCCTCGGCGCTGAGCCGTGCCGGGGACACGACCTCGGCCTGAGCACTCACGTTGGCTTCGACCACTGTACTTTCCATGACAGCTTCGTCATGTCCGCGATCCAGGGCGGTCGGAATGCTCTCCTGCAGAGCGGCAACCGGATTGGCACTGTCAGGCGTATCGCCAGCGACCATGACCACCTTGTGGTCGAAGGAGCCGCGCATCATGCCCCGGCTCATGTACCGATCAGCGACCACCGCGACGTCACCGCGGCCTTCGCCCTCGCCGCTGCCGATCTCCGTGTTGCCCGTCTCGGCG
>CAYFTI010000064.1:0-12372 GCA_964346065.1 uncultured Hyphomicrobiaceae bacterium
AAAGGCTGCCTGCGCGGCGGCCTTTGTCATGGTTTCACTCCCACTCGATCGTCCCGGGCGGCTTCGAGGTCACGTCGTAGACGACCCGGTTGATGCCGCGCACCTCGTTTATGATCCGCGTGGCGGCGCGCCCGAGGAACTCGTGGCTGAACGGGAAATAATCCGCCGTCATGCCATCGGTGGAGGTCACCGCGCGCAGCGCGCACACGAAATCATATGAGCGCGCATCGCCCATCACGCCGACCGTGCGCACCGGCAGCAACACGGCAAAGGCCTGCCAGATCTCGTCGTAAAGCCCTGCCTTGTCGATCTCGTCGAGGTAAATGGCGTCGGCCTTGCGCAAGATTTCCAGCTTGTCAGGTGTAATCGCTCCGGGAATGCGGATCGCCAGCCCCGGCCCGGGGAACGGATGGCGGCGCAAAAACCCCTCCGGCAGCCCCAGTTCGCGGCCAAGCGCGCGCACCTCGTCCTTGAACAACTCGCGCAGCGGCTCAAGCAGCGTCATGTTCATGCGCTCCGGGAGGCCGCCGACATTATGGTGCGACTTGATGGTGACCGATGGCCCGCCGGTGAAGGACACGCTCTCGATCACGTCCGGGTAAAGCGTGCCTTGGGCGAGGAAATCAGCCCCGCCGATGCGCGCGGCTTCCTGCTCGAAGACCTCGATGAATTGGCTGCCGATGATCTTGCGTTTCTGTTCCGGATCGCTGACGCCCTCGAGTTCTGCCAGAAACCGCGGCGCAGCCTGCGCATCGACCAGCGGAATATTGTAGCTGTCGCGGAACAGGGTGACGACCTGTTCCGCCTCGCCGGCCCGCAGGAGGCCGTGGTCAACGAAGATACAGGTCAGCTGCTCGCCGATCGCCTCATGGATCAGCACCGCCGTGACGGCCGAGTCGACACCGCCGGAAAGCCCGCAGACCACGCGCCCGTCCCCGACCTGCTCACGGATGCGCGCGATCGCGGCGTCGCGGAAGCGCGCCATCGTCCATCCCCCCTTGCAGCCGGCAATCTCGTGCGTGAAGTTGCGCAGCATCGCGGCACCCTGCGGGGTGTGCACGACCTCGGGATGGAACTGCACACCATAGAGCTGGCGCTGTTCATCGGCGATGGCCGCGAATGGCGCGCCGGGCGTGCTGGCGATGACCTCGAAGCCCGGCGGCAGGCTGTCCACCCGGTCCCCATGGCTCATCCACACCTGAAGCTGGCTGCCGGGATCGCCCAGCCCTTCGAATAGGGGCGACGCCTTGCGCAGTGTGATCTCGGCACGTCCGAATTCCCGGTGATCCGAGCCGGACACCGCGCCGCCGAGCTGCGCGACCATGGTCTGCTGGCCATAGCAGATACCAAGCACCGGCACACCCGACCTCAGTACCGCTTCCGGTGCCCGCGGCGTCGCCGCCTCATGCGTGCTGGCAGGGCCGCCCGAAAGAATAATCGCGCTGGGATTCATCCGCGCGATTGCGCCCTCGCCATCTGTAAACGGTACGATCTCGGAATAGACGCCGGATTCGCGCACGCGCCGGGCGATAAGCTGGGTCACCTGGCTTCCGAAGTCGACGATGAGAATGGTTTCGGTCATGCCGTCGCCGCGCGCCGCGCGCCTTTGAGCAGAGAGGATCGGGCCACATGCGCTGGTAGATCACTCGGGGCGAGCAGGGTCAAGCCGCTAGAGCCAGCTCCCGGGCTCAGTCCGCCGCCGTCGCGCTGGCTGGAGCCGTGTCGGGCAGGTCATCTTCTGTCGGGCCGGCCAGGTCCGTCTCTACGCCAGGCGCCGCGGCTTCCTCGGGACCCGGCATGTTCCAGAACTCGGCGCAACTTTGCGGCGCGGGCGAGCCGCCGGCACGCTGCTTGATCTCGCTGCACGACCATCGCTGTAACGTCTCGGGCATCAATCCGTTGATGCCGGCCCAGATAGCGTCGTCACCGGTCTTCGTGGTGTAGGTTGCATGCATCCAGTAGCCGAACCCCACGAAGAGGACAATCAGGATCAGGCCGAAAACCGCCTTGAGCACGCCCATCGCTAACCCTCTGCGCTGCCGACGCGAGGTTAAGCTATTCGCCGGAAAATCGCGATAAAGAATCCGTCCGTTCCATGCGTCGCCGGGCTTAGCAGGAGTGTGCCGTCCTTGTTGTCCCCATCCGCACTGACGGGCGGGGGCGAAGGCAACGTCCCGTTCCATGCCGATTGCGCCGGCATCACCTCGAAATCCCCGTGGTCCTGCAGGAACCGGCTGACCTGAGCCTTATTTTCGCTGGGCAGCACGGAACAGGTGACATAGACGAGCCGGCCGCCGGGGCGCACCAGATCGGCTGCTTGTGACAGGACCGCGCGCTGCTCCTCATCACGCCGGGACAACGCCTGAGGGGACAGCCGCCATTTCGAATCCGGGCGCCGGCGCCAAGCCCCCGAACCACTGCATGGCGCGTCCGAGAAGACGACGTCCATACGCCCGGCAAGCGCCGCGAGCGCGTCCGCGTCGCCCGCAGGCAAAACCTGAACATTGCGTGCACCGGCGCGCCTCAGCCGATCGAAAATGGGGCGCAGACGTACCTTGTCGGCATCATAGGCGTAGATTTGCCCCTTGTTATCCATCTGCGCGGCGAGAGCCAGCGTCTTTCCCCCCGCGCCCGCGCAGATATCGGCCACCTGTTGCCCGGCCTGCGTCCCGGCGAGCAGCGCGGCAATCTGCGAGCCTTCATCCTGCACCTCGAACCAGCCCCTGCCGTGTGCGGCTTCCGCTTCGAGATTCGGGGCCTTCGCGTCGCGCGCGCGGGCTGCCACCCGGAGCCCGACCGGCGAGAGCGGCGTTTCTTCGGGCGCATAAGCGCGCAGCGCTTTCAGCACTTTCGCACGATCGGCTTTCAGCGTGTTGACCCGCAGGTCGATCGGCGCCCGCGCCGCCAGACCTGCGCCCTGGGCCGCGGCGTCGGCGCCGAACGCGGTTTCGAACTCGCCCTGGAGCCAGTCCGGGTAATCGCCACGGACCCAATCGGGCGCGTCGTCGTTCAGGGTTGCCGTCAGACCGGCCCGCTCCTTCTCGCCTAGCGGCTCCGGCGCATGCCCGCCCACGCATATCTGGTCAATCTCTTCCGGCGTGTCTTGCCACAGGTGAGCCATGACGCCGAGCGCGAGACTCCGCGAATCATCGCTATCCATGAGGAAGCCCACGGTGTTGCGCCTGCGCAGCGCATCGAACACGATGTTGCCGATCGCCGCGCGGTCCCGCGATCCCGCGAAGCGATGCAACCGCCCCCAGTCGTTGAGCGCCTGCGCGGCAGGGCGGTGACGGTAGAGGATATCGTCAAGCACCTCGATCGCCGCCTTCAGGCGCGCACCGGGCTGCATCGCGGAGACCTTTCGAACCGAAGAGATTGAACGTCGGGGCAGCGCCCTAATCGAGCCGGCCGGGGTAGTTCGGGCTCTCGCGCGTGATTGCGACGTCATGCGTGTGACTTTCACGCACCCCCGAGCCGCTGACGCGGATAAATTCGGCGTTGCGCTGGAAGTCTTCGAGGGTCGTGCAGCCGGTGTACCCCATCGCCGCGCGCAATCCGCCAACAAGCTGGTGCAGCACGCTTGAGATCGGCCCCTTGTAGGGCACTTGCCCCTCGATACCTTCCGGCACCAGCTTGAGCGTATCGCCGACCTCCTGCTGGAAATAGCGGTCAGCCGAGCCGCGCGCCATCGCGCCGACCGAGCCCATGCCCTGATAGGCCTTGTAGGACCGGCCCTGATACAGGTAGACCTCGCCCGGGCTTTCATCCGTCCCTGCCAGAAGCGATCCGGCCATCACGCAACTTGCCCCCGCGGCAATCGCCTTGGCCAGGTCGCCGGAAAAACGGATACCGCCGTCGGCAATGACGGGGACGCCGTTTGAAGCCGCCACGTCCACGGTATCGAGGATGGCGGTCAACTGTGGAACGCCCACGCCGGCGACAACGCGGGTGGTGCAGATGGAGCCCGGCCCGATCCCGACCTTGATGGCGTCGCTCCCGGCGTCGATCAGCGCCTTGGCCCCTTCGGTCGTCGCGATATTCCCCGCCACGACCTGCACGGAATTCGACAATGCCTTGACGCGGCGGACCGCTTCGAGCACGCGCTCGGAATGGCCGTGAGCGGTGTCCACCACGATCATGTCGACGCCCGCATCGATCAGCCGCGCGCTGCGCTCATATCCCTGTTCCCCGACCGTCGTTGCGGCCGCAACGCGCAGCCGCCCCTCCTCGTCCTTGGCCGCGTTGGGATGCTGGACCGCCTTTTCGATGTCCTTGACAGTGATCAGGCCAATGCAGTGATACGCGTCGTCGACGACCAGGAGTTTCTCGATGCGGTGCTGGTGCAGCAGACGCCGCGCCTCTTCCGAACTGACCCCGTCTTTCACCGTTACCAGATTATCCCGCGTCATCAGCGCGGAAACCGGCTCGTGAAGGTTTTCGGCGAAGCGTACATCACGGTTGGTCAGGATACCGACGAGGCGCCCTTCCCGGCCGCCGTTCACCGGAGGCGTGACCACTGGAATGCCGGAGATGCCGTGACGGCGCATGAGCTCCAGGGCCTCGGATAGCGGCGCATCGGGGTGAATCGTCACAGGGTTCACGACCATCCCGGATTCGTATTTCTTGACCTGCCGGACTTGATCCGCCTGATCCTCCACCGTCATGTTCCGGTGGAGCACGCCGATTCCCCCCGCTGCCGCGATCGCGATCGCCAGCGGAGCCTCCGTCACCGTGTCCATGGCCGATGAGATCACCGGGATGTTCAAGCCGATCTCGGGCGTGACGCGGGTCGACACGTCGACCTGTGCAGGCAGGACGTTCGAGTGGCGCGGCTTGAGAAGAACGTCGTCAAACGTGAGTGCCAGCTTCATCGCCGACAACTCCTTTCACCAGGTTGCGCGGACCCACGGGAATAAGCTTCACCCGATCGCAGCGGACACGAACCTATGCCCCGTCGGTATCGCCTTACATGGCAACGGCGTCAACGATCTCAAGCCGGCACGGCGCTCTAGCGCCGCAACAGCCGGCGGCCGCCGCCGCCGTCCTGCTGACCTGGGCCGGCCGCCTGCACCTGCTCGCTCTGCTGCGCCTGCGGCTGCTGCTGCGCGCCCGCCTGCTGCGCTTGTGACTGCTGGGCCGCCGTTGTCTGTTCGGCCATCTTGCCATCGCCCCTGAAAGCGAAGGCATCGGGATCATCAGTCCACTTCAGGGTGCCGTCGTAACGCGTGCCCATCTCGATGCCGATGCCCTGATGGAAGATATCGCCTTCCACACGGGCAGTGGAATGCAGCATGACGCGCTTGCTCCGGATGGAGCCCGAGACGTTGCCGAAAACGATCACCTCGTTGTTGGCCACGATGCCCCCGTCAATCCGGCCCTTTTCGCTGACGATGAGCGAGGCGCAATGCATGTCGCCTTCCAGCTTGCCGTCGAGCTTGAGATTTCCTTGCGTCGTAACGTTGCCGATGATCGTCAGGTCTTCGCCGATAACTGACTCGCTCATTGTCCACCCTACTCCACGCTTTATTCTGCCTAGCCCACACTCGGCACGCGATGGCCAAGCTCCCTGCTTGTCCGTTTTCTTATCACTTTCATAAGCCCGTGCAAAGCAGTTCGCATCTTCCTGCTTTACTGTTTGGACTATTTGTGGGCATCCGCATCACGAAAGCCTGTCGCGAGCACGTAAGTCTCCGGGGACTCGGGACGGCTCGCCTTTGGCTTGACGTGGCGAACGGTGCTGAACGCGCGTTTCATCAGGGCCAGCATCTCGCCTTCCGCGCCGCCCTGAAACACCTTGGCGAGGAACGTGCCGCCAGGCGCGAGCACCGCACAGGCAAATTCAAGTGCCGCCTCCGCAAGCGCGACCGTTCCGAGATGATCAGTCTGCCTGTGGCCGGTGGTGGATGGCGCCATATCCGACAGCACGACATCGGCCTTGCGGCCATCGAGGGCGGCGTTCACGGCTTCAAGACCGCTCTCTTCCAGAAAATCCCCTTGCAGGACGCTCACGCCCGGTAGCGCCGTCATCTCAAGCAGATCGATCGCGATCACTCTGCCGCCGGGCATGACCCGCTGCGCTGCGACCTGAGACCAGCCCCCTGGCGCCGCGCCGAGGTCCACGACAACGGCACCCCGCTTGAGGATCCTGTGCTTGTCGTCAATCTCGACAAGTTTGTACGCGGCGCGGGAGCGATAGCCTTCGCGCTTCGCGGCCGCGACATAAGGATCATTGAGTTGACGCTGCAGCCAGCGCGTTGAAGACGTCTTGCGCCCGCGTGCGGTCCTGACGCGGACGGCGCCCTCGCGGCGTCCCTTGCCAGGCCCGGAGCCTCCCGGTTTGCCGGATTGCTTGCGTGCCATGACGATCATGCGTTCCAGTTAGCGTGGCGGGCACGCACCTCAGCGCCGGCGATAGCGCCGGGTTCGCCGGCGCCACAGGTCGTGCACACCGTCTTCCGCCATCAGCGTCGCCAGGATCCCCTCGCGCAGGCCCCGGTCCGCCACCCGCAGGCGCTCACAGGTCCAGGCCCGGAGCAGCGCCTCCAGGATCGCCGCGCCAGCGATGATGAGATCGGCCCGCTCGCGCCCGATACACGCCTGCCTCACGCGCTCCTCGTGCTTCATCGCCGTCAGACGCTCCGAGACGGCGCGCACCTGTTCGGCGCTGAGCCAGCACCCATCGACCCGGCGGCGATCATAGTATTCGAGACCGAGATGGATACCGGCGATGGTCGTCGCCGTGCCTGATGTTCCGAGCAAGTGGGTTTTGCAGTCGGCGATGCGGCCCGAAACGCCGTGGTCGCTGTCGAACTGGCGAAGCGCCTTGTGCACCTCGTCGACCATGGCCTCGAACGTGGCCTGGTCCATCGGCTCGCCGGCGAACTGCTCCGCCAGCGTGACAACGCCGACCGGCAGCGACGTCCACGCAGCCACGCAGTCCTGCGCCCAGAGCCGGTCATGCGGCCGGTGCTTCTGCTGGTCCTTGATGCATCGCAGATCCAGCAGGATGAGTTCCGACGAGCCGCCACCGATGTCGAAAACCAGAGCGCCGTCGCTCTGACGATCAATGAGCGAGGCACAACCGCTGACAGCCAGCCGCGCTTCTGTCTCGCGGTCGATGATTTCCAGATCGAGCCCGGTTTCCTCGCGTACCCGCGCGACGAACTCGTCCGCGTTCCTGGCGACACGGCAGGCTTCCGTGGCGATCAGGCGCGAGCGCTTGACCCCGCGGCGGATCATCTTGTCCGCGCAGACCTTGAGCGCATCAATTGTGCGGGTCATGGCGTCTTCGGACAGGGCGCCGCTCTGGGTCATGCCCTCGCCCAGCTTGATGACGCGCGAAAACGCATCGACGACCACGAAACCGCGGCGCGACGGGCGCGCCACCAGCAGCCTGCAATTGTTCGTGCCCAGATCGAGCGCAGCGTAGACGTGATCCTCGGGTGAATTGCGAGGCGATCTTCGCTGTCCGTTTCCGTGCGACAGCTCGGACACCGAACGCGAAGCCGGTTTTGAGACGTCGGATTGGGAATGGGGCTTGCGCTGTCGTGGCCCTCCACTCACGAAAGGACGCCTCTCGTTTCTTAATTAACGGACAGTCACCGCATCGATCCACCACGATACAAGGACCGGAGATCAGCGGTGACGGCGCGCGCCACTGCCCGATTGCGAACGCGGCCACGCACCGACACTACTTTACCGCTTCAGGTGCAAACGTAAAGTACTTGTGATCGGCGCGTGGCAGCAGCGTCCAAAAGCCCCGCTGAACCGGGGCGCCAGACACGCTGGCTCAGTTGCAGCCCATCGACGATTCCACGCTCTTGATCACCTCGACATTGTCCCACTCCAGTTCGGAGAGAATGTCCTGCGAATCAGACGTGCAATCCGAGTTGTCAAAATACGCCTGCGCCCGCTCGCTGCGGAAGCAGTAGCCGTTCCGGTCGAAGATCTCGTTGCGCGCGACCCAGAGTTCCTCGCAGGTCATGCCGCTCAACTCGGCCCTGTCAAGGGCGCGCTCTGAACTGTCGGAGATCATCTCCGCGGGTCCCATGTCTTCCGGCGCGGCGCCTTCATCCATCTCATCGGCCATGTCCTGCTCGTCGGTCATGGTGCCGTCCATGCCGTCGGCCTCCGGTGACGCCGGATCGACCGACTCCTCCATATCCTGGTCCTCGGACATGGCGTCATCCATGACCTCGTCATCGGCCATCGTGCCGTTCATGTCCTGATCGTCCATCATCTCCATCTGGTCACCGTCACCCAGGTCGGTTTCCATCTGACCGTTTCCCTCCTGGGCCAAGGCGCCGCCCGACAGGGTCAATGCCAGCGCCAACGCGCCGACATAGCAAATTCTCGTTATTGTCATTATTCCCACCATCTTTGCTCTTGTGCTAAGGCCGTAGCCAGTCGAAGCCGCCCAACGCGAATCATGTAGGCTCGCGCCGGCAGCGACATCTCCGAACCGGCTAACAAACCCTCATCCGCAAGCGCCCACTGCAGCACAATCAAGGCAAGCGTGTGAAAATCAGGACATTTGCATCCGGGCTGACCCATTTGGTGTTCATCGCGCTGATCGTGCTGGCCGGCGCCAAGTCCGTGCGCACGACCGATCGCGCCGAGGCCGAGGACGCGCAGGCGGAACGGCAGGCGACTTCCGAGGCGGCGCCGACTGCGCGGACCGCCAGCATGGTCGCCGCGCCCGAAGCCGAGACGAATGAGCCGGCCAAACCTGAAGAGGTTGCGCCTGTTGAATCTGAGGTTGCGCCTGTTGAACCTGAAGTGACCGGAGAACAACCTCCGGCCGAGGCCGCGGAGCCCGAGGCGCAAACGCAGGCAACCGTGCCGGAACCCCTTACGCGCAATGAGCGTCTGATGCGCCGGCTCGTCGACGCCTATCCGGAACATCTTGCCGGATACGAAGACAACGTCATCATTTGGCATGACGGCACCCGCATGCCCTTCGATGACGGTCGGGACAAGACCTTCAGCGAGACACTCACGGACCCTGATCTGGAAGACCAGTTCTATACCGCGTATCCGCGCGGCCTACGCGGGGTCCCGCCACTTGAGAACAATGATCCGGGCCGCGTCCGGTACGAGCCGTTCTTCACGAAGATGTACGGCGACTGCAAACAGAACGGCTCAGCCGTAGAGGCAAACCTCGAAACGGTCGTCTGGCTGCCGGACAACTATGGCAAGACGCTGCGCGTGACCGGCGTCAACGGCGTGGCCGAAGCCCTGCGCCAGGTGTCCGCCGTGCTCGACGAACTGCCGGCACGCTTCATGAAATACCTGCGCCCGAGCGCGGGCACCTATCACTGCCGAACGATCGCCGGCACGGAACGCTTCAGCGTCCACGCCTTCGGCGCGGCTGTCGATATCAACGCGAAATACGGGGATTACTGGCGCTGGCGGGGGACCGAGCCGGGCGAGGAACTGGTTTATCGCAACCGCATCCCCTGGGAAATTGTCGAGATCTTCGAGCAGCACGGCTTCATCTGGGGCGGCAAGTGGTACCACTATGACACGCTGCATTTCGAATACCGACCGGAACTCCTGAATGCACCGCCCCGCGCGCCAGCACCGCTGCCGCGAAAGCGTCCCCCACCGCCCCTTCGCGCACAGCGCTGACGGGCCTTCGCGGCCGGCTGATCAAAGGCATGTATGAGATCTCGGAACTCGCCCTGATCGCGGCCGTATTCCTTTTCGCCGGCACCGTGAAGGGACTGGTCGGGCTTGGCCTCCCCTCCGTCAGTGTGGCGCTGCTCACCGCAACGCTGGGGCTCGTCAACGGGCTTGCACTGATCGTGATTCCCACCTGCGTCACGAATATCTGGCAAGCTGCCCAGAGTCCCGACCTGCGCCGCGCGCTGCACCGCCACTGGATTTTTCTGGCCACCGCAGTCGTCATGGTCATTCCCGGCGCGGCCGCGCTGACGCTTGTTGATGCCGGCAAGCTCTCCGCTGTGCTCGGTCTTGTCCTGATCGTCTATTCGGCGGCGAGCCTGGCCCGGGTCCGTCTGCATATCCCGCCAACCCATGAACGATGGGCCGGTGCGCTGTCAGGTGCCGCGACAGGTCTGATAACGGGCATGACCGGCTCAAGCATCGTGCCGGGCGTCTTCTTCCTCCAATCTCTCGGCCTGCCGCGCGCCGAGCTTGTCCCGGCTATGGGCATGCTTTTCGGCGCCTGCGCCCTCATGCTGGCGGTGTCGCTCGGGGGTATTGGGGTGGTCACGACGGACACGCTGCTGGTTTCGACTGCGGCACTGGGCCCCGCGCTCGCAGGCATGGAACTGGGCCAACGGCTGGCCAAACACCTGTCCGAGGCGCTGTTCCGGCGTGTCCTGTTGTGTGCGCTGATGGTGCTCGGGGTTTACATAACGCTTGGCGCAGTGGGTGCAGCCGCCGCCCCATTTCGAGCGTTGCCTGCGTCTCTGGCGGCTGATAACGACGTTTCGGTCCAAAAAACTGTCGCTAACAGTGCTAGCTTGCAGGAATATGACATGCTAGCGTTATAAAGTGCGTTGTTTTGGCACAGCGTATTGCGTCAGGACACGAGCCCGCGACAGCGGCCTCTTCGGGAGAATACAGGGCGACAGAACAAGGAGGCACCTTTGTATAAACAAATAATGGTTCCCGTCGATCTGACGAACAGCGAGCATTTGGAAAAGGCGCTGCAGACGGCAGCGGACCTTTCAACTCATTATGGCTGTCCGGTGACTTACGTGGGCGTGACACCGGAGACACCGAGCCCGGTGGCTCATAATCCTTCGGAATATGCACAAAAACTTGAGGCGTTCGCTCAGGAACAGGCCCAGAAACACGGGCACCAGGCGTCCGCGAAAGCTTACGCCAGCCACGATCCGGCAATCGATATCGACGATACGCTGCTGAAGGCGATCAAGGAAACCGGTGCGGACCTTGTCGTCATGCAGTCGCACATTCCGAATGTGACGGACTATATCTGGCCGTCTCACGGCGGATCGGTAGCTTCGCACACCGATGCGTCTGTTTTCGTCGTCCGCTAGGGGCGAAAAACAAGAAAGATACGAATCCTTGGATGGAAACAGAACAGGGGAAGTCCATTGACTACTGACACCGACGTCGAAGCCGTCCCCACCCCGGAGGGCCCGGCAGATGTTATCGAAACCGATTACCAGATCGGTCAGGATAATATTAAACCGAGAATCGGACCTTTCGGTCTGGATATCCACAACCCGGTTTTCTTTATATCCGGGCTGCTGGTGGTCGCTTTCGTGGTACTCACCATCGTCTTCCAGGAAAGCGCCGGCCCCGCATTCGATAGCATGCGGAAATTTCTGACCTCGAACCTGGACTGGTTCTTTCTGTCGGCGGGCAATATCTTCGTTCTTGTTTGCCTCGCCTGCATCCTGTTGCCGATCGGCAGCGTTCGCCTTGGCGGCCGTGACGCCACGCCCGACTACAATTATCTGGGCTGGTTCTCGATGCTGTTCGCCGCGGGCATGGGCATCGGCCTGATGTTCTTCGGCGTCAGCGAGCCGATCTCGCACTACAGCTCGTCGGTCGCTGAAGGCGCGGGAGGCGCGGATAGCTGGGCGCCGCTGGGCGGTGCCGCCCAGGACCCGGAGGCCGCCAGACGACTCGGCATGGCCGCGACGATCTTCCACTGGGGCCTGCACCCGTGGGCGGTCTACGCGATCGTCGCGCTCGGCCTGGCGCTGTTCTCCTTCAACAAGGGACTGCCGCTCACCATCCGTTCGCTGTTCTACCCGATCTTCGGCGAGCGTATCTGGGGCTGGCCTGGCCATATCATCGACATCCTCGCTGTCTTCGCCACGCTGTTCGGTCTGGCCACGTCGCTTGGCTTCGGCGCGCAGCAGGCCAACGCAGGGCTTGAGTTCGTCTTCGGCCTGCCAAACTCGATCGACGCCCAGGTCGTCCTGATCATTGCAATCACGGCCGTGGCCCTCATCTCCGTGCTCCGCGGCCTTGATGGCGGCGTGAAGGTGCTCTCGGAAATCAACATGGCGGTGGCCGGGGCGCTGCTGCTGTTCGTGATGTTCGCGGGCGGCATCATGGCCGTGCTCAGCGGCTTCGTGACCAACCTCGTGGCCTATGGCCAGGAGGTGCTTCCGCTATCGAACCCGGTTGGACGCGCGGACGACAACTTCCGGCAGGGCTGGACCTCGTTCTACTGGGCCTGGTGGATCTCCTGGTCGCCTTTCGTCGGCATGTTCATCGCCCGCGTCAGCCGTGGCCGGACGGTGCGCGAGTTCATGATCGCCGTTCTCCTCGTCCCGACCATCGTCTCCGTTCTGTGGATGACGGCCTTCGGCGGTACCGCCATCAGCCTCATCGAAGACGCCGGCATGAGCCAGATCGCCGACG
>CAYFTI010000065.1:0-12151 GCA_964346065.1 uncultured Hyphomicrobiaceae bacterium
AAAAAAAAGGCGCCCAACCCCGGCGATGGTTGGGCGCCAATGTGCGTTACTACGCATTGCGCCGGGAGGGATGCCGGCGCGAGAACGGATAAGCCGTCGGCTAGACGGGGGGGCACTGCCGATGGTGATGGCTTATCCGATCGACAAAAAAACAATAGCACAGGATTTTTTGGGTTGGCCAGAGGAAAATGCAAAATTTTTAGCTTGACAGTGCCCGAACAGCCAGTCGCTTCTCCGGCGTTTGCCAATTCCGACTGGGGGCTATGGATCTTGTGCATCGGATTGCCAAGGGCACACGGCACCGATAGGCTCTGGCCAAAGCATTCCAGCCCGCGGCACGGCTCATGAAGCAGGATCAAGCCCTCGATATTCTGAAAAACGGCACTTCGGTCTTTCTGACCGGTGAGCCCGGCAGCGGGAAGACACACACGGTCAACCGCTACGTCGATTACCTGCGGGAGAAGGGCCTCGACCCGGCGATCACGGCCTCGACAGGCATCGCCGCCACCCACATTCAGGGCCGGACGATCCACTCATGGAGCGGGATTGGCGTGCGCCTGCCGCTAGGGCCCGGCCAGATCGACCGGATCGCCGAAAACCGCTATACGGCCAAGCGCATCCGGGGCGCGCCGGTGCTCATCATTGACGAAATCTCTATGCTCGGGCCGGAGGTGCTGGATGCGGTGGACATGGTCTGCCGGCATGTGCGGGGCTCGCCCGCGCCGTTCGGCGGGCTGCAGGTCGTGCTGGTCGGCGACTTTTTCCAGATTCCCCCGGTCGTGCGCAAGGAGGACCCCACCGGAGGGCTGGGCCTGGATGCGTCACAGGACGGCCCGCTGTTCGCCCATGGGTCACGCGCCTGGCGCGAGCTTGATCCGACGGTTTGCTATCTGACTGAACAGCACCGCCAGAACGACGGCGGCTTCCTCGAACTGCTGAGCGCAATCCGCGCGGACAGTGTCGGCCCACCCGAGCGCAAGGCGCTCGCCGGGCGCCGCGTCGGCAAGGACGATCTGCCGCGCGACCTCACCCGCCTTTACACCCATAACCGCGACGTTGACCGCATCAACCTGGCGCGGCTGGGCGAGGTGCCGGGCGAAGCGCGCGTCTTCGGCATGCAATCGCGCGGGCCGGATCCGCTGGTCGCGGCGCTGAAGCGCGGCTGCCTGACCGGCGAGGAACTCGGTCTAAAGGAGGGCGCGGCCGTCATGTTCATCAAGAACGACCCCGGTGGCCGCTACGTCAACGGCACGCTGGGCATCGTCACCGGTTTTGACGACGACAAGGGCTATCCGGTCGTGCGCACGCGCGAAGGGCGCAAGGTCGTGGCCGAGCCTGTCGAGTGGCAGATGGAAGAAGACGGCAAGTCCGCGGCAAAGATCACGCAGGTGCCGCTGCGCCTCGCCTGGGCGATCACCGTGCACAAGAGCCAGGGCATGTCGCTGGATGCCGCGGCGGTCGACCTGTCACAGGCGTTCGACTACGGGCAGGGTTATGTCGCGCTGTCCCGCGTGCGCTCACTGGAGGGGCTGCATCTGGCCGGCTGGAACGAACGGGCACTGCGCGTGCATCCGGATGCGCTGGCGAAGGACGAGGAGTTCCGCCACGCCTCTGACGCGGCCCTCAAGACCCACCAGAAGTTGGAGCACGCTGAGATATCGCGCCTTCAGGATGAGTTCGTCCGCGAGGCGGGCGGGGAAGTGCGGGCACCCGCCGCGCCACGCTTCGGCAACACGCGCGGCGCGCGAAGCAAGGCGTATCAGCCCTGGAGCCGCGACGAGGAGGACAGGCTGCGTGCGGCCTTCGAGAAAGGCGCACCTCTCAGCCAGATCGCGGATACCCTCGGGCGCAAACCCGGCGCGATCCGCTCGCGAATGCGCAAGCTGGGGCTGATCTGATGGCGGCTGATCTCGGCGCGCTGGTGCGCTCGCCGTTCGACCGGCTGCGCGGCCTGTTGGATGGTGTTGCGCCCGGAACGGAACCGATCGACATGAGCATCGGCGCGCCGCGTCACCCGATGCCGGATTTTCTCCCCGACATCATCCACGAACATGCCGCGGACTGGCAGCCCTATCCACCGATTCGGGGCATCGATGGCCTGCGCCAAGCGATCGCCGATTGGCACGAACGGCGCTATCCCGGGCTTTCCGGACGGATCGAGCCTCATGCCCATATCCTGCCGCTGTCCGGCTCGCGCGAGGGGTTGTTCTCCGCGACATTTCTGGCGCTCGCGCGCCGCCCGGACGTGACGCGCCCAATCGTGCTGATCCCCAACCCGTTTTATCAGGCCTATGCCGCTGGCGCGCTTGTGGGCGGCGCGGACCCGCGCTTTCTGCCGACCACCGAGGAGACGGGCTTCATGCCGGACTTCGGCGCGGTGCCGGATGAGGTGTTGGCGCGCGCCGCTGCTATCTTCCTTGCCTCGCCCGCCAACCCGCAGGGCGTGATTGCCAGCCGGGCCTACCTGCACGACCTTGTCGCGCTGGCCCGGCGCTGGGACGTGATGCTGTTCGTGGACGAGTGCTATTCGGAGATTTATGGCGATGCGCCGCCGCCCGGCGCCTTGGAGGTGGCTGCCGAGACCGGAAGCTTCGCCAATCTGATCGTATTCAACTCGCTGTCAAAGCGCTCCAACGTGCCGGGGCTGCGCTCGGGTTTTTGCGCGGGCGATCCCCACTTCCTCGCGCGCTTTAGCGGGTTCCGCAATGTCGCCTGCCCGCAGATGCCGAAGCCGGTCCAGCACGCTTCCGCCGCGCTCTGGTCCGACGAGTGCCATGTCGTGGCGAGCCGCGCGCTTTACCGCGAAAAGTTCGCCATCGCCCGCGAGCTGTTCGGCCCCGATTGTGTGCCGGACGGGGGATTCTTCCTGTGGCTTGATGCGAGCGCGCTGGGCGGCGGCGAACAGGCCGCGCTCAGGCTCTGGCGGGAGGCCGGCGTGAAGGTGATCCCCGGCGGCTATCTCGCAATGGAGGTGGAAGGCCGGGTTCCGGGCGCGGAGCGCATCCGCGTTGCGCTGGTCGGTGATGTCGCCGCGAGCGAGGCCGCGCTGTCCCGCATCGCCCCTCTCCTGCGTTAGCTCAGGAGGCGTAAAACGGCGCAAATCCTGCAGGCTTTGGAAACCATTTGGAAACCCTGTGCTGGCAGGGTGTTACCACGTGTTTACGTTTTTACCGCCCGCGTTGAGGGCGGCCAGCGGGTGGACTCATGGCCACGCACACCGTTTCCCGACAGCCGCGGCGTTTTTTGCCCGCGTCGATGGAGGCTGCGCTCGTGCGGCTTTCAAGGCGCGTGTTGGGTATTGCCGTGCTGTCGCTCGCGCTGGCTGGCTGGGCGAGCCTGCTCACATGGTCTATTGGTGATCCCAGCCTGAACCACATGACCGAGCAGGAGCCGAAGAACCTTCTGGGGATCTATGGCGCTTCAGTCGCAGACCTGATGATCCAGTCGCTGGGCCTGGCATCCATTGCGGTGTTCCTGCCGGTTGCTGCGCTCGGGCTACGCCTGGCCACGGACCTCCCGGCCGGTCCGCTGCGCATGATGGCGCTTTTGTGGCTGTCTTCCGCCGCGCTTATCGCCATGAGTCTGAGCCCCGTGCCAGCGCCGGACTCGTGGCCGCTTGTGCATGGTCTCGGCGGGATCATCGGTGATTTCCTGATGGCGGGCGGAGGCCATGCGCTAGGGTTCGCACCGGACCGCTTCGCGCGCGTCATCGCCGCTTCGCTGGCCGCACTGGCCGGCCTTGCCGCGCTCTCTGCGTCGTGCGGATGGGGGCCCCGTGAAGTCGCCCTGTTGTTGCGCAGCGAGCGCAGCGGGAAGCCCGAACGGGCGCCGGGCAGAGGGATTTGGACTCGCCTTCGCCAGCGCGTTCCCCGCCGCCGGCGGTCCGCTGAAGAGGCAGCGTCGACGCCGCGCGAGTTCTGGATGGATCAGGGCTGGAGCGCAGGCCCTTCACAGCCGCGACAGACCGATGGGCGGACCCGGCGGCGGTTGCGCCGGATCGGACGTCGCAACGAACCCCAGCCTGCCGAGCCGGAAATCGTCGCGGACTCCAGTGCGGCCCCTTTACGCAGAGAGCCGTTCTTCGCGGGCCTGAAACAGCAGCGTGGACAACCCGAGGCGGCGGAAATCTGGGCGGCGCATCACCGGGCGCACGAGGCGATGGAGACACCACAGCCCCGAGCAGCGCCTACCCCGGAGCCGACGGCCCGGCCCGCGCGGTATGCACCGGCCGCCTTCACGCTACCTCCGGCGAGTCTTCTCGCCTTGCCCGCCAGCGTGCCCGCACAGGAGGCGCTCAGCGACGACGAGTTGACCCGGCGGGCCGAGCAGCTTGAAGGCACACTGCGCGATTTCGGCGTCAAGGGCGAGATCACCGAGGTGCATCCCGGCCCGGTCATCACGCTTTACGAGTTGCGCCCCGCGCGCGGCACCAAATCCTCGCGCGTGATCGGCCTGTCCGACGACATCGCCCGCTCGATGGGTGCGGAATCGGCACGGGTGTCGGTGGTCTCGGGCCGCGATGCGCTGGGCATCGAACTGCCCAACGACACCCGCGAAACGGTCTATCTGCGTGAACTGCTGGAGGCGCCCGACTTCCGCGACAATCAGGCCAAGCTGGCGCTGACGCTGGGCAAGAGCATCTCAGGCGCGCCGGTTATCGTCGACCTGGCGCGGATGCCCCATCTGCTCGTCGCGGGCACCACGGGCTCCGGCAAGTCGGTCGGGATCAACGCGATGATCCTCTCGCTCATCTACCGGCTGCCGCCGGAGCAGTGCAAGTTCATCATGATCGACCCCAAGATGCTGGAACTGTCGGTCTATAACGGCATCCCGCATCTGCTTACCCCTGTGGTCACCGACCCTAAGAAAGCCGTCGCCGCGCTGAAGTGGACCGTCGCGGAGATGAACCGGCGCTACGAGCGGATGCACAAGGTCGGTGTACGCAACATTCACGGCTATAACCAGCGCGTCGCCGAGGCGCGTGCGCGCGGCGAGGTCCTGGGGCGCACCGTGAACACCGGCTTCGATGAGGCGACGGGCCAGCCGATCTACGAGCACGAGGACATCGATGCCGAGCCGATGCCCTATATCGTCGTGGTCATTGACGAGATGGCCGACCTGATGATGGTGGCCGGCAAGGATATCGAATTCGCGGTGCAGCGCCTGTCGCAGATGGCGCGCGCGGCCGGCATTCACGTCATCATGGCGACCCAGCGCCCAAGCGTCGACGTCATCACCGGCACCATCAAGGCGAATTTCCCCAGCCGCATCAGCTTCCAGGTCACCTCGAAGATCGACAGCCGCACGATCTTGGGCGAACCGGGGGCGGAACAGCTTCTGGGCGCGGGCGACATGCTGCATCTGGCAGCCGGCGGCCGGCTGATGCGCGTTCACGGGCCGTTCGTGTCCGACCAGGAGCTGGAGAAGGTCGTGCAGCACCTGAAGCAGCAGGGGGCGCCGGAGTATCGCGCCGATATTCTGGAAGCCCAGGATGATCCCGTCGATCCGCGCCTCAGCGGAGATGGCAAGTCTTCCGGCGGCGAACTGTTCGACGAAGCCGTCGAGATCGTCCGGCGCGACCGCCGCGCCACCACAAGCTATCTCCAGCGACGTCTCGGGATTGGCTATAACCGCGCGGCATCTTTGATCGAGCGGCTGGAGGACGAGGGCATCATCGGCCCGGCCGGGCGCGGCGGCAAACGTGAAATCCTCATCGGCGAAAACGAAAGCGCATGATTTTTTTCCGCAATGTCTCCGTTTTGACGCCTTTTTGGTGCAACGGGCGGGACAAACATTAACGACATGTTGCGATCCTGGCGCTGCCGGCAATCGGTGCGCCCGACAGAACAGACGAAATGGGGTGCAAAATGAGGGTACGACTGGCCGACGGGGTCTGCAGGCGCACGGGCCAGGCGCTCAGCCTTGCGTTGATGGTGTCCGGCTCGGCCGCCGTTGGCGTGGCATCGGCCGATGCGGGCTCGTCGACGCATGCAAAGACCAAGCCCGGCGTCGAAACGGCGTCATCCCAGGCCGAACAGGATACCTCACAGGCAAGTGAGAACACCGCTCCGGCACAGCCAGACCAGCCGACCGAACGCACGGCAAAGGCGGATCCGGCCTCAAACGGCGATGCAGGCTCGTCAGCCGATACGCCCCCTGACGCGACGCAGAGCCCCATCGGGGCGGGCTGGGAGGCTGAAACCCTTGTTCAGCCGAACACCGCAGACGACGAGATCACAGATACGGAGGCGCTTGAAATCATCGAGCGGGTCGATGCCTATTTCAACCACCTGAAGAAGGTGAAGGCCGACTTTGTCCAGTTTGACGGTAACAACAAGGGCAAGAGCGGAGATTTCTACTTCAAGCGTCCGGGCAAGGTGCGCTTTGACTACGATCGCCCAAGCCGCATGAAGATCATTTCCAACGGCGAATACCTGGCGGTCGAGAACCATGACCTCCGCACCAGCGACCGCTATTCCCTGGATTCGACACCGTTCAAGCTTCTTCTGTCAGAGCAGGTCGACCTTTTGAATGACGCGCGCATCCTCTCCATCGACAAGGGCGAGGACGTTCTGATCCTCACGATGGAAGACAAGAGCGGGGAATCTGCAGGCCAGATCCGGCTGTTCTTCCACACCGATCCTGAACTGAAATTGGCATCGTGGATCATCACCGACGCCCAGGGCGTTCAGACCCGCGTCGACATCTCTGAGCTTCAGCGCGACGTCGAGCTTTCCGCGGAGTTGTTCGAGTTCTCCGATATCGGGATGCCGGACTTCAGGCGCTAACGCGTGGTGCGGTTGTCTGAGGGTGCCGCGACAACTCCCCATTCCATTCGCGATCACGCGGCGCCGTCATAACAGGCCCGGCTCTGACGGGCTTTGATGTCGCGTCGCGGGCCTGACGGGCCTCAAGGATTTGCGCGGCAGCGGGAGGCGCGCCGTTGTTGCCCTGAAACATTGCTCCACGCCTGCCCATCGCGCGTGTCTGCCATACTTCTTCCACAGAGGCCTTATTTGTGACTATTTTACGCAGGCGGCCGGTCAAGTCCGCATGTCACCGGAATGCTTCAAGGATCAGCGAATGTTCAAGTCGGTTCGTTCATATCTTGTTTTCGGCGTTATAACCGCAGCCGTATTTGCGCTCGGGTTCATTTCGGGTCCGGACCTCGAGCATGGCGTGGAGCGCGCCAAGGCGCAGCAGAGCGTCGGTAACCTGTATCAGCAGCGAAAGCAGATACATAATCGCAATACCGTGACGGTAATGGCAGCGGGCCGCACTGGTACCTACGCTGCGATCGTTCAGGATCTCCAGAGCGTCCTGGATGAGCCGGACAAGCGAAATGGTCTGCGCGTTCTGCCAATTCTCGGCCTTGGTGGCGGCTCGAACGTTCTCGATATCCTGTTTCTGGAAGGTGTCGAGATGGGCATCACCCAGCAGGAACACCTCGCATTCTTCCAGAAACGGGATCCGGAGCTGCACGCGCGTATTTACGACCGCATTCATTATATAACAAAGCTCTATAACGCGGAATACCATCTTCTGGCACGCAAAGATATCAAGAGCTTTGAAGATTTGCGCGGAAGAACCGTAAGTTTTTACAAGGAAATGAGTGCCACTGATATTGCCGGAAAGACAATCTTCGACATTCTCGGCATTGAGGTCGAGGTCAGCTACGATACGCTCGAAGAATCGATCGCCAAACTCCGCAGCGGCGAAATCGCTGCGACGACGCGGCTTGCCGGCGCGCCGGTGCCCGGATTCACCTCTCTGTTGAAGCCCGGCGACGATTTCCACTTCGTTCCCCTGAGCCCGGCGACGCTGGAGCCAGGCCAATACGAGGAGTTGCTGGAGGTGTTTCTGCCCTCCCAGCTTTCGAATGATCCGTACCCTGACCTCGTTGCCGAAGCGCAGCCCGTGCAAACGGTGGCGAGCGGGGCCGTACTCGCTGTCTACAACTGGGACCCGGATTCTGAGCGATACGACAAGGTCGCGAGATTCGTTCGCAAGTTCTTCGACAATTTCGATACATTCCTGGAAGCGCCATACCATCCGAAGTGGAAGGAAGTGAACCTGGCTGCGGAGATCCCTGGCTGGACACGCTTCAGGGCAGCGCAGGAGTGGCTTGACCAGAACCGCCAGACGGCTTCAACCGAGGTCAAGCAGCAGTTCAGCGCATTCCTCGCCGAAACAACAGGCGCGTCTGAATTATCCGAGGCACAGAAAGACGCCCTGTTCTCCGAATTCGTCAAATGGCGTCAGGCGCGCGAGGGTGCGGACAACTGACTGACCCGGCATTCGGTTGCGGGCTTAAACATAACAAAAGACGCGGTATCGGGAGGCGACGTCGTGAAAACGAGGCAAGCAGTCGAGACATCTCCAATCGCCTCCCGGCCTGCCACCGGCGCTGGCACCGCCGGGCGAAGCAAGGGCGCGCGGATCGCTGCTGCCGGGGCAATCGTTATCCTTGCCGCCACGGGCCCCGAAGGCATGGCTGCTATCAACGAGGGCGGTCCACCCGCCGCCAGCAAAGAGGCGCGAAGCGCCGCGGCTCTCGATGTCAGCCGGTATGCAGAACGCGCGGCCCCGGCAGCGCACGCCCTGCAACCTATCATACTGGCCCAGCAAAGCGGCTTTTACGTCGCAGATATATTGGGTCCTCCGGGCCGGCCCCTGCCGCTTGAGATCCGTCTTCCGCCGGAGGATGGCGACCTGTTCCGCGTCATCATGGTTCGCGGTCTGCCCCAGGACTTCGAGCTGACGGCGGGCGTTTCGCTGGACGATGCCTGGGCCATCTCGCCTTCCGAGGTTGGCCGCGTGGAACTGGTCGCGCCGCCAGGCTATAGCGGCCAGTTTTCGATGGAGGTTCTGTTCATTCGCGGTAACGGAGAGGCGCGGCAGAAACAGATCGCCAACGTGCGCATCGATCCCCAAGCCGGCAGTGGCGTCGCGCAAAGCCAGGCCCAGGAGCCGGAGGCGGCGCCGAAGACGGCGGCATCAGCCGAGCAAGCGAAAACGCCGACCATCTCGCCCGCGCTGAAGAAGTCCATGTTCGCGCGCGCCGAGAGCATGATGAGCGGCGGTGACATCGCCGGGGCGCGTTTGATCCTGCGTTATCTGGCGGACAACGGCATGGCCGGCGCGGCCTATGCGATGGGGCAGAGCTTTGATCCGGGCTTCCTGCAGGACATCTATGTCCGCGGTGAGGACCCGTCCGATATCGACAAGGCCCGCGACTGGTATCGCCGCGCCGCGGAAATGGGAAATGGCGAGGCCGCCTCGCGCCTGACCGCCATGCAGCAAGATCAGTAAACCGCTTCAGAAGCTGCGAAGAAATCTCCTTGCGGATCACCGACCGATCGGGAAGGTTCAACGCTCGAAGGTCAGATCGGCCAACTCGACGCCTCTCGTTGAGGTGCATCCGGCCTCATGTCATGGATCAACGTCGGCTGCGGACCACACCAGACGGGGTACGATAATGGGGAAACGTTCAGGGCTCTGACGGCAGTTCTGGCGCCAGGGTTTGCCGCATTCATTCTGGCGGCACCGGCGCAGGCAGCGTTTTCCAGCCGGTATCAGCAGATTTCATCGAATACCGTCGCATGTCCCACGTGTAGCCTCGCCATCGCCGACAACCCCAAAATTCAACGACATTTCGCCGAAGCCAACAATGGATGGCGTGCGGCGCTCCGCTGGACGCATGGCGACAGTTCGACGGCGGCGGGCTCTGGCCGATGGACTCCCGGTGTCGGTCATGCATGGCGCGGGCGAAAATTCGGTATCGACCTGAGCCAACAGGGCAGGATGCTTTCGATGACGATGTCAGCGATTGGCAGTCCCAACCTCGGCGTGATCCGGGCCAAATTCGGCTGTCTCGACCCGTCGCAAGGCGGCGAAGCAATCTGCCCAGCGTAAGTTGACAGGCGGGGCGGCCGCGCGTATCTCTCCGATACTGTCAATATTATGGTGGGCCGGCGGGGCGTCGCGCGCCCGAGCCTGCGGGGATGAGAACATGAAAGTCAGAAACTCGATCAAGTCGCTGCGCAAGCGCCACCGCGACAACCGTCTCGTGCGGCGCAAGGGGCGTGTTTACATCATCAACAAGACCAATCCCCGCTGCAAGGCACGCCAGGGCTAACGGCGCAATCGCGGTTGACGGGCGGGCTCGTCGAACAGTGCGAAGGGCGCGCTCCGGCGCGTGACACTGCCGGGTTGGGGCGGCGTACCATCACGGGTGGCCGCGCGTCCTGCACGGACCGGCAGGTTGCTTTCCCGCGCCATCGTGTTACTTTTTGCCCATGAGCATTCTAGGGTCACGTACGTACCGATTGGCAGCGCTGGTGTGTCTTGCGCTCCTGAGCACAGCCTCCGTCGCACCTGCTGAAACACAGGAGCCTGACGGCTCAGCGCGTGCACAGGACGGCGCCTCGACCCTTGCTGCACCAGAAACCGGGACGGAGCAGGATGTTCTGCTTGAAAGCCTGTATCAACGGCTCGAACAGGCGGAAACCCGGCAACGTGCCCAGGCGGTTGCCAGCCACATAGAGCGCCTCTGGCGCGCGAGCGGCAGCCCGTCGATCGATCTGCTGCTGGCCCGCGCCATGTCCCTGACCAGCACGGAAGAATACAACCTTGCGCTGGCCCTTCTCGATACCGTGGTCATCTCGAAACCCGAGTTCGCGGAGGGATGGAGCCAGCGCGCGATGGTGCATTTTCAGAGGCGCGACTTCGAGGCAGCGCTGAAGGATCTGCGGCGCGTTCTCGCGCTCGAGCCGAAGCATTATCGCGCCATGCAGGGCGTCGCGGTCATCCTCAACGAGTTTGATGAGAAAGAGCGCGCCCTGAAAGCCTATCGCCGTGTCCTCGACGTGCATCCGCACAAGAAGGAGGCGCGCGATGCGGTCGAGGAACTCCGGCGCGAAGTCGAGGGGCAGGATATCTAGCGCGCATCGCGGCGGAGCCTGGCGGCGAGTTTCCTGAGCAGCCGGAGGCTTCGCCGACACGAGGGCGCCCGCGTTCCCGCGGCGCCCGACGCTATAGCTCGGTCAACGCCGGTCTTCATGTGCGCCGCCCGCCCGAACCAACCAGCAATGGGGAGTCGTCAAAGTGAGCAACAGCGCGGCCCAAAGTTTCATCATGATCGGCGAGCGCACGAACGTCACCGGCTCGGCGAAATTCCGCAAGCTGATCGAGGCCGACGATTATGATCGCGCGATCGAGGTGGCGCGCGAACAGGTCGAGAACGGCGCGCAGATTATCGACGTCAACATGGATGAGGGGCTGCTGGACTCCGAAGCGGCGATGGCCCGCTTCCTCAACCTGATCGCCGCGGAGCCGGACATCGCGCGCGTGCCGGTCATGATCGACAGCTCGAAATGGCCGGTGATCGAGGCGGGCCTGAAGCGCACGCAAGGAAAGGCGATCGTCAACTCCATCAGCATGAAGGAGGGCGAGGACGCGTTTCTTGACCAGGCCCGCAAGATCCTGCGCTACGGCGCGGCGGTCGTCGTCATGGCCTTCGACGAGGAAGGCCAGGCCGAGACGGCGGAGCACAAGTTCAACATCTGCGCGCGCGCCTACAAGCTGCTGACCGAGAAGGTCGGCTTCGCGCCGGAAGACATCATCTTCGACGCCAACATCTTCGCGGTGGCCACCGGCATCGAGGAGCATAACGACTACGGCAACGCCTATATCGAGGCGGTCCGGCGGATCAAGGCCGAGTTGCCCTACGCCAAGACCTCGGGCGGCGTGTCGAACCTGTCGTTCGCCTTCCGCGGCAACGACCCCGTGCGCGAGGCAATGCACTCCGTCTTTCTCTATCACGCGATCCGCGCCGGGCTCGACATGGGCATTGTCAATGCCGGCCAGCTTGCCGTCTACGAGGACATCAACCCGGAGCTGCGCGAGCTTGTCGAGGACGTGATCCTGAACCGCCGGGACGACGCGACGGACCGGCTGCTTGAAGCCGCCGACAGGTTCAAGGGCGGGCCGCAGCAAAAGCGCGTGCAAGACCTGTCGTGGCGCGAAAAGCCGGTGGGCGAGCGCATGACCCACGCGCTCATCCACGGCATCGCTGACTACGTCGAGGAGGACACCGAAGAGGCCCGCCAGCAGTTCGACCGGCCGATCCACGTCATCGAAGGCCCGCTGA
>CAYFTI010000066.1:0-12123 GCA_964346065.1 uncultured Hyphomicrobiaceae bacterium
GAAGGTCGCCGCCCTTCGCGTCATAGCCGGGAAAGCAGAAGCCCATCGGCACGATCGCGATGCGGCTTTCATCGTAGAATTCCTCACTCGTGACGCCCATCCAGTCGCGCAGGCGCTCGCCCGACGGATCGCTGAAGGGGATGCCGGATGCGTGGGCGCGCTGGCCGGGGGCCTGCGAGCACACAGCAATGCGCGCGGTCGTGCTCACCCTCAGCACCGGGTTGGGTTCATGCGGCAGTGGCGGGCCTTCGGGCGTATCCGCGCAGACGCGGCAAGCGGAAATGCGCGCGCACAGCCCCGCAAGTCGATCAGCCCCGGTCAGCGGCGCGCTCAAAGCTCCAGCACCATCCCATCCTCGGCGAGCGAACAGCGCTCATCGGTTACTTCCTTGCGCTCCGCCAGCATCGCCTCGCTCATATGGGTGAGCAGCACCTTCTTCGCTCGGATGTCGTCGAGCCGGTGAAGGATCGTGAGATAATCGAGATGCATGTCCAGCCGCTTGTCGTACTGGAAGCACTCCATGATGTAGAGGTCCGCGTCGCGCCCCGCCGAGATCAGCGAGTCGGTCCAGCCGCTGTCGCCGGAATACGCCAGCACCTTGTCCTCCAGCGTGAAACGCAGCGCATAAGACGGCGCCCCGGAATAGTGCTTGACCTCATACGGGGTCACGCCGATAGCGCCGATCGTGGTCGTCTCGCCTTCACTGAGCGGCATGAAGGTCATCTCGAACTCGCGCTGGTTTTCGGTCGCCAGCGGGAACATCGCCTCGCACAGCACATGAAAACGGGCTTCCAGAGCCGAGGGACCAACGATCTTCAAGGGCTTCGTCCGCCGCGCGATGAACAGCGCGTCGATCAGGAAGAATGGCAGCCCGCCGAAATGGTCTCCGTGCAAATGCGAGATGTAGATCGTGTCCACGTCGTCGGTGCCGAAACCGGCCTTTTTCAGCGAAACCAGCGCGGAGGCGCCGCAATCGATCAGGAAGCCGGTCGCGCCGCTTGCGACATGAAAACAGGTGTTGAGCCGTCCGCCGGAGCCGAAGGCGTCGCCGCTGCCCGTGATCGTCACTTTCATTGTCTAGATACCCGCTTGCGCAATACTCTCGCGCGCCTTGACCGCTTCGTACCAGCGCGCGGCATGTTCAAGGCCTTCCGGCCATGCGAGCCTTGCCGGCTTCATGAAATCCACGGCCACGAAAGCCGTGATATCGGCAATCGTGAATGCTTGGCCAGCCACGTATTCGTTATCGGCGAGCTGATCGTCGAGCAGGTGCAAGCCTTGCGCCGCGCGCTGGCGATTGACCTCGGCCCACTCCTCTATCTGCGCCGATTCCAGCGCGGCCATCCGCGGGTTGGTGTGGCGAAACACATGGGCGACCGGCCAGAACAGGCTGAATTCCATGCGCCGGTTCCACATCTCGACCCGCGCTGCCGCGCGTGGTTCACGCCCGAACAGCGATGGGTCCGGGGCCAGCGCCTCGAGATACCGGCAAATCGCAACCGTTTCGCTGAGCGCTTCGCCATTGTCCAGCACCAGGACGGGCACCCCACCATACGGATTGAGCCGCGTGAACCACTCGCTCTTGTGTGCTCCGGCCAGCAGATCGACGCCTTCATAAGGGATGTCGAGTCCCTTTTCGGCGACGAAAATCCTGACGCGGCGGGGATTTGGAGCGCCGCGCGCCTCGATAATCTTCATGGCTCCCGCGCCCTGCCTCGTTTCATGGTTCCGCGAAGGCTCCGTTGCGCAGCTCCGCGCGGCAACCAGACCGCAGCTTGTGCAAGGTTGGCCCACACGTAAACCGTCTATTAGGCATTCTCACCGAAAACTGTGTGGGTTGGGCCCGGCGCCTTCATCCGGTCAGTGGCCGCGAATAGCCTCCGGGCGTCTCGTGTCTGATCCGCGGCTCCCGGCCGCGATAAACCGGCATTGCGATATCATGAGTGTGGAACAAGCCGCCGAGGGAACCTTCGACGCGGACGATCGTCCTGTACCGAGGATATTGCTGAGAGGGGGCGATCACCCGGCGGACTCGGTGTCCGGCGACGGTGGCGCGCGCGAGGGGAATTTCGAGCTTGAGCGGCTGCGCATGTTCGCGGCCAACGAGCTTTCCGCCTGGGCGGCGATGCCGCTTCTTGCGGTGGTCGTCTGTCTTGCCCTGGTGAATTGGGCGCCGCTCGAACAGCTCGGCTTGTGGCTGGCGGCCGTGCTGATGGCCAAGGGCATCGTGCTCGCGCTGTGCCGGCAGGTGGCGCAGGTGACCGGCGAGCCGGGCGACTGGCGCGGCAAGCTCTGGGCCGCCGAGTTCCTTTACGGAATGACGTGGGCCGGGCTGGCCTTCGTCGACATCACAAGTCATCATCAGGCCGCCTACTTCCTCATCTTCGCGGCGTTCGTGATCGTTGTCGCCAGCCGCATGATCTTCGCATCGACGGTCATGCCGCTGCTCTATCCAGGCACCGTGCCGCTCACCGCGGCGCTGGTGCTGCGCTCGGCGCTGATGGGCGACATGTTCTACCTGTCGCTGGCGATCATGGCCACGGCGATCCATGTCTACTTCATCCTGCTGGCGCGGGGTTTGAACGCGACCCTGCTCGACATGCTGTCCTACCGAGCCCAGAAGGACGCGCTGATCGCCGAACTGGAGCAATCAAGGGCCGTCTCCGAAGAGGCGCGGCGGCGCGCCGAAAACGCCAGCATGGCGAAGTCACGCTTTCTCGCCACCATGAGCCACGAACTGCGCACGCCGCTGAACGCCATCCTCGGCTTTTCCGAGGTGATGAAGGACGAAGTTCTCGGGCCGCATTCGACGCCGACCTACCGCAACTATGCCGCCGATATCTACGACAGCGGTCAGCACTTGCTCCACCTCATCAACGAGATCCTCGACCTCTCGCGCATCGAGGCCGGGCGCTACGAGCTGAACGAAACCCGCGTGCCGCTTGCCGAGGTGATGGAGGATTGCCGTCGCCTGATGATCATGCGCGCGGAAGAAAAGGGCATTGAGTTCATCGAGGACTACGAGGGGATGCCGCAGATGCTCTGGGCGGATGAGCGTGCAGTACGCCAGATTTGCCTGAATCTGCTCTCGAACGCGATCAAGTTCACCCCGTGCGGCGGCTGGGTGACGCTGCGATGTAGCGTAAACGCCTCCGGCGAACCGATCATAAGCGTTTCGGACAACGGGCCGGGCATTCCCGAAGATGAGGTGCCGCTCGTGCTGCGCTCCTTCGGGCAGGGCACATTCGCTCGCGAGAATGCCGAGGGCGGCACGGGCCTCGGACTCCCCATCGTCAAGGGGCTTGCCGAGCTTCACGGTGGCCGGCTGGAATTGCAAACGCGCGAGGGCGAGGGGACGACGGCGACCGTGGTGCTCGACGGACACCGAATGATCGCACCCGGAACGCGCGGGCTCTCGGCCTCGACCGGCGAAGCTCGACCGCGCAGCCGCGAAGATGCGGCCTGAACAGCGTGTTGACGAGAAAGCATTCGGAGGCGTTTTCCGCGCCGCAGCGTGATTTATTGTTTGTGATGACCGGGTGTTTGGGTATCGTCTCCCTCTAACAGGTTTCCAGCCCGCATTTCTGGTGCTTTCAGCGGGGACAAAGCGCCGCAGGCGAGATACGTCGTTCAAGTATTCAAGCAAGATTTCCGGATCTTTGGCGCGACTTCAGCCAGTTTCGGCGCGGTTGCCGAAATGCGCGGGCGTGTGGCCGAGATGCGCCGTGAAGCGGCGTTCCCGGATCTCCGACCGTTCATCTTGTCTCTGCTTTCGGTGGTGACGGCCGTCGCACGATGATATTTTTGTAATGGTGGCGCCCCTGGAATTTTATCGGTTTGACGATTGGCGAAAAGAAATGTACCGTTCTCAACGAAATACGCCGTTGCTCCGGACTGCGGGCACGAATGAAGCCGACTGACAAGCACGGCTTGCGGGCCTGCATCCGAGCGGTTTTGTCTGGTGCAAGCGGCGGCGTGGGCACGTCATCTAACCGTGAGGTCGCCCGCCATATTGCCAACGAGCCGATAGCGAGCGCATGACTGATACACTCACCTGCGAGAACGTTTACAAGATTTTTGGTCCCGAACCAGACAGGGCGCTGGAGATGTCCCAGCAAGGGGCGTCCAAAGATGAAGTTTTCCGGGAAACGAAAAGCGTCGTAGCCGTTAACGATGTGTCCTTCAAGGTTCCCAAGGGGCAGATTTTCGTGGTTATGGGGCTCTCCGGGTCAGGCAAGTCGACTCTGATCCGCTGTCTCAACCGCCTGTTCGAACCCACAGCCGGGAAGATTTATCTTGAGGATTTCGAGATCTCGTCCGCCAGCGCGGAAGACTTGCGCAAGGCGCGGCTCAGCCGGATGGCCATGGTGTTCCAGCATTTCGCGCTCTTCCCGCACATGACGGTCTGGGAAAATGCGGCCTATGGCTTGAAGGCGCGCAACGTGGATGTGGAGGAACGGCGCGAGCAGGCGTTGAGCGCGCTGAAATCGGTGGGGCTTGATGCCTGGGCAGACTCATACCCGAAAAACCTCAGCGGCGGCATGCAACAGCGTGTCGGACTGGCACGGGCTCTCGCGGTCTCTCCGGAAATCCTTCTCATGGATGAACCCTTCTCCGCGCTCGATCCGCTCATTCGCCGCGACACCCAGGACGAGTTGATCGAGATCCAGGAACGGCTCGGTACAACGATCGTCTTCATCACGCATGATCTGCAGGAAGCCCTGAAGCTGGGTGACCAGATCGCGATCATGAAGCAAGGCCGGTTCGTCCAGGTTGGCACGCCGCAGCAGATCGTCATGCAGCCCGAGGACGAGTACGTTTTCGAATTTACCCGCGACGTGGACCGCAGTCGGGTGCTCACCTTTGGCAGTATCCGCGACGAAGCCAAGATACTCACGGGCGAAGAAACGCTCGACGATCTCAACCGGCACTTCGACGCGGACGAAAACCTCAAGGGCATGTTCGTGGTGGATGAAAGCAACAAGCCGCAGGGACTTGTCGATCGCGAGAGCGTCGCAAATGCCGAGTCCGGCGTGACGGCACGCGATCTGATGGATCGAAAGTTTGCCAAAGTGCGCCGCTCAAGCTTTATCTGCGAAGGGTTCGACCGTCTGGGCGAGCACAAGCTCTTCGCCGTCATCGACCGGGAAGGCAAGATGCGCGGTGTCGTGGATCCGCTCAACGTGTTCCAGCATCTCGAGCCGCCGGCGGAAGAAGAGGCAGGAAAAGCGGGCGGCCGGCCAGGTGAACAGCCGGATGACCTCGAGCAGGCCCAGCCGCAAGCCGCTGCGCAGGAGACAGCATAATGTCTCAGACAAACGTCATCTATGCACAAGCAGGTGGAGCTATGGAGACGCTGAGGCCCTCCCATTATTTGGACGTTCCGCTGGACGACTGGGTCGGCAGCGGCGTGGACTGGCTCGTTGGAAACTTCCGGCCCGCGTTTCAGGCGATCAAATGGCCTGTTGACCAGGTGCTCAACGGTTTGGATGCTCTTTTGCAGGCCGTGCCTTTCGTCGTGATGGTCATCCTCTTTGCGATCCTCGCGTGGCGCGTCGCCGGTCGCGGCGTGGCAATCTTCACTGTGATCTCGTTCATTGTTCTCGACTTGGTCGGCGTGTGGCCTGAGACCATGACGACCTTGGCGATGATCCTGACTGCCGTGGCGTTTTGCGCAGTTATCGGAATTCCGCTGGGCATCTCGGCGGCGGCCAGTGACAGCTTTGCCGACGGACTCCGGCCGGTGCTGGACGTGATGCAGACGATTCCGCCTTTCGTGTACCTCGTGCCGATCGTGATGCTTTTCGGCGTCGGCCTCGTGCCGGGCGTCATCGCAACGATCATTTTCGCATTGCCGCCAGTTGTACGCCTTACCAATCTGGGCATCCGGCAGGTCCAGGGCGAACTTGTCGAGGCGGGCTACGCTTTTGGGTCCACACCGCGGCAAGTGTTGTGGGAAATCCAGATCCCACTCGCGTTGCGCACGATCATGGCGGGTCTCAACCAGACGCTCATGCTGGCGCTGTCGATGGCTGTTATCGCCGCATTGATTGGTGCCGGCGGACTTGGGCTCACCGTGTATACCGGCCTCGGCCGCCTGGACGTCGGACAAGCCTTTGTCGGCGGACTTGGCATCGTGCTTCTTGCGATCGTGCTCGACCGTATAACGCAGGCCCTTGGACAGCAGGGCGAGGAATCCAAAACGACCTGGACGTTCAAGGGCGTCCTGCAAGTCTTGATGGGACAGGGCCGGTCTTCATCCGAAACGCAAAAGGGTGAGAAGCCGGCCTCAGCCGCAGAGTGATGCGGCGGCTCGCGGTCGATGACCGCGGGCAGACGTCTGGCGACGCGGACGGCGAATGCCGATCGCCGCGTCGTCTCCATTGCCTAAGAAAGCAATAGTAACGGAGGACAGAGTTATGGACGCTATGAAATATCTGTCGCGGCTCGCTCTTGGCGCTGCGACGGCGTTCGCCTTGACGGCGGCGCCGGCTGCTACTGATGACGTCACAGCCCAGGAGATGCCGGGCGAAGGAAAATCCATTGAGATGGCACGTGCCACCTGGGATACCGGCTTCTTCCATGCCGAGATCTACAAGCAGATGTTCGAGAAGCTCGGCTATGACGTCGGACAGGTCACCACGCTGGATAACCCGCCATTCTACAAAAGCGTCGCCGTCGGCGATATCGATCTGTGGGTGAACGGCTGGTTCCCGCTTCACGATACATATCGTGACGATTTCGAAGAAGGTGCTTCGCTCGTTGGCTACGTTGCCAAGGGCGGCGCCCTGCAGGGCTACCTCGTGGACAAGAAGTCCGTCGAAGAGTATGGCATTACCAACATCATGGACTTCAAGAAGCCCGAGATTAAGGAAGCCTTCGATTCGAACGGTGACGGCAAGGCCGATCTCGTTGCCTGCCCGCCGGGCTGGGGCTGCGAGGAGACGATCTCCAAGCATGTCGAAGAACTCGGCCTGAGCGATCACGTCAATGCGATCAAGTCGGGTTATGCGGCTGCCATGGCCGACGCCATTGCCCGGTATAACGCGGGTGAGCCGATCCTGTTCTATACCTGGACGCCGAACTGGACGGTCAACAAGCTGACCCCGGGCGAGGATGTGCTCTGGATCGAGATGCCGAATGCGACCGAGGAACAAACGGCCAATATCGACGGGTGCGTTGACAAGCCCTGCGAACTGGGTTGGATCGCCAACGATATCCGCCCGGTGGTCAATGACGAGTTCCTCTCGAACAATCCGGCGGTGAAGACCCTGCTGGAAGAGGCTAGCATTCCGCTTGATGCCATCTATGCGCAGAACGCCAAGATGCAGGAAGGCGAAGGTGATTCCGAAGACATCGAGCGTCAAGCTTCCGAGTGGATCGAGGAAAACAGCGAATCTGTGAACGGCTGGCTCGAGAAGGCTCGCGAAGCCGCGATGTAAGCGTCAAGGAGTGCTGCGGGGCGCGTGCCCCGCAGTGCCCCCATGATGGGCGGCCTGGCCGTCAAGCAGATTCAGGAAAAGGGCGCAACGTGGTCGCGCCCTTTTTTCGTTCAGGTGTTGTCTGCGACACCGGCGGGTGAACGCCTGCCTATTCGTCGCGGTAAATCTTCTCGCGCTTTTCGTGGCGCTCCTGCGCCTCCACGCTGAGTGTGGCGATCGGCCGGGCATCCAGCCGCTTCACGCCGATCGGCTCGCCGGTCTCCTCGCAGTATCCGTATGTTCCGTCTTCAATCCGTTCCAGCGCCTCGTCGATCTTCGCGATCAGCTTGCGCTGGCGATCCCGCGCGCGCAGTTCGAGCGTGCGGTCCGTCTCGGACGATGCGCGATCAGTCAGGTCCGGGTGCTGTTCGGACTCCTGGAGGTTCTCCAGGGTCTCGCGGCTGGAGCGGAGAATCTCGTCTTTCCATACGAGGAGTTTACGCCGGAAGTATTCCCGCTGCCGGTCGTTCATGAACGGTTCGTCTTCAGACGGCCGATAATCTTCCGGCAGTTCCGTCACGCCCATGCATGCCTCTTTGTAAGTGACTGGTATCGCGACCCCTTCGCCTGCAAACCGTCCGGCATTCGGCTGGCCGGTGAAGGCCCGGGATTGCCTGCGTCTACCACAGCGCCGCCTTGAGACGGCGTCATGCCCACTCGCCGGCGCCCGACGTTTGTCATCTGACCAGTCGTCACAGACAGCCGTCGCTTATCGGAAACCACGCCTTGAGATCGTCGCAGTCTATGGACCGTCAAGCGCGCAGGTGTCAAGCGTTGCGAATGGCTCAGACAGCCAGCCGTGACAACCTGGTCCGCAAGGACATGGTGCCGCTCACGCGGCCTCGCGAAGGTCCCGGCGGGGATCGGCGTCGGCGAAGGCGGCAACGCCCAGTAGCTCGACCCGGCTGTTGTCGAATGCCCCCAGGATCCGGCCATCCTCGCGCACCGCCACCTCGCGCAGCGCCGCCTGTGGCCAGCCGTTCTGAGAACACGTCACAACCTTCACCAGCGCCGTGCTGTCCGGGAACTGCGTGAGCCCTGAGCGCCCGAAGTCGAGCGTTATCGGTTCCAGCGCCCGCCCGAGCTCCAGGGTTATCGCCCCGCCTTCGACGAGACGGCCCCGCGCGTCGAACACGAAATCCTGTTCGGCAATCTGCCAGTCGCGCGCAGCAACTGATGTGGCGAGCGTAGTGCCCATGACGCGAAACAGCAGCCGCCAGCGATCGGGGCCGGCACTGGCCCAGCGAAGCCGGAGGATCGAGGTGCGGCCGCGGGCATCAAAAATGTTTACGTCGCCGCCGGCGAGCGCGGATGCCGCCAGAGCGTGCGCATCGTCAACATCGCGGTCGGCTGAATCGGCCGCCGGCGTTCGCGGCAAATTCGCCTTGTAGCGTATTGCGGTCGTGGCCCGTGCGGGCATGACGGGGCCTTCGTCGAGGCGGATCGGCGCCAGGCGCAGCCCCGCCGCTTCGCCATCGTCGGCGCGTCCCATGAGAACGAGCCCCTCGCTATTGACGAGGTAGCCCAGCCGGTCTGGGGCAAAATCCATTTGGCGTGTCAGGCGCGGCGTGGCATCGAAGACGAGGTGATCATCTTCCTCGGCAAGGGGCGTGCCCGCATAGACGGGGCGCGGCTCGCTCGTGCTTGCCGCCCGCGGGGCATCCGAGCGCCAGGCCGGTGACGGCGCCGGCGAATCGCTTTGCAAATAGCGCGCAAGGTCGTCGAGCCCGGAAATCGGCTTGCCGATCTGGCTCATTGCGGTGCTCAACAGGCGATAGGCCCACATAGCTCTTGCCCCCAACCCGGTTCTCCGGTGCCATGGCGCTGCGCAACCGCGGCCCCTGACCCACCGCGGCAGGTTTCAATTTGACACGAAAGATATTAACGAATTGACAACGCATGACTCATCGCTGCCTGTGGCGCGGCGACTGGATGGCCGTGAATGAGCCTGACCGACTTCACCGGGAAAACCACGGATACGCTGCGCAATGCTGGCGCGCTGGCCGGCGATCTTTTGCGCCCGACCATACGCCTTGGCGTGACCGGCCTTTCGCGCGCGGGCAAGACTGTTTTCATTACCTCCATGGTACACAACCTGCTCCATGGCGGGCGGCTGCCCTTCTTCGATGCGATGGCGCAGGGGCGCATCGAGCGGGTCTTCCTGGAACCGCAGCCTGACGATGATGTGCCACGCTTCGCCTATGAGGATCATCTCGCGGCCATGACCGGGCCCGACAGGCACTGGCCCGAAAGCACGCGGCATATCAGCCAGCTTCGCCTGACGATCGAATATGAGCCGGTTGCATTCTGGCGGCGCCAGATGGGCCCGGCGCGGCTGCATGTCGATATCGTGGACTATCCGGGTGAATGGCTGCTCGACCTCGCTCTTCTGGATATGAGCTATGCCGAATGGTCGCGGATGGCCCTGGAGATGGCCGAGCGCCCCGATCGAGAGGAGGCGGCCGCTGCGTTTCGCGCGTTTCTGCCGCGACTTGATCCGGCCGCGCCGCAGGACGAACGGCTTGCACAGGAGGGGGCGCGGCTATTCACCGATTATCTGAGGGCCAGCCGGTACGCCGCCCTCGGGCTGGTGGCAACGCCCGGGCGTTTCCTGCTTCCCGGCGCGTTCGCGGGCACGCCCGCCGTCACGTTCTGTCCGCTTCCAACCGGCGAGGACCCGAAGCCCGGACGCGGCAGCCTGTGGGCGATGATGGAGCGGCGTTTCGAGTCCTACAAGTCGGCGGTCGTCCGGCCGTTCTTCCGGGATCATTTTGCGCGTCTCGACCGGCAGATCGTTCTTGTCGACGTCCTGTCGGCGCTGGCCAGCGGGCCGCAGGCGATCTCGGAGATGGAGCGGGCGCTGGCGCGCATTCTCGAATGCTTCAATCCCGGCGCGAAGAGCTGGCTGGAGTTGGTCCTGGGCCGGCGGATAGACCGTGTCCTGTTTGCCGCGACAAAGGCCGACCACGTTCACAGCGAAAGCCACGACCGGCTCGAGGCGATCCTGCGCCACATGGTGCGCGCGGCTTCTGGGCGGGCTGAGCGCAAAGGTTCCGAGGTGGACGCCGTTGCGCTGGCGGCGGTGCGCGCGACGCGTGAAGCCGAGGCCCGCAGCAATGGTGAGCGCCTGCCGACGGTGATCGGCTTTCCTGCGGCGGGCGAGCGTGTCAGCGGCGAAACTTTCGATGGCAAGCGCGAAGCGGCGATCTTTCCAGGGGACCTCCCGGGCGAGCCAGCGGCGGCACTCGCCCCGGACTTCACGCTCTCCGACACGTCGGGCGGGGATTTCGCCTTCGTCCGGTTTCGTCCGCCGCAGGTTCAACGGAGCCGGCTCGGACCTCATGCGCCGCTGCCGCACATCCGGCTCGACCGCGCGCTCGACTTCCTCATCGGAGACCGCATCGAATGAGCCAGCCGCGCAAGCCCGCTGTCTTCGACGCCGATGATCCGGCGATCAGCCTGAGCCCGCCGCCGCCGGAACCCGAGACGGAGGCCGCCCCCCAAGTTCGTGAACCTGCGCCGCCGCGCGGCGGACGCTGGGGTGCGCTGCTGCTCTCGGCGCTGGGCGGGCTGGTCGTGCTGGCGCTGACCTCTTGGGCCGTGGAAACGGTTGCGGCGCTGTTTACCGCTGGAGGCTGGCTTGGCTGGGTGGCGCTTGTGCTCGCGCTTGTCGCTGCGGTTTCGGGGCTGATGCTGCTTCTGGGAGAGATCGCCGGCCTGATAAGGCTCGGGCGCGTGACGCGGCTGCGCGCAGAGGCGGAAAGCGCGCTGGCTGCCGCAGAAGACACCGCCGAGCCCGAGCGCCGCCGGGCCAAGGCCGTGCGCGGGGTTGTCGGTGGCCTGGAGCGCGTGCTGGATGATCGCCCGGACATCGCCTGGCAGCTTCGTCGCTTCCGCGAGCATCGCGGCGATGTCATCGATCCCCGAGGCCTCATGGTGCTGGCCGAGCGTGAACTTCTCCAGCCGCTTGATCAGCGCGCAAGCGCCATGATCGCCGCCTCGGCGCGGCGCGTGTCGGTCATCACGGCGGTCAGCCCCTTCGCGCTGGTGGATATCGCCTTTGCGGCCTACGAGAACCTGCGGCTGATGCGCCGCGTGGCCACGCTTTATGGCGGGCGGCCCGGCTTCCTCGGCCTGATCCGGCTGGCGCGGATGGTCGTCGCGCATCTCGCCGTGACCGGCGGCGTGGCGATGGGGGATGATTTCGTGCAGCAGGTGGTTGGGCATGGGCTCACGGCACGGCTTTCGGCCCGGCTGGGCGAGGGGATGGTCAACGGGGCGTTCACCGCGCGCATCGGTATTGCGACCGTATCGCAGTGCCGTCCGTTTCCCCATATCGAGGCCGCGCCGCCCCGCCTTCGTGCTCTTCTGGCCGATCTGATCCGCCGCGAGCGCCGCGCCGCGCGGGCGGAGCCTGAGGCCTAGCGGCGGATGACAATGCGGGTTCGTCCCGGACCGTGCCGGCGAACGAGGTAGAATAATCGGCGCGCTGCCCGAGGATGCAGCCGAACGCAGCCGTGGGAGGCACGCTGGCCCAACCGGCTGATCTGATGCGTCCCGTGAATTGCATAGCCCCGGTAGAAAAAGATCGAATGCGGCATTGGCGCATTATTGTAACGGCTGGAATAGTGCATCCGGCGCA
>CAYFTI010000067.1:0-11964 GCA_964346065.1 uncultured Hyphomicrobiaceae bacterium
TGCGCTGGATCGGCGGGCCGATCTCCGGCTGAAAGCTGGCGATGTTCGATTGCGGACCGCCCGACATGCCGCTGACGGCCGGAGCGGGCAGCGAGGCTGGCCATGCGGGCATCCTACCTCACAACCTTCTGCGGGGCCTGGCCGAACCGGCCGCGGAAACTTTGGTCGGTATCGCCGCGCGTGATTGCGCGGTTCACCTCTTCGATCACGATCCGGCGCACGCTTTCGCCATTGGGCCCGCGCGCGGTTTCCTGGCGCACCTGCCCGCCGGTGTTGTTGATCACCTCGACCTTGACCGGGGCCGCCGCCATTCCGCCCGTCTGGCCACGCGGAATAACCCGTTCGCCGCGCTCCAGGATCGCCGGGAACTCGTTCGCGCCCAACCCGTTATGAAGCCGCGGCGCTTTCGCAAACGCCAGAGGCGAAACGCTGCGCGAGACGCCGCCCGAGCCGACCGTGCCACCGCCATGAAAAATGCCCGCCAGCAGCCCGCCGCCCGCGCCGCCACCACCCAGCAGCGGCTGCAAAATCTGCGTGCGCACGATCGCGCGGGTGATATCGGACAGGATCGATTGCAGCGTGTTTTGAAAATCCTTGGCCGCGATCTGGCCATCGCTGAACGCCTTGCCGAGCAGACTGTCCACGCCGCCAGCGACCGACTGGCCCAGCGTGCTCATCTGCTTGACCTCATCTTGCAGGTTCTTTGCCGGCACAATCGAGGTGGACAGCCCGCGCCCGAACCGTTCGGCTTGGTCGGCCGCCTGGCCCGTGTTTGTCGCGGTCTCACGGGTGCGCATGGACAGCGCTTCGGCACTGCGCCGGGCAATCGTCAGGGCGTTGGCGTTCTCGCGCAGGCTAGATTGCAACTCCTGCTGGCGGCGCGTCATCTCCTCGATGCTAAGGTTTACGTTGCGCAGTTGCGTGTCGCGGAACGAGAACAGGCCGCCCTCGCTCGCCTGCAGCTGGTCGCGCTTCGCGCGCAGCTCATCAAGCGCGCTGTTGACCTCGCGCAACCCAGCCTCAGTCTCAGTGATATTCTCCTGCAGCACGAAGGTGGAACGCTCGCCGATGGGGCGCATGTTTTCAAAAAAGATACGCGCCGACTCCGCCATGCTGGCGAGCGATTGGGCGAAATCCTTGATAATCGGGGCGGCCGCGATCAGCGCCTGTTTGAACTGCAGGTCGATCACGCGCGTCGCCACGCCGAAGTCGTTGTTGACCTGCTCCATGTTGCGCAGGATGCGCTCGTCAACCACGATGCCCAGCTCGCGCGCCTTGGCTGCGGTGTCATCGAGCGCGCGCGAGCCGTTGCCCAGCACCCGCACCAGATCGACGCCCGCGCGCGAAAACGCCGCCGATGCGAGCGCCGCGCGATCGGCCGCGCTTTCCATACCGGCCATCGAGTCGGCCAGCAGCCGCAGCGCCTCTTCTTGCGTCCGCGCAGCCTGGATATTCTCCAGAAGCGCCGGGTCGACCTTCTTGATCGTCGTGATCAGCGCGCCGGTGCCCGCGCGCGCCTCGCCGACGCGCTTGACAAACGCGGTCAGCGACGAGTTGAGTATGCTTTGCTTGACCCCGGCCTCTTCTGCGGCCAGTTGCAGCGTCTGGTAGAAATCCGTATTCAAGCCCCGCGTGTCCGCCGCCTTCGCCAGCGCGTCGAACTCGGCGGCCGCGCCCTGCGCCCCGCGCACCACCGCTGCAAAACCCGCCCCGCCGGCAAGCGCGCCAAGGCTGCCCGCCAGCCGGCTTTTGAATTTGGCCGCCGACTTCGCCAGCGCGTCAAAGCGCCGGTCGATTTTCTTGAGGCTGCGATCGGTGCGCTTCTGGAACTGCTCGGCCGCCTGGCCGCCCTGGCGCATCTGGCGGCGCATCTTTTCCGTTTCGGCGTCGACCTGGATCAGCAGCCGTTCGAGATTGTTATCCGCCATCGGGATATTTCTCCATCAGTTCCGCCAGCCGCTCCCGGCTCATGCCGCGCCGGCCCGAGCGGCTCGTGCGACCGGCAAGCCCGTCTTGCGCGGCGCGGAACTCCCGCAGGGTCATCCCCCAGAAGTCGCGTGGCGCCAGCCGGAGCCGCCCCAGCCCCAGCGCCATCGCGTCCCACAGGATGTCGTCAAGCCGGTCCGCGCTCACCCCGTCACCCTCTACAGGCTGAGCGCGATCCCGTTTCCCGCATCGCCCCGCGCATCGCCCGCCGCGGCGATCAGCGCGTGAATGAACCCGACCGCATCCATGACCGGCAGGCGCGCCAGCTTGTCTTCATCGACGCCCAGCCCGTTGCCGTGCAGCACCGCGCGCACAAACGCGTGCACCTTGTCGAGCGGCGGGTCGGACGCAAAATCGCTCAGCCCCTGCAACGTCTCGATGCCGGTTTCCTCGCGGATATAGCTCAGCGCGCCGATGCTCAGCGCGATCTCGCGGGTCTCGCCACCCACCTCGATGATCAGCGCGCCGCGCGCGCGGTTTGCCTTCGGCGGCTGGAGCGGGGCCCGCCCATTCAGCATTTCGCCGGCCACATCTGTCTCGCTCATCAGCACCCCTTAATCAGCGCGTGGCAGGCGCAGCGCCGCCACCGTGACGCTCGTTTCATCGGAGTAGCCAACCGCGACATTGCCGCTGGCGTCAATGAACGCCGCCGGGAACGGCCCGATGAAGCGGTTGCCCGAGGCCGGCACGCTGACCACCATATCGGACACCGTGACCTCGCCAACGCCCGGCGCTTTGGCCGTGGTGTCCTGCGCGGTGATCGTGACGTCGACAGATGAGCCGGAGCCGTTCTCCACCGCCAGGAACGTGCGCTGCAGCCCGTCTTCCTTGATGGTGTCGCCCGCCGCCGCGGCGGTTTCCAGCGCGTCCGAATAGTCGACCCCCGCGCTGTCGATTTCGTTGATAGTCAAGGCCGCCATGGGTAAGTCCCTCGTTTGCGTTGATGCGCCTTCGCGACGCCAGCTTCATCAAGCCGCGGTAAAGCTCAGCTCGCCAGCCGATTCGACCGTGAGCGAAAATTGGACGGCCTCGTTGTGTGCGCCGGAATATTCCAGCGAGGTTATCTCAAACGCTCCCTCGATGGTGCCGAAGTCCGGTATGATGAACTGGAAATCCACGATTGAGCCGGCAAAGAATGTCGAGCGCAGATCCTCATCGCTGGTGCCATCGGCGAAGATGCCATCGCCCGAGATCGTCGCAGAGCGCACCCCGGCCCCGGACAGCAGCTCGCGCCAGCGCCCGGTGGAGTCCTGGTCAGTCACATCGACCGTTTCCCGGTTGAACGCGAGCGAGCGCGTTTGCAAACCCGCCACCGTCTCAAAAGACCCGCCGCCTTGGTCGATCTTGACCAGCATGTCCTTGGCTGCCTGGTCGGCCATGTCGTTCTCCTATCGCTGCGCGATGACCTCGATGGTCACCGATCCCATGTATGTCTTGCCGTCCGCGTCGAGCGTCGAGCGTCGGTCATCGATGCGCATCAGCACCAGCGCCCCGCTCGACAGCGCCGTCTCGTAGTGGTGCAGTGCCGCGTCAATCTGGCCCATCAGGTCGAGCACCTGCTGCTGGCCGCGATGCGCGCTCCAGATCGTCAGCGTGATGCGGTGCGTGCCCGCGCGCACGAGGTCGCTGTCGAGCTCATCCACATCGTGCTGGCCGATCGACACGAACGGAAACGCGGACTGGTCGGGCACGTGGTCGTACACATCCACCGAAAGCTGATCATCGAGCCGCGCCCAGATCGCGTCGTGCACCGCGCGCTCGCTCATCCGCTCCTCGCCACCTTGTCCACCGCCTCATTGACGCGCTTGTTGATCCGGCGGCGGAGCGCCTTGCGGTATTTCGTGAAGGCCGGGCGCATGAACGGGCGCTCCGGCTGTGCCGGGATGTTGAGCTGGCGCCCGCGCTTGTCGGTGCCGGAAAACCCCTTGGTCCCGAATTCCACGAACAGCGCGTAAAACCCTTCATCGCGCAGCTTGCCGGTGCGCAGGCCGAACTGCCAGGACAGCCCCTTGTCCTTCTTGCCGACCGCCTTGCCCGACGACAGCAGCTTCTTGAGATCACCAGTGTCGCTTGGCACGCGGCGCACCGCCTCGCGCTGAATGAGCCGGATGCCGCTTTCCAGCTCGACCTTGATGCCCTCGGTCATCTCGTCGGGGAAGCGCTTGAGCTTGCGCCGCAGCTTGCCCGCGCCCTTGACCTTGCTCATTGCGTGACCCCGCTCTGGGCGAAAATCTCCATGTACAGCGAGCGCGCGCCGGGCAGCCGGACCTCTTGAATATTGAAGCTCTCGCCGTTCCACACGATGCGCATAGCTTCGTCCAGGTCGGTGCGCCGGCGGATCGTGAACAGGTAGCCGCGGCCCGCGCGCACCGCGCCCTGGCGCTCGCTTTCGCTCAGGCGCACCGGCTTGACCATCGCCCACGCCTGCGCCAGCGTCGTCCAGCTTACATTCTGTCCGCCCGAACCGTCCGGCGTGGTCTGCGCCTCCTCGATCGTGATCAGCTGGTCGAGCGCGCCGGGATCATCCACCATCACGCCTGCTCAATCTTGTAAGGCCCGGCCACCGTGCGCACAGCCGTCGCCATCACGCTCGGATCAACCGCCCCGCGGCTTTCATAGAGATGCGTCAGCACCAGCTTGATCGCCTGCTTGATGGGGCCGGGCACATCCACCTCGTCATCGCCGTAGCCGGCCGTGAACGCGATGCGCACCGCATAAGGCACATTCCGCACGCTCGGCCAGGTCTTGGAATAGGCGCGCCAGACCACGCCGTCGCGGGTGCTGCTTTCGACATTGTAGATATCCGTCGAAAGCGTCTGCTCCACCCCGCCCGTGTCGAGATACTTGATACTCTCGACGCTTTGCAGGGGCGGCAACGGCAGACGGATCACGCCGCCGGCCGGGAAATCATGGATGCGCCACTCCCAGCTCTGCGTGATCAGCGCGCGGCCCAGAACACCCTCGCGCCCGTCGCAAAACGCAATCGCCGCGTCGAGATATTCCCCGATGGCCATGTCTTCGTCCGAGGTCAGTACCCGAAGCTGGCGCTTGGCCTCGTCGAGCGACACGGCCGTGCTGCCGGGGGCGGAGGTGCGCTTGAGCCACATTGCCTATTCGATCCGCTGGCGCTTCTTCTTCGTCGGTTTCGGCTTGTCGTCGTCGTCGCCGGCGGCGGCGTCAGCATGGCCCGACGCGGACACATCGTCGCCGTCCGAGGCAAAGAGGCCGGCTTCATGCACCGGCGGATCATCAATGCGCACAGCCACGCCGCGACGGATATAGCGCCGCGCCGTGCTTTCATTGGTGTCAATCTCCTGCCCGCGCTTATAGACGCGCGGGCGCAGGTCATTGGCCAGCGTGAACTCGCTGGTGAAACGGATTTTCGCCATCACCGCTATCCTTCAGCTTGGTTGGTCTCTTGCGTGCGGCTGCTACGCGACGATTTCCGCGACGCTGGCGGCGTCGTTCTCGTCCGCCGGGCCGTACCGTTCGTCGCAGCCGAACACCAGCCCAGCGGCATCGCTGGTCGCCGTGCCGACTGTGATTGTCAGCCGGAAGTGCGTAAAACCGTCCGAAATCTCGCCTTGCGCCAGATTGATGATCGCCTGCTTGTCGGACCCGTCCGTGCCGGCCTGGGTCAGCTGCGTGATCGCCTTGCCAGTGATGTCCTCGGCATCGGTGCCGGAGTCGTCCTTGGCCTGCTCCAGCTTGGCGTCGATGGTTGCGCTGGAGCCGAGCGTGCCGGCCATCACAACCGCCATGAAGTTATGGAAGTCCTTGGCCGCGATCCAGCCGGTCGACTCATCGCCGGTCGAATAGGCGTCGGGGTCGATCGCGCCGACAATCGCCGAGCGCTGCGAGGGAAGAAGGTTCAGCATCGTATTTCTCCGCTTTTGCGTTCTGTCAGGGGCGACCGGCCGGGCTTGCCCAGCCGGTCAGGGGCGCTGGCCTTAGCTGCCGTCGCGCGCGGCGAGCGCCACGAAATGCGACTTCGTCACGGTCGAATTTGGCGGGGTAATCGCTGCATCGAGATACGGCTCGCCGCCGATGCGCACCGTCCAGCGGAACGCCTGCACGTCATAGTTGAAGAACAGGTGGATCGACGTGGCGAATTTCATGCCCATCTGGCTGCCGGCCTTGCGAATGCCGAAATAGCCCTCAGGGTCGATAAACTGAATGTCGCCCTTGTCGCCGACCGTCTGTGCGGTCTCGTGGAACACTACCGGCCGGCCAAGCAGGAACCCGCCCGGCGCGCCACGAAAGCCCTCGTTCGGCAGTGTGTAGACCGTGTTGTCGCCCAGCGTCATGGTCAGCAGCTGCGACAGCGCGTCCGGGTTGATCAGCCAAAACGCCCGCCCGATGGAGGAGGGCAGCATGCGCGCGTACATGTCGGCCACGTTCTCGGCGATGATCGTGTCCGCGCCCTGCACGCTCCCGCCCGGAGACAATTCCGCCGCTGATACCAGCGCGCCGGAATTCATCCAGCCCAGCGGCTTGCCGACGCCGTCACCGTTGACGACCGCATCGACCATCTTCCACTGGATCGCCTCGGCCGCCTTCTCGCCCAGCAGGCTGTTGAGCATCGGCGCATCGCTGAGCAGCTCGTCGCTCGCCGTCACGAAGGCGTGCAGCTTGTGCAGATCGACGGTGTTTGCCTTGATGTTGACGCTGCTCTCGGTAAGCTGGCTGGCTTCTGCGCCCCAGTAGGCGGTCACGCCCGTACCACTCCACGGCGTGTCGGTGTTGCGCGGCTTTTTCACCGAAGAGCGATTCGTCGGCGTGAAGTTGAACCGGCTCAGCAGTGAGCCGTCTTCGAACATCAGCCGCCAGATTTCGTTGCGAAACTCGGTGGGAACCAGATAACCCTCATCCGCGCCACGCTCGACATGCGGGTCGCTTGGCTGCGCCATCAGGCGCTGATCGACATGACGCGCTGCGCCAGGCTGACAGGCCGCCATAACTGCCGAGGCCATTTCCGCCATGCTCGCCCAGCCGCCGCGCGGGTCCTGCTGGCTGCGATCCTCGCCGACGCTGACACGGCGCACATCGCCGAAATCGGCCGCTTGGCCACCGTGCTGGGCGCCATGCCCGCCGGCGTCCGGCTGCATCGACCGGCGCTGCTCCGCCCGGCGCTCGGCCGTGGCAATTTTCTCGTCCAGGTCCGTAATCGATACCTCAATCTCATCGACGCGCTTTTCTTCGGCCTCGCTCAGCTCGCGGCCTTCCTTGTCCGCGGCATCGAAAATGGCATTACCCTCGGTCTTGAGGTCGTGCCGATCCTGTCGCAGCTTCTTGAGCATGCTGTAGTTCCTTTCTGCCGGGTGTGAGACAAAGGCCTTCTTTCTCCGCCACCCGGGCATGGCGGAGCGGCACGAATTCCAATGCGTGAAACTTACGCGATCGCGAAACGCTGCCGGCGTGCGCGCGCCGAAGGTCGGGAGCCTGAGCCCGCTTGCGCTTGCAGGCGGTTGATCGTCTGCGCCAACGTCTCGATCCCGTCGATTACACCGGCATCCTTCGCCGCTTTAGCGCCGAGCAGACGCCCTTCGCCAAAGCGCTCGCCGCGCGCGTCGCTGACCGGCACATCGCGGCCCTGCGCCACGTCGCGAGTGAACATGTCGTAGAACTCGTTGACGCGCCCCTGAATGAACTCGCGCGCTTCTGCGTCAAGCGGCCCGAGCGGATTGCCCTCAGTCTTGCGCCGGCCGGCCTGGATGATCGTTGGCGCAACACCTTCGGCCTCCAGAGCCTTGCTGATATCCTCGTGGATGGTGTAAACGCCAATTGAACCGACTTCAGCAGATGGGCTCGCCAAGATCTCATCGGCCGCCGAGGCGATGTGATAGGCCGCGCTGGCGGCAAAATGGTTGGCAACGGCCACGATCGGCTTTTCCCCGCGCAATGCGTAAATGTCTGCGAAGGCTTCCGGCACGCCCTGGACATTGCCACCAGGGCTGTCGATATTCATCACCACAGCCGCAACGTCCCGGCTTTCCACGGCTTCACGGACAGCTCGGGCAAACCCCGCAGCAGAAGTCCGCTGCTCGCTCAACGAGGCCGCATTGGCTTCATGCGGCACAATCATGCCTGAAAGCGGAATCACCGCAATCGATGACGGCGCGCTAGCCCGTTCAGGCGCTTCGCGGCCGGTCTGACCGACGATCTCCTGAAGCTCCTCATCCGATCGCACCCCGCCCGCCGCGGCGAAGGCGAGAAACTGCGCGATCTGCCGCCCTTTTTCAGGCTCGATCGCCCACACCGAGCTGCACACCGCTGTCAGCACCCGAACGTATTTCATGTCGCCTCCGTTGATCCCTCGCGCGCTGTGCGATCTTCCAGCAGTCCGGCGATCTGCGGCACCACACGATCCGCGATCGCCGCCGGCGCATCGGTTCCCACCGGCTTCATGTTGAGCGGCTCCAGATGCTCGTCGCCGCCGTCGATCGGGTTCAGATTCTCCATGCGCCGGATCTCGTTGATCGACAGCCAGCCGCCCTGCCGGCCGATCATGTAGGTCTCGAAGCGCGTCTTCTGGTCGGCGCGCAGCAGCCGCGAAACATCGTGCTCGATGAAGAAGCGCTGCGGCGCGAGGATTAGGTCACGCGTGATCGCGGCCTCCCAGGCGACCAGCCACTCCATCAGCGTGTCGGCGACGAATTCCAGCCCCTGCTGCTCGACGTTGGAGAAAGTCGCATCATCGAGAATGCCGACCTTGTGCGGCTGGATGCCCCACAAGCGCAAAATCTCGCGCTGCATCTCCTTCTTCGTCTCAATAAACTGCGCCTTGTCGTTGGGTACCGTGATCGGTATAAACTCATCGGCATTCGGCAGCACGGCAACCTGGTGGCGCTTTGCACCGGTGAACTGCTCCATCCACATTGCGCGGTACTGGCGCGCCTCTTCCGGCGAGTTCATCTTGCCGGTCTTGATCACGCCGGAAGGTGTCGCGTCGTTCTCAAAGAACCGGCGACTGTAATCCTCCAGCGCCAGCGCGCGCGCAAATGTCGTCCACGCGCCGCGGATGATCGACTTGCCCATCAGGTTGTCGCTGGTCAGCGGCGTCTTGCGGATATGCAGCATGTCCTCCGCCAGCACGCGCCGCTTGCGCCCGCTATCGGGATCGCTGATCTCGTATTGATGCTCGCGCTCGCCGCCGAATTTGACCATCTCCACCAGCAGCGGATCGACACGCCAAAGCTGGTCGACCGGGCCACGCGGCCCCGGCCGGATTTCAGCGAAGGCGTTGCGGTGCTTCGCCAAATCCCACATCATCTGCGCGCGCAGTTCGTAAGCCGACTGCAGCGGGTTCGGCTGCCGGTTCAGCAGGTCAAACAGCGGATGCCGGTCAAACCGCTCCTTGCGCCCATCGGACTCGCGCCGGTAAATCACCAGCGGCAGCGTCGCCGCCACGCCGGACAACAGCTCCAGACACGCACGCACAGTCGGCAGCTGCTCGACCGTCTCCGGCGTGACCATGATATCGCCGCCGGCGCTCACACCGTGCAGCGGCGTCCACCAGAAGTCGTCATCCGCCGAGCGCGCGCCGGGCGCGGACGCCTGCGCCTGGCCTGTCACGCCAGCCCAGCCATCGCGGAGGCGGTCGACAATGCTCATCCCGCCAACGCCCGCATCATGTCCAGAGACGCCATTTCCGGCTCCTCCGGCTCCTCAAACTGATAAGCCGCCAGCGCGATAATCGTCGCCACGATGCCGTCGATTTTCTGTTTGCTGTTCTTCTTGTCAGGCTTGATGTTGCCCTCCGCCGTCTGATGAACCACCACGTTATCCGCCATCCACGCGAGCACCGGGTGCCCGCCATGATCCAACTCGGCGCGCAGCACCAGCCGCTCCAGCATCTTCGCCGGCGAGGACAGCATCACGCCTGGGCGCACCTTGGCGACAGGGACTTCGTGGTCGTTGTAAAGAGCGTTGATCAGGTCTTGCGCCGCCCACGGGTCCACGCCAAGGCTCTGCACGTTGAACCGCTCCCAGTCCTCCAAGACCTGCGCTTTGATCACTCCGTAATCCGCTGCATCGCCTTCGGTCAGCGTAATCGCGCCGGCATCCGCCCAGATATCGTAGGGCGCGCGCTCCTGGCGCACCCGGTCGTAAAGCGCGCGCTCGTCGCGCCCCTTGGGCAGCCACAGCCGCACCAGCACCGACCATTTCGGGTCCTCGCCAACAGGCGGGAACACCCAGGCCAGCGCGTTGAAGTCCTGCGTCGCCGCCAGGTCAAGCCCGCCATAACAGGCGCGCCCCGCGAACCGCGCCTCGAAATCCTTCCAGCGCGTCGTGGCCGCCGGGTCGCCGCCGCATTCGCGCCAGCGCTCCGCCGGCAGCCAGCGGCTCACCTGCCCGATCCAGATATTCAGGTGATAGCGCTTCAGGTCCGCCAGCGCGCGCGGGTTACGCTTGGCGCGCGCAATCTCGTTGCGTACATAGTTTTCCGACAGGCTCACCCCGTAATTCGGGTTAGCTTTCTGCCATGTCGCCAAGTCGAAAGGGTCATCCTCGGCGTCGGCGGCAAAGCGCACCACCAGCGTTTCCGGGTCATCTAACGTACCGCTTAGCAACTGATCCGAAGTGTGCCAAAGCTCCTCGCCATAGCCGCCGGTCAGTCCGGCCGTGGAGATAAGCCATTCGATCGGCTGCTGGCGCGCGCCCATACCCTGGCGCAGAAACTGGTAAAGCCGGTCATCGGGCCACTCATGCACCTCGTCGCCAATGACGAAATGCGCGCCCTTGCCGTGCTCGCCGGTCGGGATCCCAGCCAGCGGCTTGAACACGAAGTTATGCCTGCCAACATAGATCGATTGCTTGAACAACTCGACGCCGCCGGCTTCCATCAGCTGCGGCGAAAATCGCAGCATCTGCGTCGCCACGTCGAACACGATCTTGGCCTGCGCGAACTTGGTGGCGATCGCGTAGCCTTCGCCGCCATCCTCGCCGTCGCCGATCATGTGCATGACACCGACGCCGCCGGCCAGCTCGGTCTTGCCGTTCTTGCGCGGCACCCACAAAATCACCTGACGGTAACGCCGCGTGCCATCATCCTCGCGCAACCAGCCAAACACCGGCACAATGAGGCGCTCGGCCTGCCACGGTTGCAGGTGGAACGGCTGCCGGGCCCAGCGCCCCTTGGTCAGGCGCAGATAGCGCGGGAAGAAGTCCACCGCCAGCTTGGCGCGCTGCCGGTCGAACACATAGCCGGGGCGCGGGTCGTAATGCGGGCCGTCGAGATAGGACGCCACCGCGCGATCGGCCGCCGCCTCGTCAAACCACGCGATCATCGCCAATACCGCAAAACACGCTGCCGCCCACCGTTTCAATTGACCTGCTCCGTTGGCAAACGCGGCGCCCACAAGCCAACCGGTTGATCAGCGCCGCCATCTTCGCCACCTGCGGCTGGCCGGTCATCCGCCGGATCATCGGGCAACATTCGCCCCATCGCCGCGGCTTTCATCTGAATGCTCTGGCGCGCCGCCGGCGTCAGTCCGAAACGGTCGCCAAGCTCCTTGATCTTGTCGCCGAGCTGAAGCCATGTCCCGACGTCCGGATTGCGCCGGCGATAGGTGCCCCACTGGCTTTCGGTCACATAGCTCGCGCCGTGCTCGCGCACATCGCGCGCCAGGCGCATCCACATCGCGAAGTAGAGACAGAAGCGTCCAAGCTCCATTTCGTCGGTGCGCTTCAGAAATCCCAGCCGGATCAAGTGGCCGCGCGCCTGCTCCCAGACCGCCAGCGCCATCTCGTCCTCGCGCACGAATTTCGGCGCGGTTTCGGAGATGACCGGCACATCATCCGGCGTTTTCGACAGCGGGCGCTTGCCCGGATTGCCCTGGCGCTCCGCCAGCTCGTGCGGCTTCGGCTTCGGCCCGCGGCTCATGCTTCGCTCACCTTCATCGACAGCGTGGCGCGCCAAGTGATTGACCCGCCGAAAAAAAATCTCGCCAAATCCGCGCACGCAAAAATTAGGGT
>CAYFTI010000068.1:0-11582 GCA_964346065.1 uncultured Hyphomicrobiaceae bacterium
CGCTCCAGCTTCATCAAGGCCGAAGCGAGCCCGTCAGGATCGCCGGAAAGCCGGGCGCCCTCAAGATCGGCGTCATATTCGCGCGTCCGCGACAATGCCAATTGCAACACCGCGGAAATCGTCGGGGCGAAGTAGAGCAGGATCACGGGTATCCAGGGGATGTGCGCCTGCCCGGTGAGCGCCAGCGGCAGGTTGACCGCGACCAGGAACACCGCAAGGTAACTCATGAACAGGGTCAGCCGGCTGAGGATGTCCGCGACACCCATGATCCACAGATCGCCGTTATGCACATGGCTGATCTCGTGCGCCAGAACCCCGGCCAGCTCGCGGCTGGACAGACGGTTCAACAGTCCGGTCGTGACGCCGATCGACGCGTCATCGCGCCGCCCGGTGGCAAAGGCGTTCATCATGTCGCTCGGGATCACATAGAGCTTTGGCTGGGCTTCCAGCTCTGCGCGCCGCGCCAGCGCATTGACGATCCGCATGACCTTACCGCCGTTCTGCGGCGGGACCCGCTGCGCGTTGTACATGCGCATGATAGCCTCTGGCGCCACACGCGGTCCGAGAAGGAGGATCAGCGCCACGGAGACGAAGGTCCAGATCACGCCGGCGCCTCCGAACAGAAGGTACGCGCAAAGCGCGGTCAGGGCGGCTATACCGCCGACCAGAACGAAGGAATGCAGCACGTTCCTGAACTTCGGCGGAGATTTCTCTTCGAGCAGGGAAAATACGGACTTCATCTGCCTTCATCAGCACATGCGCGAGACATCGATGTCCCTGACATAAGCAGCACGCCGCCCCGCACAAGCAGGCGGCAGCGCGTCATGCCAAGCCGTCAACCGTCCCGACATCCTCGCCCCGGCCGTGCGCGCGCAGGAATGGCACGACCTCGCCCGCCTCGCCGAGAAGGTGGAAGGTCGGCTCCAGCCCGGCCCGGATGAAGCCTTCCCCGCGCATCTGATCCATCAGACGAAGCAGCGGGCGCCAGTAGTCTTCGACGTTGACGATGAGAACGGGTTTCTCGTGGTGCGCGAGCTGGACCCAGGTCATCTGTTCGACGAGTTCCTCCAGCGTACCGATGCCGCCGGGGAGCGCGACGAATGCATCAGAGCGCTTGAACATCTTCATTTTGCGCTCGTGCAAGTTCTTGGTCACGACCAATTCGTCGAGATCGTCATAGGGCTTTTCGATCGCAACGAGACTTTCGGGGATGATCCCGGTCACCGAACCTCCGTTCTCCATGACAGCGCGGGCAACCTCCCCCATCAGCCCGTTGCCGCCCCCGCCATAGATGAGCCGAATGCCGGCCTGTCCAAGATCCTTGCCAAGCCTGCGCGCCGCTTCCCCGTGACGCGGGTTTTTCCCGCTGCCGGAGCCGCAAAACACGCAAACACTCTCAATCGGTTGGATTGTCATCCTGTCTCTTTGGGCTTTGTCGTTGTTCACCGCGTTGCGCGGGAATCTCTGCATGTAAAGGCCCGCAGAGCTTTCAGCAAGCGCGAGCTTGGCGAAGGGATCACCCTGGCCCGCTGGAGCGTCGCAACAATCGTGTGCTTTCATGAACGGATTGCGCTAACCTGTGCGCGGATGTCAGTTTCCGGGTTTGCGCCTGGTGGCAGAGGATGTGCTGACCACTGAGAGATGCGCCATGAACGGATTGAAACGCCTGCTTGTTTTGGGCCTGTTGGTTGCCGCCGGCGCCATCGCCTGGTTTTTCGCGTATGGCGGGACATGGTTCGGCAACAAGACGAACGGCTCATCACCCGCAACGGCCCCCCTTGTCGAGACGAGATCCGATGACGCGCCGGCGCGGCCAGCACCCGGGCTTGAGCCAACCGGCCAGGATGAGCGTCAGGCCAACAGCGAAGGTGCGCCGGGCCTTCGTGCTCCGGCCTTTGATATCGTGCGGGTCGAAGATGCCGGCAATCTCGTGATCGCCGGAACCGCTCCGCCCAACTGGTCGGTCAAGGTTGAGACGCAAGCCGGCACAATCGGGCAGGCCGAAGCCGGTTTCGACGGGGCATGGGTCCTGATGCCGGAAGACCCTCTGCCCAGCGGCGATCATTCGCTCAGCCTCAAGGCGATGGCGCCGGATAGCTCGCGCACCATTTCCGGAGAAGAGCGCGTGGCGGTTTCCGTGGCACCGGATAGAGGACCTGCCGTCGTGGCCTTGAGCGAAGATGATCAGCCCACGCGTGTCCTGCAGTCTGGCGATGCGGCCATGACCGATCAGGGCGCGCGTGATGAGCCGCGGCCAGTGGCGTTCTCCGCGGTGGACTATGCGGACAAACAGCAGACAGGCAAGCTTCACCTCAGTGGCCGCGCGGCGCCGGAAGCGCGCATCGCGCTTTATCTTGATAACCGCTTCATCGGGTCCGCCAAGGCCGACGACAGCGGGTCATGGCAGTTCACGATCACCGACGTGCTGGATGCCGGCAGCCATGCCCTTCGGGCAGACCACGTCGATATGGATCGCGGTGACGTTCTGTCCCGCGCGGAGGTGACCTTCAACCGCAAGGGCGTCTCGGTGGCACTTGCAGAAGGCGGTGAAACCCGGTCATCCACGGCGAACGGTGCCAATCCGCTAAGGCAATCGCGCCAGGGCGACCGCTCCGGAGAGGCAGCCGGCGTACAACAGCGTGACAGCTCCGGCGATGGCGCCGATCCCACGGACCATGCCGGCAACGAGCCCGCTGCGAAGCAGGCCATTGTTGTGCGGCGTGGTGACACACTCTGGCACATTGCCGAGGAGCACTACGGGAGCGGGGTTCGCTACACCAAGATCTTCCGCAACAACCGTGATCAGATCCGCAGCCCGCACCAGATCTACCCCGGCCAACAGTTCGAGTTGCCGGAGTGAGGCATGGCTCGCCCTGGCGCGCGGTTTGCGTTGCCCGCACGCGTCCTCTATATCTGTTTTGAATTGTTCAAAATCGTATCAGGCAACAGATGACAGCAGGCGGCGGCGCCCGCCGCACGCAACCGCGTCCATGTCATCGCCGCGCCCGCATGGGCCGGCCGAGCGTGCCTGCACCGACTAGGATCTCACTTTGAGAGGTTTTGGCCAAAATTCCGTAGCCCCGACGGGCGAGGATGTGTTTGCCGAGCGCAGCAGCCATTGGTCGGTGCTGCGTGGACTCGCGCCCTATGTCTGGCCGGAAGGCCGGCCCGATTTGCGCCTTCGCGTGGTTCTCGCGGTTATCGCGCTCATCGTGGCCAAGGTCATCACGGTATCCACCCCGCTGGCCTACAAGGCTGCGGTGGACTGGCTCACGGGTAATGCCAGCGGCGAGGACGCGGTCAGCGCCTCCACCCTCGCCTACCTGCCGATCGTGCTGATCCTGGCTTACGGCGCGGGCCGCGTGCTGATGATCGGCTTCACTCAGCTTCGCGACGTGCTCTTCACCCGCGTGGGGCAGAACGCCGTGCGCCGCCTGTCGAACCAGGTGTTCGAGCACCTCCATCGCATGTCGCTGCGCTTCCATCTCGAGCGGCGTACGGGCGGCCTGAGCCGGGTCATCGAGCGTGGCAAGTCGGCGGTTGAACTGATCATCCGCATGGGCGTGCTCAACACCATGCCGACCATTCTCGAACTTGCCCTCGTTTGCGGAATGCTCACGTTTTATTTCGGCCCGGAATATGCCGGCGTCATCATGTTGACCATCGGTGTCTACCTGCTTTTCACGTTCAAGGCCAGCGAATGGCGCATGGCGATCCGGCGCGAGTTGAACGCCTCGGATAATGACGCCAGCACCAAGGCGATCGACAGCCTGCTCAACTATGAAACGGTCAAGTATTTCGGCAACGAGGGCTGGGAGGCGCGGCGCTTCGATTCTTCGATGGCGAACTACGAGGACGCGGCCATCCGGACGTATTACACGCTCGGTCTGTTGAATGCTGGACAGGCGCTGATCTTCAGCATCGGCCTGACCGTGTGTATGCTGATGTCGGCCAACGGCGTCGCGGCGGGCACGCAGACGGTCGGCGACTTCGTGCTCATCAACTCGCTGCTGATCCAGCTTTATATCCCGCTGAACTTCATGGGCATGGTCTACCGCGAGATCAAACAGGGGCTGGTGGACATCGAGACGATGTTCGCGCTGTTGGAGAAGAACCCTGAGATCACGGACCGGCCCGGCGCGCCGCCGCTGCGCGTACCCGAGGGCAACATCCGCTTCGAGAACGTCGAATTCTCCTATGATGGCAAGCGCCCCACGCTGCGCGGCGTGGATTTCGAGGTGCCAGCCGGGCAAATGGTCGCCATCGTCGGGCCAACGGGTGCGGGCAAATCGACGATCTCGCGGTTGCTGTTCCGCTTCTATGACGTCATGGGCGGCCGCATCCTCATCGACGGGCAGGACATCCAGAGCGTGACTCAGGACAGCCTGCGCGCGGTGATCGGTATCGTTCCGCAGGACACGGTGCTGTTCAACGATACGATCGAATACAACATCCGCTATGGGCGGCCGGACGCCAGCGACGAAGCGGTCCGCGAAGCCGCGCGCATGGCGCAGATCGACGGGTTCATCCGCGACCTGCCGGAAGGCTACAACTCCATGGTCGGCGAGCGCGGGCTGAAGCTTTCGGGCGGCGAGAAGCAGCGCGTGGCGATCGCCCGAACGATCCTTAAAAGCCCGCCAATCCTGATGCTGGACGAGGCGACCTCCGCTCTCGACAGCCATACCGAGAAAGAAATCCAGGACGCCTTCGAGCGCGTGGCCGAAAACCGCACGACGCTGGTGATCGCGCACCGGTTGTCGACGATCGTTCACGCCGACAATATCATCGTGCTTGATCAAGGGCAGATCGTGGAGCAGGGACGCCATGGAGACCTGCTGGCGCGCGATGGTCTCTATGCGAGCATGTGGCGCCGCCAGCGCGAGGCCGAGGCCGCCCGCGAGCGGCTGGCAGACGTTGGCGAAGACGGTGATGTGGTTGTCCCGTCGCTGTACACCGAGCCTGCGGAATAGCACCGCGCGGCGTCCTGCACGGGAAAGGCAAGACCCATGACCACCTCCGATACGCAGCGCAAATCGATGTGGGACTCGACCGTCTCCGCGCTGGATCCCATTCACTCCGAAGGCTACAAGTTCGTCATCATTGGCGCGGTTGCCACGCTGCTTCTGTTTCTCATCTGGTCGCCGCTGGGCTGGATCGGACTGATAGCCACGCTTGCGATGGCCTATTTCTTCCGCGATCCGCCGCGCGCGACGCCGGTGGCCGACAACCTTTTGGTCGCGCCCGCGGACGGCAAGCTCATCGCCATCCGCTGCCGCCCGCCGCCGAGCGAAATGACCGCGTTGGGCGAAGCACCCATGACGGTATTCTCGACCTTCCTGTCGCTGTTCAACGTTCATGTTGTGCGCGCGCCGGCCGATGGACGGGTCATCTCCTCGCGCCACGAGCCGGGCGTTTTCATGAACGCCGAGTCCGAAGAAGCCTCCGAGCAGAACGAGCGCCAGGCCATGGTCATCGAAAAGCCGGACGGCGAGCGCCTCGGGGTTGTGCTGATCGCCGGGTATGTCGCGCGGCGGATCGTGCCATTCGTGAAGGAAGGCGACACCGTGAGCATGGGCCAGCGCATCGGGATCATCCGCTTCGGCAGCCGGGTTGACGTGTATGCGCCGGGCGAGCGCAAGATGATGGTCGGCGAGATGCAGCGCATGGTCGGCGGCGAGACGGTTCTGATGGATCTCTCGGGTACGCCTGAGGGCTACGAGGTGCGGTTGAATTGAGCGACGGCACGGGCAAACGCAACGGACGAGCCGGGAATGACAGCCGGAAACCGGCTTTTCTCACGCGTGGGGCACGTGTGCCGGTGCGCGCGCTCATCCCCAACCTCGTTACGCTTCTCGCCCTGTGCGCGGGGCTGACCGCCATACGCATGGCGATCGACGCGCGCTACGAGCTTGCCATCGGCGCAATCCTGCTGGCGGCCGTACTCGATGCACTGGACGGACGGCTGGCACGGATGCTCAAGGCCACCTCCCGCTTCGGCGCCGAACTCGACAGCCTGGCTGATTTCGTCAATTTCGGTGTCGCGCCTGCCGTCATCCTCTATGTCTGGGCGTTCGCGGCTGTCCCGAGCCTGGGCTGGCTGGCGGCGCTGATCTTCGCGCTGTGCACGGCATTGCGGCTGGCGCGATTCAATACGGAGCTGGACGAGGTACAGCCACGATGGCGCGCCGCCTATTCCACGGGTGTTCCCGCGCCCGCGGGGGCGATCGTGGTGCTCCTGCCGTTCTACACCGCAGGGGTTGGCGCGCCCGAGGGCGCGGTGCTGACCGGCTTCACATTCGTGCATACCTGCCTGATGGCGGGGCTTCTGGTCAGTTGGCAGCCAACCTTTTCCGGCAAGTCCCTGGGCCGCAATATCGACCGGAAATACGTGCTGCCGCTGTTTGCCGGCGCGGCAGCGTTCGCGGCCATTCTTGCGACGTATCCCTATCTCAGCCTGCTCGCGGGATCACTCGCATATCTGGTGTCGATCCCGTTGGCGGGAAGGCATTTCGCGGCGCGCCGGGCGGTGGAGATGTCGGCTGCCGTCGCAACGCCGGCCGCACCTCCTCCGACGCAGCCCCTTGCGAGCGAACAGGACGAACACCGCCCGCACTGAGGCAACGCGCGCGTTGGCGCCTCCCGAGGATGGGCGAGCGATCTTGCACCCGGCACACGGTCGTCAACGGCGACATCGAACCCGTTAGCCGGCGTAGCGACGCAACCGCCTCAATCGCATGGGCAGGAATTTTTGCCGTATGGTGCGCGGATTCGGGAAAGCGAAATGGAAATTGCTGGCGAGCAGCTCAACCTGACCGCGCGGGGTGATGCGCATTGTCATGGCCTCGCGGCAGGCAAGACCATAGTTGAGGAGCTTCGCGGAATGGTCGTCCGGCAACTCGGTCTTGAGGCACGGACGGGCCGAGATCTTGCGCAGAGACGACGCTTCGGACGCGGACAAACGAATGGGCGGCATGACACACCACTCTGAACGGTTGCACGGATACTCAACGGTTGCTCGTACGCTTGAACCTGAACACGAGCGATGGATACCATTCTGGCGTTAACAAGAATGCCTACGCCGCACAATGCGAGACGCAGCAACTGTGAATATCTCAAGCTCCAAAACGCCTATTTTCGGTTGTGCCGTGACGCCCCGGCAACATATGTCCGGGAACACCGCACATGATGGGCCAACATGAAGGGATCGAACCATGACATATCAGGATCAGAACGCGGCAGCTCACCCCGAGGAAATCCGGCTGAACGCCGAGAAAGATCAGCTCACGGTGACCTTCCCCGATGAAAGCTACAAGCTGACGGCCGAGATGCTCCGAGTGACGAGTCCGAGCGCCGAGGTCCAGGGCCATAGCCCGTCCGAACGCGTAACGCTCGGCGGCAAACGCGACGTCACGATCAGCCGGATCGAGCCGGTCGGCAATTACGCGGTGAAGCTCATCTTCAGCGATGGGCACGACACCGGCATCTTCTCGTGGAGCTACCTGCGCAGGCTTGGTCAGGAGCGCGACGAAATCTGGCAGCAATACCTTAGCGAACTGTCGGAAAAGGGGTTGAGCCGCGATCGCTAAAGGCGGGCTCGGCTCCGTGATCGGCCCAACGCGGTTGAGCCAACACCAACGCCGGCTGGCGCGTCAGGTTGCCTCGAAACGCAGGGAGTCAGGCGCGTTGTCGGCGCTTCTTGATCGGTAACCCCGCCAACGCGTTCCGAGCAGATATGGCAGCGAGGGCCCTCGCGGCGCTTTGGCGAAACTGTCGTAGTTCCATGATACGACTCAGGCACTGAAGCGGGGTTCGTTGACCGGACCGCGTTGAATTTTCGCCCTTCAAAAGGATGAACCCGCGTGGCAGGAACGACCGGGAGGCACCAGTGAACGCCGGAGCACCCAATGGTGCAGACCCGTCCAAAACGAGCGTGAGCCGGCGATGGCTGGTTCGGTGGCGGCGACGGCTCTACTTGCGGCGCTGGCTTGTCACCGTGGTCGGCCTGGTGACAGCCGGCTTTGTGGTTATCTCCGACCTGAGCATGCTGACCGGAATCGCCGGTATCGCCGTGGTTGCAATCGCTGCCGGCGCATTGCCCCGCGAGGGCGTATTCAAACGCCAACCGCTGCGGGACCGCCAGGGTGACCGGCCCGCCGATGGCGCGAAAGCCTTGGAAAGGCTCATTGAAGGCCTGCCCGAACCGGCCCTCATTCTCTCCCGTCAGGGAACGGTGCTGAGGTTCAACACCCAGGCCGCGAGCTCTTATCCGGCCCTGAAAACCGGAATCCCCGTCTCTGCCGCGGTACGCCAGCCCCAGCTTCTGGAGGCCATCGACAACGCCAGCAGCCAGCACCGGCACCAAGAGGTCTCCTTGAGCGAGGTCGTGCCGGTGGAACGCTGGCTGTCCGCCACCGTCAACTGGATCGGCCCGCCGCGCGCAGGGCCGAATGATGCCGCCATCTTCATCTTCCTCCGCGACCTCACGGAACAGGAGCGCATCGGCCAGATGCGCGCGGACTTCGTCGCCAATGCCAGCCATGAATTGAAGACGCCGCTCGCCTCCGTGCTCGGCTTCATCGACACATTGCGCGGCCCGGCACGTAACGACGAGAAGGCGCGCGATGAATTCCTTTCGGTGATGGCGCGCGAGGCGGAGCGGATGAAGCGGGTGATCGAGGATCTGCTCTCACTCAGCCGCGTCGAGATGAAGGCGCATTTGCGCCCGACCGATCCGGTCGAGATCAACGAGATCCTCGATTACGTGCGCGGCTCGCTCACGCGGATTGCCGGCGAGCGCAACATCAGCATCGAGCTGCAACCGCTGGAGGGCGGCGGGTATGTGCTGGGCGAGCGCGAAGGGCTGATCCGGGTTTTCGAGAACCTGGTGAACAACGCCATCAAATACGGCCGCGAGGATGGCTTGGTCCGCATCGTGGCCAGCCGGGAGGATGGGAAAGACCCCATGCTCAGTATCGCCGTCATCGATAACGGCCTCGGAATCGACGAGGAACATCTGCCCCGGCTCACCGAGCGGTTTTACCGGGTCAACATCACCGACAGCCGGAGCCGCGGCGGCACTGGCCTGGGACTGTCCATCGTCAAGCATGTGCTGAACCGGCACACGGGCCAGTTGCGCATCGCCTCGACGCCCGGCGAAGGCTCGCGTTTTACCGTTATGCTGCCCGAGCACCGGCAGGCCGGCGCCGAGAAACGCGACCTACCCGCCAGCCAGCACGAGCGGGCTAACGGCGTCACGCCGCAACTCTCTCAAAACCATTCAGAATCAATAATATAGACTGTCATAAAACGATTAACGGCAGTCTATATGGTCGAGAATGTCGAGGCCGGGCTGCGGCGGAACGACGTCGGCGCGTGTTCAATGCTGACAGATGGCCGGAGCGCGCGTGTCTTCGATGCCGATCGTATCGGGTCGGCGTGACCCAGTGATTGCGACGGGATTTTCTGTGGATAACGGAAGTCAATCGCATCCCTGACACTGATGACCAAAGCAAAAAGGCGAGGTATGTTTGGCAGTCCGGAGTTGTCATCGGGGTGTCATAAAACCTTAGCTTGGCTGTCATGCGCGGGTGGTACGAAACCTAGGTCGCGTATGCGGCAATGTGAGTTCAACGAGAGGATGACTAATGAAACGAAGCATTTTGATGCTTTCCCTCGCCGCCGGCTTCGCGGTGAGCGGTGTGAGTGCGGCGACCGCGCAGGTTGTCAAGATTGATGGATCGAGCACGGTGTTCCCGGTCTCGGAAGCCCTGGCTGAGGAATTTCAGAAAGAGACCGGCGTTCGCGCGACCGTTGGTCTGTCCGGCACCGGCGGCGGCTTCAAGAAGTTCTGCCGCGGCGACACGGATTTCAGTGGCGCGTCCCGCCCGATCCGCTCTGGCGAGATGGAAAAGTGCGAAAATAACGGCATCGAGTACATTGAGCTTCCCATCGCGATGGACGGTCTTGCCAACATCGTTCACCCGGACAATGACTGGGTGCAGTGCATGACCGTCGCGGAATTGGGGAAGATCTGGGAGCCGGAAGCCCAGGGCAAGATCGATAACTGGAATCAGGTGCGTGACAGCTTCCCGGATCGTCCGCTGCGTCTGTTCGGCGCGGGCGTCGACTCGGGCACTTACGACTATTACACCAAGGCGATCGTTGGTAAGGAGCATTCCTCGCGCGGCGATTACACCGCGACGGAAGACGATAACGTGACGATCCAGGGCGTTTCCACTGACGAGAATGCTCTGGGCTTCCTCGGCCTCGCTTACCTTGAGGAGAACAAGAACAAGGTGAAGGGGATTGGTGTCAAGCCGGAAGGCGGCGAATGCGTGAAGCCGACTCCGGAAACGGCTGCCGACGGCTCCTACCAGCCGCTGACCCGTCCGCTTTTCCTCTACGTCAAGAACAGCGCGCTCGAGAAAGAGCACGTTAAGCAGTTTGTCGACTTCATGCTCAAGGCCGAGAACACCCGGCCGCTCGTGGCTGAGGTTGGCTACGTGCCGCTTCCCGCAAAGGCCTTCGACCTCGCTGCGAAGAAGGTCGATAACCGCAAGACCGGCACGTTCTTCGGCGGCACCTCCAAGATCGGTGTCAGCATCGAAGACCTGCTGAACTAACTGTGTCTTGAATATGGGTGGGCGGCTTCCGGGCTGCCCGCCCTTTTTTCATTAGCCCATACAATCCAACCGCCTGCGGAAGAGACATGTCCGAAACAACCCGAATTCCGACTCCCGCCGAACTGATGGAAACGAGTTTCCTGAAGCGGCGCCGTTTGATCGATCGGATCATGCGCACGGTACTGTTTCTGTCCGCGGCCCTTTCGGTCTTTGTGACGGCATCCATTGTTTACATCCTGATTTCTGAATCTTTGCCCTTTTTCGAGAAAGTCCCTGTTTACACTTTCCTGACCGATACCCAATGGACGCCGGTGTTTTCGAACCCGCGGTACGGCATTTTGCCATTGCTGACGGCGACGCTCTGGACAACGGGCATTGCGCTGGTCGTGGCGATTCCGTTCGGCACAACGCTGGCGATTTATCTCAGTGAATACGCGCCCGTGAACTTGCGCGAGACGATCAAGCCGTTTCTGGAGCTGCTCGAAGCTGTCCCGACCGTTGTCTACGGTTATTTCGCCTTGCTGTTTCTCACACCGTTGTTGAGAACGTTCATTCCGGGCCTGGCCGGCTTCAACCTGCTGGTGCCGGGCCTTGTGCTTGGCATCATGATCCTGCCTTACGTTGTTTCGGTGAGCGAAGACGCGATGCGCGCGGTGCCCGATGCGCTGCGCGAGGGCGGTTATGCGCTGGGCATGTCGCGCTGGCAGGTGGCGCTGCGGGTCGTTGTGCCGGGCGCACTCTCCGGCATCACCGCTGCTTACATCCTCGGCATGTCGCGCGCCATTGGCGAGACGATGGTGCTGGCCATCGCTGCCGGTCAGAACCCGAACCTGACGAGCAATCCGCTGGAAGGTGCCGCGACGATCACCGCCTACATCGTGCAGATGGCGCTGGGCGATCTGCCGCACGGCACGCTTGAATACACGACCATTTTCGCAGCCGGCCTGGTGTTGTTCCTGA
>CAYFTI010000069.1:0-11508 GCA_964346065.1 uncultured Hyphomicrobiaceae bacterium
GTTCGCCAACTCGCGTGGGCTTCCGCATCCTCGACGATGGCCGCAAGGTGCGTTTCGCCAAGCGATCGGGAGAGATTATCGATGACTGAAGCCGCCGAAGACGTCTATGCGCCGCGGCTCAAGCGTCAGTACCATGACGCGATCCGCCAGGCGATGATCGACGAGTACACGTACTCGAACGTCATGCAGATCCCCATGCTCGACAAGATCGTTGTCAACATGGGCGTGGGCGAAGCGGTGAACGACCGCAAGAAGATCGAGATGGCCGCGCGTGATCTCGCGCTGATTACGGGGCAGAAGCCGATCTACACGCGAGCGCGGAAGTCGATCGCGGGATTCAAGCTGCGCGAGGGTATGCCGGTCGGCGTGAAGGTGACACTGCGCCAGCGCCGGTTGTACGAGTTTCTCGACCGGCTGATAACGATCGCGTTGCCGCGCCAGAAGGATTTTCGTGGTCTCAACCCGAAAAGTTTTGACGGTCGCGGCAATTACTCGATGGGTCTGAAGGAGCACATTGTGTTTCCCGAGATCGATTATGACAAGGTCGAACAGATCATGGGCATGGACATCATAATCTGTACGACCGCCAAGACGGATGACGAGGCACACAGCCTTCTCAAGAAGTTCAACTTTCCGTTCCGGGGTTAGGGCGCGTCACATCCGCCCCGGGCAACAGGAGGAGCACTATGGCCAAGAAGGCAATGGTCGAGCGCAACAAGAAGCGCCGCCGGATGGCCGCGAAATATGCCGACAAGCGCGCTGAACTGAAGGCGATGGCAGAGGACACGAACCGTCCGCCGGAGGAGCGCTTTCAGGCGCGATTGAAGCTGGCAAAGCTGCCACGGAATTCGTCCAAGGTACGGGTCCGCAATCGGTGCGAACTGACAGGGCGGCCACGCGGTTACTATCGCAAGCTGCGGCTTTCGCGGGTGATGCTGCGTGAACTCGGCTCGCACGGGCAGATTCCAGGCATGACCAAGTCGAGCTGGTAGAGGATGAGAAAGCGATGAACGATCCGCTTGGTGACATGCTGACCCGCATCCGCAATGCGCAGATGCGCAACCGCACCACGGTGTCGACGCCGGCTTCAAAACTGCGCGAGCGTGTGCTGGAAGTGCTAGCCGAGGAGGGCTACATACGCGGCTTTGCGCGCGTGGATTTCGACGGTGGCAAATCGGAAATCGAAATCCAGTTGAAGTACTTTGACGGCGAGCCCGTGATCCGCGAGATCAAGCGTATCTCCAAGCCGGGGCGGCGGGTTTATTCCTCTGTCAAGGACTTGCCGACCGTGCGCAACGGGCTGGGGGTTTCGATCCTCTCGACGCCGAAGGGCGTCATGTCCGACAGCCGCGCGCGCACGGAGAATGTTGGCGGCGAGGTGCTTTGCAACATCTTCTGAGCGGCAGGCACCTGGCGCTTACTTAAAGGAGCGGGACGATGTCACGCATTGGAAAAAAGGTCATTCCGGTCCCGGACAGCGTTTCGGCGACCATCGACGGCCAGCATGTCGCGGTCAAGGGACCTAAGGGCGAGTTGTCGGCCACGCTTGTCGAGGATGTGCTCGTCAAGATGGAAGACGGCATGATTGAGGTGCAGCCGCGCGACGAGAGCAAGCGCGCGCGCTCGATGTGGGGAATGTCGCGCACGATCGTGAATAATCTCGTCACGGGTGTGACCGACGGCTTCACCCGGAAACTCCAGATCAACGGCGTCGGCTACCGCGCGCAGATGAGCGGCAAGAATATCCAGTTGCAGCTCGGGCTCAGCCACGACGTGGTCTACCAGGTGCCCGAGGATATCGAGGTGAAGTGCCCGAAGCCGACAGAGATCGAGATCTCGGGCATCGAGAAGCAGCGGGTTGGCCAGGTCGCGGCGGAATTGCGCAGCCTCCGGCCGCCCGAGCCTTACAAGGGCAAAGGCGTGAAGTACGCTGAAGAGCGTATCATCATGAAAGAAGGCAAGAAGAAGTAGGGAAAGGTCGCGGTTATGGCGGGTCCGATGTCCAGGTTCAACCGGCGAAAGATGCGGGTGCGCCGCGCGCTGCGCAGGCGCGCCACCGGGCGGCCGCGCCTGTCGGTGTTTCGCTCTTCGAAGCACATCTACGCACAGGTCATTGACGACACGAAAGGGCACACGCTGGCCGCTGCCTCAAGCCTCGATGGCGAACTGCGCGGCCAGATCGAAAAGGGCGGCGACGTGGAGGCCGCGGCCGCGGTCGGAAAGCTGCTTGCCCAGCGCGCTCAGAAAGCTGGCGTGGGGGACGTGTTTTTCGACCGGGGCGGATACCTGTTCCATGGACGCGTCAAGGCGCTTGCCGATGCGGCGCGCGAAGGCGGAATGAATTTTTAGGATGATCTGGTTCCACGGAACCGGATGGATGGACAAAGGGGTTTGACCGTTGGCAAGAGGACCGCGCGAACGCGAAGAACGCGATAGTGAATTCGTCGACAAGCTCGTCGCTATCAACCGTGTGGCTAAGGTGGTGAAGGGCGGGCGCCGCTTCGGCTTCGCCGCGCTCGTCGTGGTGGGCGACCAGAAGGGCCGGGTCGGCTTCGGCCACGGCAAGGCCAAGGAAGTACCGGAGGCGATCCGCAAGGCCACCGAGTCGGCGAAGCGCGGATTGATCAAGGTGCCGCTGCGCGAGGGCCGGACGCTGCATCATGATGTCTCGGGGCGTCATGGCGCTGGCCGCGTGCTCCTGCGTGCCGCGCCGGCGGGTACCGGCATCATCGCGGGCGGGCCGATGCGCGCGGTCTTCGAGACGCTCGGGATCCAGGACGTGGTCGCCAAGTCGCTGGGGACCTCGAACCCTTACAACATGATCCTGGCGACGTTCGACGCCTTGCAGCAGGAGAACAGCCCGCGCATGGTGGCGACACGTCGCGGCAAGAAGGTGAGCGAAATTGTTGCGCGCCGGCGTGATGCGTCCGGCGAGAAGGCGCAGGCAGCAGGCGAGGCGTGAAGCGCCTTGCCGCTGATGACCAGATCGGAGATCCCCGATGGCTGATAAGAAGGCAAAGAGCACCAAGGACGCGGGCGGCACGGTGACGCTGGAACAGGTTCGCAGTGCGAACAGGAAGCCGAAGGGGCAGCGCGAGACGCTTGTCGGCCTGGGGCTCAACAAGATGCATCGGCGCCGCACGCTCAAGGATACGCCGCAGGTGCGCGGCATGATCGCCAAGCTCCCCCATCTCGTGCGCGTGGTCGATGAAAGCTGAAGGCGGCGCTTGGCAGAAGGGACACAGGAATGCGGCTCAATGAATTGAAAGACAGGCCCGGTGCCTTCAAGAAACGGCTGCGTGTCGGCCGCGGGGTCGGCTCGGGCAAGGGCAAGACCGCCGGGCGCGGCGTCAAGGGACAGAAATCGCGTACAGGCGTCGCGATCAAGGGTTTCGAGGGCGGTCAGCAGCCCATCCACATCCGCTTGCCGAAACGCGGTTTCAACAAGCCTTTCCGCTTGCGTTACGCCGAGGTCAACCTGGGTGCAGTACAGGCGGCCGTGGATGCGGGAAAGCTGGATACGGGCTCGACCGTGGATGCCGCCGCACTCAAGCAGGCGGGTCTGATCCGCCGCGAGCGTGATGGCGTGCGGCTTCTCGGCGACGGCGAACTGTCGGCGAAACTGGACTTCGCGGTCACGGGCGCCTCCGGACCGGCGATGAAGGCGGTCGAGGCCGCGGGCGGGTCCGTCCGTGTGATCGGCAAACAGAAACAGCCCGACGAGACGACGTAGGTAGCCACGGGCCCTCGCCCGTGACCGACTTTCAGGCGTGGCAGGTGTCAACACGCCGCCCATTTGGAGCGAGCCGAGATGGTATCAGCGGCCGAACAACTGGCCTCCAACATCAACTTCGCCGCCTTTGCCAAGGCGACCGAGCTGAAAAAGCGCATCTGGTTCACCCTGGGCGCGCTGCTGATCTACCGGCTCGGCACCTACATCCCGCTGCCGGGCATCAACCCCGATACGCTGGCCCAGTTCATCGACCAGAACGCCTCGGGCATCCTGGGTATGTTCAACATGTTCGCGGGCGGCGCGGTCGGGCGCATGGCGATCTTCGCGCTGAACGTGATGCCCTACATTTCGGCGGCGATCATCATGCAGCTGCTGACGGCGGTCTCGCCGCATCTGGAGCAGTTGAAGAAGGAAGGCGAGCAGGGCCGCAAGCAGATCAACCAGTACACGCGCTACGGCACCGTGGTGCTCGCCGCGCTGCAGGGTTATGGCATCGCCGTGGGTCTTGAAGGGGCGGGCAATATCGTCATCGACCCCGGCCTGTTCTTCCGCGCGACAACCGTGATTACGCTGGTGGGCGGGACGCTGTTCCTGATGTGGCTGGGCGAACAGATCACCGCGCGCGGCGTGGGCAACGGCATTTCGCTGATCATTTTCGCCGGCATCGTCGCCGAATTGCCCGGCGCGCTCGCCGGGACGCTTGAACTCGGGCGCCAGGGTGCGTTGTCGACCTTCGTGATCGTCGGGCTGTTCGTCATGGCGATCGCCGTGATCGCGTTCATCGTGTTCATGGAGCGCGCCCAGCGCCGGCTACTGATCCAGTATCCCAAGCGCCAGGTGGGCAACCGGATGTTTCAGGGCGAAAGCTCGCATCTGCCGCTGAAGCTGAACACTGCGGGCGTCATCCCGCCGATCTTCGCGTCCTCGCTGCTGCTGCTGCCGATTACCGTGGCCAACTTCTCGGCCGGGCAGGGGCCGGACTGGCTGAACCAGATAACCGCACTGTTGGGCCGGGGGCAGCCGCTTTACCTGATGCTCTACATTGCGGGTATCGTGTTTTTCGCCTTCTTCTACACCGCGCTGGTGTTCAACCCGCAGGAGACGGCGGACAACCTTAAAAAGTATGGCGGGTTCATTCCCGGCATCCGGCCGGGGGAGCGGACCGCCGAGTATATCGATTACGTTCTCACACGCATTACCGTGGTCGGCGCGGGATACCTCGCGCTGGTCTGTTTGCTTCCGGAGATCCTGGTGTCACAAGCCGCGGTGCCATTCTATTTCGGCGGCACGTCCCTGCTGATCGTGGTCAGCGTGACGATGGATACAGTCGCGCAGGTGCAGAGCCATCTGCTGGCGCACCAGTACGAAGGGCTTATCAAGAAGTCCAAGCTGAGAGGGGCGAGGCGAACGCGATGAACATTATCCTGATCGGACCGCCGGGCTCGGGCAAGGGCACGCAGGCCAAGCTGCTCGAAGACAAGCACACCATGAAGCAGCTCTCCTCCGGGGACATGCTGCGCGCGGCGGTGAGCGAAGGCACCGCGATCGGCGAGAAGGCCAAGTCGTACATGGAAGCCGGGGAGCTCGTGCCCGATGATCTCGTGGTCGAAATCGTCACCGACCAGATCGAGAAGCTGGGCGACCAAGGGTTCATCCTTGACGGATTTCCGCGCAACGTTCATCAGGCGGAAGTGCTGGACACCATGCTCAAGAAGCGCGGCCGCGACATCGACCGCGTGCTGGTGATCGACGTCAGCGACGATCTCCTCGTGGAGCGCATCTCGGGCCGCTATACCTGCGCCAACTGCGGCGAAGGCTATCACGACACATTCAAACAGCCCGAGAAAGAGGGCGTCTGCGACAAGTGCGGCAGCACGGAATTCATCCGGCGCCCGGATGACAATGCCGACACCGTGCGCAACCGTGTCGACGTTTATCACGAACAGACCAAACCGCTGATCGACTATTACAAGGAGCAAGGCAAGGTTCGCGTTATCGATGGCGACCAGCCGATTGAAGAGGTAACCAGATCGCTCGAAGAGGCGATGTCCTGACGCGGAATCCGCGCGCAGCGCGGCGCGTGGGCGCGACTTGACGGGGCCATCGAGTTTCCGCTAGATACACGCAGAGATTGACTGTTGCTGGCGCGCCTGATGCGGCATAGCGCGACCTGTCAATCCCGACCCTGCGGCAGCTCGATTCAGGACAAAACGAAACAAGGAAACGACGGCCCCGCTGGGCCGGATGTGCGATTAAGGAGAACGCAACGTGGCTCGTATTGCCGGCGTCAACATTCCGACCAACAAGCGCGTGGACGTTGCGCTGCGCTACATTCACGGGATTGGTCCATATTTCGCAAGGGAAATCTGCGACAAGGCCAACGTGCCGCCGGAGCGCAGGGTGAATGAACTGGCTGATGCCGAGGTCATCACCATTCGCGAGGTCATTGACCGCGACTACACGGTCGAGGGCGACCTGCGCCGCGACGTGGCCATGAATGTCAAGCGGCTCATGGACCTCGGGTGCTACCGCGGCCTGCGTCACCGCCGTGGCCTGCCGGTGCGCGGGCAGCGCACGCATACCAATGCGCGCACGCGCAAGGGCCCGGCGAAGCCGATCGCGGGCAAGAAGAAATAGAACTGATCACTGGCACCGCCGCGATGCGCGAGGACGTGTCGGGCCGGCAATGATTTTATGGAAGGCGAAACGAAGAGATGGCTAAGGACCGGGCGCGGGTGCGCCGCCGCGAAAAGAAAAACATTACCTCGGGCGTCGCTCACGTCAGTGCGACGTTCAACAATACCATGATCACCATCACCGATGCACAGGGTAACGCGGTGTCGTGGGCGTCGGCCGGCGGCATGGGGTTCAAGGGCTCGCGCAAATCCACGCCGTTCGCCGCGCAGATGGCCGCCGAAGATGCCGGCAAGAAGGCGCTGGAGCATGGCATGAAAACGATTGACGTCGAGGTGCGCGGTCCCGGCTCCGGCCGGGAATCGGCATTACGGGCGCTGCAGGCATGCGGGTTCCAGGTGACCTCGATCCGCGATGTCACGCCGATCGCGCATAATGGCTGCCGTCCGCCGAAACGCCGCCGCGTCTGAACCGCGCCACAGCCAACCGACAAAGCGTGGGCGCAGACGCTGGCCTGGTGCGCCTGACCCAAACAGGAGCGTGTACGAATGCAAGTTGTTCAAAAGAACTGGCAAGATCTGATCAAGCCGAAAAAGCTCGATGTCAAGCTGGGGCGCGACTCGCGCCGGTCCGGCACGATCGTGGCCGAGCCGCTGGAGCGCGGTTTCGGGCTGACGCTTGGCAATGCGCTGCGCCGGGTGTTGCTGTCCTCGCTCCAGGGCGCGGCCATTACCAGCGTCCATATTGACGGCGTTCTGCACGAGTTTTCCTCGGTGCCCGGCGTGCGCGAGGATGTCACGGACATCGTTCTGAACATCAAGGAAATTTCGGTGCGCGTGCATTCCGAAGGGACCAAGCGCATGGTCCTGCGCAAGGAAGGCCCGGGCGTCGCAACGGCCGATGACATCGAAACCGGCGCGGATGTCGAGATCCTGAATCCGGAGCAGGTGCTGTGCACGCTGGACGAGGGCGCCTCGATCCGCATGGAGTTCACGGCCGGACTTGGCAAGGGCTACGAACCGGCCGAGCGCAACCGCCCGGAGGACGCGCCGATCGGCCTGATCCCGGTCGACAGCCTCTATAGCCCGGTCAAGAAGGTCTCCTACAGGGTTGAAAACACCCGCGAGGGGCAGATCCTCAACTACGACAAGCTCACGATGGACGTCGAGACCGATGGATCGGTGGCGCCTGATGATGCGGTCGCCTATGCGGCGCGCATCCTGCAGGACCAGCTCAACGTGTTCGTCAACTTCGCCGAACCGGAGCGCCCGGCGGCGGAGGAATCGGTTCCCGAACTGGAGTTCAACCCGGCGCTGCTGAAGAAGGTTGACGAGTTGGAGTTGTCGGTTCGCTCAGCCAACTGCTTGAAGAACGACAATATCGTCTACATTGGCGACCTGATCCAGAAGAGCGAGGCGGAGATGCTGCGCACGCCGAACTTCGGCCGCAAATCGCTCAACGAGATCAAGGAAGTGCTCGCCTCGATGGGCCTGCATCTGGGAATGGACGTGCCGAACTGGCCGCCGGAGAATATCGAGGAACTGGCCAAGCGCTACGAAGATCAGTACTGACGGCGGCGTGCCCCGGCACGCCTGCCCCGTGAAGGAGACGCGAGATGCGCCATCACAATTCAGGCCGCAAGCTGAACCGGACCGCGAGCCATCGCCGCGCGCTGTTCCGCAACATGGCTGACGCGCTCATCAAGCACGAGCAGATCGTCACGACACTGCCGAAGGCCAAGGAACTGCGCCCGGTGGTTGACAAGCTCATCACGCTCGGCAAGCGCGGCGACCTGCATGCGCGACGGCTCGCGGCGTCCCGGATGAACGACGAGGCGATGGTCAGGAAGCTCTTCGACGTGCTCGGCCCGCGCTACGCCGAGCGCAATGGTGGCTACACGCGCGTGCTCAAGGCCGGCTTCCGCCACGGCGATAACGCACCCATGGCGGTCATCGAGCTTGTTGATCGCGACCCCGAGGCGCGCGGGCAGGACTCCGGCCCCACGCAGGAGCAGGCCGCGGAAGAATCGCGCGAAGACGCGATGGCTTGAGCGCCGCCGCGGACGCCTCGACCTGAGTCGGCTGCGCGGTCCGGTGCGGCGTGAGGGAGCGCAAACATGACCGGAGCGGTTCGCCTCGCGGCGATTGCGCTGGCGTTCGTGATCGGGACGGCCACGGTAACCCATGTGTTCGCGCCGGATAACGCGCGCAGCCAACGCGGCAACGTGGAAGGGCCGCTGGCAGACAGGTCCGTTCCGGAAGATCGCGAACAGATCCGGCTTTCCTTCGCGCCCGCCGTCAAGAAAGCCAGGCCCGCCGTCGTCAACATCTATGTGCGCCAGCGACAGCGTGTCGAGCGGTCCCCGCTTTTCGACGATCCCTTCTTTCGCCGCTTTTTCGGCCGGGACTTCGGCATACCGCGCCGGCGCGCGCAGCGATCGCTGGGCTCGGGCGTGATCGTCAGCGCCGATGGCCTTGTCGTGACCAACTACCATGTCATTCGCGGACGCGACGGCCGCAGTACCGATAACATCGATATCAAGGTTTCGCTCGCCGACGGACAGGAATACCCCGCGAAAGTCATCCTGGAGGACAAGCGCACCGACCTCGCTGTTTTGCGGCTTCAGGATGACGAGGACAGACGTTTCGCCCATGTGACATTCACGAACTCCGACAACCTGGAAATCGGCGACCTGGTGCTGGCGATCGGCAATCCCTTCGGCGTCGGCCAGACGGTGACGAGCGGCATCGTGTCGGCCACGGCGCGGACACGCGTGGGGATCAGCGACTATCAGTTCTTCATCCAGACGGATGCCGCGATCAACCCCGGCAATTCAGGCGGGGCCCTGATCGACACGGACGGGCGCCTGGTGGGGATCAACACGGCGATCTTCTCGCGCAGCGGAGGCTCGCAGGGCATCGGCTTTGCCATCCCCGCGAACATGGTCCGCGTGGTGGTGGACTCGGCCTTGCAGGGCGGCAAGGTGCGCCGCCCCTGGCTTGGAGCCGATGTGCAGACGGTCACCTCCGATCTCGCCGAGTCTCTCGATCTGCCGCGCCCGCGCGGCGCACTGGTAGCGGGGGTCACCGAGGGCGGTCCGGCTGACGAGGCGGGCCTGCGCGCGGGCGATCTGATCCTGCGTGTCGCGGGACAGCAGGTGAATGATGCCGACGCGTTGCGTTACCGGGTCGCCACACAGGGTGTCGACAGCCGGGCCGAGTTCGAGATCTGGCGTGATGGCACGCGCAAGACGATCATCGTGGATCTCCGTCCGCCGCCCGAGGACCCGCCGCGCAACACAACCGAACTGGATGGTGAGCATCCGTTTGCCGGTGCCACGGTCGAGAATTTGTCGCCGGCCGTCGCGGAGGAGTTGCGCCTCGACCGGACATCAGGCGTGGTCGTGCGCGAGACGCAGAGCTATTCGCCGGCACGCCGTGTGGGCCTGCGCCCCGGCGATATCATCGTCGAGATCAACGGCACGCGGATCGATCGCGTGCGCGAGCTCAGGCGCGCGGTGAGTGAGGGGTCGCAGGTCTGGCGCCTGGCGGTCCAGCGCGGCGACGAGGTCTTGCGCACGGCGATCCGCTGGTAGCACCGGCGCGGCGGCAACTGGCACAAGGAGGCTCTATGGCATCGTTGTTCGAAGCAGCGGGCCTTGAAGACAGCGCGCCGCGCCCGCTGGCCGACCGGCTGCGCCCGCAAACGCTGGCCGAGGTCGCCGGGCAGGATCATCTGCTCGGCGCCGGCGCGCCGCTTGCGCGCATGCTCGACAGCGGGTCCTTGCGCTCGGTGATCTTCTGGGGCCCGCCCGGCACCGGCAAGACGACGGTCGCACGGCTGCTCGCCAACCTCTCCGGCTATGAATTCGAGCAACTTTCCGCGATCACATCGGGCGTTCAGGGCCTGCGCGACAGCTTCGAGCGCGCCCGCAAGCGCCGCCAGGACGGTGTCGCCACGCTCCTGTTCGTCGATGAGGTCCACCGCTTCAACCGCGCGCAGCAGGATGCCTTCCTGCCGGTCATGGAGGACGGGACGATCACACTGGTCGGCGCGACGACGGAGAACCCCTCGTTCGAACTGAACGGCGCGCTCCTGTCTCGTGCGACGGTGCTGCGCTTTCACCGGCTGGATGACGACGCGCTGGAGATGCTTCTGCATCGCGCCGAAGCCGCGCAGGGGGCTCGCGCGCCACTCACGCCCGATGCCCGCGCCCAGCTCATCAACATGGCCGATGGCGACGGCCGCGCCCTCATCAACCTCTTCGAGGACCTGATGGCCGCGCACGACCCGGCCGCCGGCGATCTCGACATCGCCGCGCTTGCCGATCTGGTCCAGCGCCGCGCGCCCCTCTACGACAAGAGCCGGGACGCGCATTACGACCTCATCAGCGCGCTGCACAAGTCAGTGCGCGGCTCGGACCCGGACGCGGCGCTTTACTGGCTGGCGCGGATGCTGACGGGCGGGGAGGACCCGCTGTATATCGCGCGGCGGCTGGTGCGCATGGCAGTGGAGGACATCGCGCTGGCCGAACCCCATGCGCTGAGCCTGTCGATCGCCGCGAAGGACGCCTACGACTTCCTCGGCAGTCCGGAGGGCGAACTGGCGCTTGCGCAGGTGACGGTGCATCTGGCGCTAGCCCCGAAGTCGAATGCCGTCTACACCGCCTACAAGGCGGCGATGGCGAGCGCGCGCGAGTCCGGTTCGCTGCCGCCGCCGCGCCATATTCTCAACGCGCCCACCAAGCTGATGAAGGAGGAGGGGCACGGCGAGGGCTACGCCTATGACCACAACACGGCCGAAGGCTTTTCGGGCCAGAACTACTTTCCCGAAGGCATGGCGCGCGAAAGCTATTACCGCCCCTCAGCGCGCGGCCACGAGGCGGAGTTGGCCGAGCGGCTGGCGCGGTTTCAGCGTCTGCGCGAAGGCAAGGGCGAATAAAGCGCATCAGTGTTTGGCCCGCGCGGCTCTTGTGATATAGGCAGGTCAAGACGCGCTGCAGCATGGCGGGCGAGGGCAGATGGTGAACTTTGCGGATTTGTGGGACAACCACCCGACCAATCTTGGCAATCAGGCGCCATGCCGAACGAATGGGGTGTCCAACTTCGCGAACCAGTGCGCGATCCGCATGGGCGTGTGCC
>CAYFTI010000070.1:0-11428 GCA_964346065.1 uncultured Hyphomicrobiaceae bacterium
TCTCGGGCACGTCCTCGAGCACGACATTGCCGGAATTGGCGGTTCGGCGATCGACTTCGGCGATGCTGCCAAGCGGCAACAGCAACATCAGGAGGGTGAACAAGACTCGTTGCATTTTTTTTCTCCTTTCTTCAGTCAGCTTGCACCCCCGGGGTCGAGGCGCGACCATGAATTCGATTGTGCGGTTCTTTGCCACTTGCTTGTATTCAAGGTGCGGATGCTAAACTGTTGTGAAATGGCGCTCGGAACAAGCGCTTCATTTTCTGCGGAGCGCGAACCTGTCACCCGCACGGCGATACAATTTATTGAGTATAACGATAACAGGCTAACTGCCCCGCTTTGCCGGAACCTCAATTGCACGGCACTCGGAGTCAGGACATCGAAACTGGAGCAACATGGGTCTGTTTTCGCGCAGACGTAAATCGGAAGACTGCACCGGTCTCCACGCCGACGCCTCAGGCATCGCGCTTGTCCGCATCGGAATGGCCACCGCGCGCCGGCCGGTGCTGCGCGCAAGCGCGTTCAGTCCCGGCGATGGCGAGTTGCCCGCCAGCAGCGTGGTGGAAGAACTGGCACGCGAAATTTCAGCGTCCGGGAACGACCTCAACGTGGTCCTGGCCAGCCGCGATTACCAGCTCCTTATGGTCGAGGCGCCGCGGGTCGATGCCGACGAGTTACGCGCGGCCATCCGATGGCGCGTCAAGGATCTGATCGATTTCCACATCGACGACGCGGTGTTCGACGTATTTGCCGTGCCCGGCCAGCAAAATCGCCCCCGCGGTCAGGCCTCGATGTATGCGGTCGCCGCCCGGGCCAGCCGAGTCCAGGCCCTGGTCGACTGCATCGACGACAGCGCCCTTCAAATCCAGGTGATCGATATCCAGGAGCTGGCCATGCGCAACCTGGCCGCGCTGACCGAACACGACACGCGCGGCATAGTGATGGTGCAACTGGGACCGTCGGGCGGGTTGCTGACCATCAGCCATCAGCACGAGCTGTACATGACGCGGCAACTGGAACTGGACAACTCGGATCCGGAACTGACCGAAGCTTCAATGTTCGAGCAGGTGCTACTCGAAATCCAGCGCTCCATCGACTATTACGGAAGTCATTTCGGACAACCGGCGCCGGTGGCCTTGAGCATTCTGCCCGGGTACGAGCGCGCTGCCGCTCTTGTTGAGTGGCTGGACGACCAGATCGACCAGGCAGTAGAGGTATTCGACATCACCCGGCACATGAAATGCGAGACGGCGCTGGACACAGAAGGCATCGATCAGCGACTGATCGCGATCGGCGGCGCCCTGAGGCGCGAGGAGGTCAAGCTGTGAACCAACAGATCAACCTCTACCAGCCCATGTTCCGCAAGCAGCAGGTCGTTTTTTCGGCCCGGACGACCTTGGTACTTGCGACCGGATTCCTGGGCCTGCTCGCGATCTGGTGGGCCCTGCTCGACCAAAGCGTCGATTCGCTGGCGACCCAATTGCAGCGCCAGCAAGCTTTGGAACAACAGCTTTCGCAACGCCTGACTGAACTCAACAGCGAACTTGACGACCGTCAGCCCGACCCGGTGCTGGTCGACGAAATCGAGCGTTTGCGCCAGCGCACCGAGACGCTAGAGTCTAGTCGCGAAATGGTGCGCCGGCGAATTCCGGCCGAACCGGTCGCGGTCAGCGAGCGGCTTTCCGCACTGGGACGCCAACATCCAGACGGCCTTTGGCTGACTGGCATCGAGATCGCCGACAACGGACGCAAGCTCAGCTTTCGCGGGCGCATACTAAACTCGCCCTTGCTGCCCGAATTCCTAGGGCGGCTTGGACAGGAGCCGGTGTTCAGCGGCCAATCGTTCCGCCAGCTTCAGCTCGGCCAGCCCGAAGATTCCGCACCCGGCCTGCAGTTCAGCATTTCCACCACGGCCCCGGAACGCTCCGAATGACGCTCCCCCAACGCCTCAGGAAGCTCGAGGACCGGGTCAACTCGCTGGCACTGCGCGAACGCGGCCTGTTGTTGATCGCCGCGCTGGGCGTGGCCTTTGTGCTGGCCGACATGTTTCTGCTGCGCCCGCTGGACCAGCGGCGCGAAGCCACGCGCCAGCAGCTGGACCAGACCGCCGATCGCGTCGCGCAACTGACCGAAAGCGTGGAGGCGATTGCCGGCCGGCAACGCGGCGATCCGAACGCCGAATTGATCGAACAACGCGATGCCTTGCGTCAGCGCATCAATCTATTGTCCGACGAACTGGCAGCGCTGGACACTGGCCTGCTCACGCCGACCCAGACGCTCGAACTGTTGCGCGAACTGCTGGCCGAGCGAACGGATCTGGAGCTGATCTCACTCACCAAACTTCCGGCCGAGCCGTTGGACCCGGAGACTGGCGCCAACGGCATATTCGTTCATCGCTTCGGTATCGTGGTCGAATCCGATTTTTCCGGCATGCTTGACTACGTGCGCCTGATTGAAAACCTGCCGCGCGGCTTGTACTGGGAGTCGTTGAGGCTTTCGGTGCCGGAATGGCCGGCCAATCGCGCCGACGTGGTGCTGTACATGCTCGCGCTGAACGAGGACTGGCTCGGTGTTTGAACGCAATCTTCGCTGCCGTCCGTCCCGTGGCCTTCTGTGGGGCCTGACAGTGCTGGCATGCATGTCGGCCGCGGCCCAGGTCAGCGACCCGACGCGACCGCCGAGCACCGAGGAGCTTGCCGCCTGGCGCAGCCAGCCCGAGGCCACGACCACCCGATGGCGCCTGCAATCCGTGCTGATCTCCGGCCAGCGCCGGATCGCGGTTATTAATGGAAAACGCGCCGCCGTGGGTCAGGAAGTCGAAAGCGCCGTGGTTCGCGCGATCGAGCCGACGCATGCGATCATCGAAACGGAAGAAGAGACTTTGAAGCTTTCCATACGTCGCTATGGAATCAAAGGCAGGGAGCCCGAATGACCACGCATAACTCCGACCCGAACATTGCAACACCGCTGCGCCATGCCCACAGAGCCGTCATAACGGGACTGACCATGGCCCTGGCCGCGCTGACCGCAGCCTGTAGCGGTATTCCGGAGAAGGCCGAGCGCATCGACCGCGACATCGAGCGCGTGCTCGAACAGGCAGCCTACCCCGCCCCGCCGCCGGCCGAGGAAACGCGCGAACTCCTGATGCCCGAACCCGAACCGGCTGTCGAAGCGCCGCCTGAGGAACGCTTCGACCTGTTCGTCGACGAGGCCCCGGCGCGCCAATTCCTGATGAGCCTGGTGGCCGAAAGCGACTGGAACATGACGGTACATCCGGAACTGCGCGGCGCCGTTTCGCTGGAGCTCAAGAACGTGACCATCCCCGAGGTGCTGGAAGTCATGCGCGAAGTCTACGGCTACGAGTACAGTCGCAACGATACGGGGTTCATCGTCATGCCCGCGACGCTGCAGACGCGGGTCTACGAGATCGACTACCTCAATCTCACCCGCAGCGGCTCTTCGCGCACCAAGGTTAGTTCTGGCCAGGCGACCAACCTGCCGCCATCCCTGCTCGATACCACCGGGACCGGCGGCTATGGGGGTAGCGGCGGGTTCGGCGGAGACGGCGAGGACAACGACACCGCCAGCACGCAAATCGAAACGGAAAACGACACGCAGTTCTGGGACGATCTGGAAGCCTCGGTGACCCGCATCGTCGGCGAGGCGGAAGGCACGCACGTCATCAGCAATTCCCAGGCCGGCGTGCTATCGGTGCGCGCCATGCCCAACGAGCACCGCGCGGTGCAGGAGTTCCTCGATATCGTCCAGGGCAGCGTGCAGCGCCAGGTGATCCTGGAAGCGCGCATCATCGAAGTCGAGTTGCGCGACCGGTTCCGTTCGGGCATCAACTGGCAGGCGCTGTTCGAAATCGACGACGTCGATTTCGGCGTGGGTCAGGCCGCCGGTCAGGAATTGTTCGAGGAAGGCGCCTCGGCGCTGCGCGGCAACCCATTGAACGTCAACCCCGGCGCACCCATCGAAGGTTTCGATAGCACGGCTTTCGGCGGCCCGTTTACCCTGGCAGCGGGTTCAGCCGACTTCAATGGCTTCATCGAGCTGCTCGAAACCCAGGGCAAGACCCGGGTATTGTCCTCGCCCCGCATCGCCACGGTGAATAACCAGAAAGCCGTAATCAAGGTTGGCGACGACGAGTTCTTCGTCACCGGCATCGAAAGCCAGACCGCGGCCGGGACCGCCACCTCGACCACAGCCAGCACGGTCCAGCTCACGCCATTCTTCTCCGGCATCGCGCTGGACGTGATTCCGCAGATCAGTAAATCCGGAGACGTGATCCTGCACGTGCACCCGACCGTCAGCGAAGTGCGAGACGAAGTCAAGACCTTCACCACCGGCGGCGAGGAAGAGAGCCTGCCGCTGGCCTTCTCCACCGTGCGCGAATCAGACTCCATCATCCGTGCGCGCAGCGGCCAGTTAGTGGTCATCGGCGGTCTGATGCGCGACGAGGCGATCGAGCGCAGTATAGGCACCCCGGGTCTCGGGCGCCTCCCGCTGATCGGCAACCTGTTCAACAACCGGCTGGAAGAGTCCGTCAAAACCGAACTGGTCATCCTGATCCGACCCATCGTCATCAGCAACGATGACAGCGCCTGGACCGACCAGGCCCGGCGGCGTCTCGATCGGATTCGCCGGCTGGGCGGACCCGCCGGCGAAGAGTAGGACTGCCATCGGTATGGGTCATGTATGAACAGCACTTCAATCTCAGCGACAAGCCGTTCCGGCTGACGCCGGAATTGAAGGTGCGCTATCCCGAGCCCAGCCAGCAGGTCACGCTGAACACGCTGGAACTGGCGCTGGCCGACGGCGAAGGCTTCATCAAGGTTATCGGCGAGGTTGGCCTGGGTAAGACCCTGCTGTGCCGGGCTTTGCTGGCCCGGCTGACCGACCCGTTCGTGACGGCCTGGATTCCGGATCCGCAGGTATCGCCGGGCAGCCTGCAGCAAGCCATCGCCAGCGAGCTGGGCGTCGAGCTGCCAAATCGCTCCAGCCTGCAAGGGCTGCACCGGCTGTTGCAATCGCGGCTGCTGGAACTGGCCGCGGCCGGCAAGCGCCCGGTGTTGCTGATTGACGAGGCCCAGTCCCTGCCGCCCAAAACACTCGAGGCGGTGCGCCTGCTGACCAATCTAGAAACCGAGCGGCGCAAGCTGCTGCAGGTCGTGCTGTTCGGCCAGCCCGAGCTCGACCAGCGCCTGGCGCAGACGGACATGCGGCAACTGCGCCAGCGCATCACATTTTCCTGCACCCTGGAAGCGCTGACGCCATCAGCGGTGGCCGACTACGTCCACCACCGCACCCGCGCCAACGGCGTGGAACGGCCATTGTTCTCGCCCGCCGCCATCCGGCGCATCGCGCGGGCAAGCGGCGGAGCACCCCGGCTGGTCAACGTGCTTTGTCACAAGGCCCTGCTGGCCGCTTGGGGCCGCGGGCTGCCGAAGGTCGGGCGGGCCGAAGTCCGGCGCGCGATCGCCGATACCGAGAGCGTGGCCCCGGCATCGCCGGTTCGGCCGGGCTGGCGGATACGCGCCACCATGGTGCTCGGCGCGGCAGTTGCGGCATGGATATGGCTGGCCGGCTGGCCGGGCGCGGGCGCATGAGTCTGATGAACGACATGCTGCGCGATCTGGAAGCGCGCGACGCCCGGCCGCCGGTGGAATCGGTGCACCACACCGCGACTGACCACCGGCGCCGCTGGGTTGTAACGGTGATCAGCGGCATTGCCCTGCTAGCCACCGGCCTGCTCGCGGCCTGGCTGATCCGCGATGTCCCCGCTGTTGCGGGGCCGACGCCGGGTCTCGAACCGAGGTCTGAAAATATCGCGAATCGGAGTTCGCTCCCACAGCGGGCTTCGGATGGTATGGGAGCGGTATCCGACCGCGACCAGACCCAAATCCGAAATCCATCGCGGACAGATTCGGCGCCCACAGCAGCGCCAGTGCAGCCTGTAGGGGCGATACCCGACCGCGACCGGACCCAAAACGAAAACCAATCGCCGACAGATTCGGCGCCCACAGCAGCGCCAGTGCAGCCTGTAGGGGCGATACCCGACCGCGACCCGGCCCATACCGAAAATGAATCAGCTACGTCGATTGTAGTGCGTCCGGCCGGCCCAAACCGCGATGCGGCCGGAGCGGCTCTCGATTCGGCCCGCCGGGCCCTCGCACGCGGCCAGACCGGGGTTTCCATAAGCCGGTTGCAGACGCTGCTGGACGCACAGCCCGACCTCGCCGAGGCACGCATCCTGCTGGCGCGCACGCTGCTGGCCTCCGGCCGCCCGCGGCGCGCTGAGGCGTTACTCGGCGACGGGCTGGCGCGCGCGCCGGACAATCACGAACTCGCCTTCTGGCTGGCGCGCAACCGGCTGGAACAGAATCGGCCCGAGGCGGCCCTGGAAACGCTCGAGGCGCACGCGCCGGCAGTCGACGAAACGCCCGACTTTCACCTGCTGCTAGGCGCAACCCTGCGTCAGCTCGAACGTCACGAGCAAGCGCTGGACACCTACCGGCGCATCAGCGAGTTTTTCCCGGGCAACGCGCGCGCCTGGCTGGGGCGGGCGCTTTCAGCCGAGGCCCTGGGTCAGATCAACACCGCACGCACCGCCTACCGCCGCACCCTGGAACACGGCGATGCCCGCACCGCACAACTGGCCCGCCGACGACTGCAGGCGCTGGACCAGGCCGGTCGGCAATCGCATGCACGGAACTGAAATGAACGGTACTGACATAACCAACGCCACCGGAAAGACACGCCAGAGGATTCGCCTGGGCGACTTGCTCGTCGAACAGAAGGTCATTTCGGAAAATCAGCTTCAGCAGGCGCTGCGCGAGCAGAAGACTTCCGGCCACAAGCTCGGCAGAGTGCTGGTACAGCTCGGCTTCATCAGCGACGGCGAATTGATGGAGTTTCTGAGCCGGCAGCTGAATATTCCGATCGTCGATCTCAAGCACTACAAGTTCCGGCCGCAGACGGTTCGTCTTTTGCCAGAACAGCACGCAAGACGCTATCGCGCCATCGTATTGGCCGAAAAGAAGAACGATCTGACCGTGGGCATGGCCGACCCTACCGACCTGTTTGCCTTCGACGAACTCAGGCGGCTGCTTAAGAAGCCGCTTTCGATTGCGCTGGTGCGCGAGGATGATCTGCTGCGCGCGATCGACACCGTCTACCGCCGCACCGAGGAAATCTCGACCCTGGCCGAGGAATTGGGCGAGGAACTCTCCGACAGCGACTACGACCTGGCCGAACTCGACAGCGAAAGCGAAGAGGACGACGCACCGGTCATCAAGCTGCTCCGGTCGATGTTCGAGGATGCCGTCCAGATCGGCGCGTCCGACATTCATATCGAACCCGACGAGTCTGTGGTCCGGATTCGTCAGCGCGTCGACGGCGAACTGCAGGAACAGATCATAGAGGGCCGGCGGATCGCATCGGCCCTGGTCACGCGGCTCAAGCTGATGGCCGCGCTTAATATCAGCGAAAAACGCCTGCCCCAGGACGGACGCTTCTCGATCCGGGTCAAGAAGCGCAGGATCGACGTGCGGCTGTCGACCATGCCGATCCAGTACGGCGAATCCATGGTCATGCGTCTGCTGGACCAGACCGACGGTCTGCTGCAACTCGACACCCTGGGCATGCCCGAACGGATGCTGCCGCGGATTCGGCGCACGATCGAACGCCAGTCGGGCATGATGCTGGTCACCGGCCCGACCGGCAGCGGCAAGACCACGACCCTGTACGCGGCGCTGAACCACATCAACACCCCGGATTCCAAGATCATCACGGTCGAGGATCCGGTCGAATATCGGCTGCCGCGCATCAACCAGGTTCAGGTGCATTCCAAGATCGGGCTGGATTTCGCCCGCGTGCTCAGAACGGCACTGCGCCAGGACCCGGACATCATCATGGTCGGCGAGATGCGCGACCGCGAGACCGTTGAAATAGGCCTGCGCGCGGCCATGACCGGCCATCTGGTGCTCTCCACGCTGCACACCAACAACGCCATCGATACCGTGATCCGCCTTCTGGACATGGGCGCGGAAGGTTTCATGGTAGCCGCCTCGCTCAACGCCGTGATCGCCCAGCGTCTGGTCCGGCGGGTGTGCGACAGTTGCGGCGAACCGACCGAACCGGACGCCCATCAGAGGGCATGGCTGGCCAAGCAGCTTTCGGAAGAACAACTGGCCCGGGCCGAATTCAAGCACGGCCCCGGCTGCGCGTATTGCAGCAATACCGGTTACCGCGGCCGCATCGGGGTATACGAGATGCTGGAGATCGACGAACCGCTGGCCGACGCGCTGCGCCAGGCCGATACCGGCGCATTCACTCGTGCGGCGAGAAACCAGCGCGGTTTTCGGCCGCTGGTGACCAACGCGCTGGACTATGCGATGCAGGGAATCTCCTCAGTCGAGGATGTCATACGGCTGGCCGGCGGGGTCGATGCCTACACCGAGGAATTATCGCTGGAAGCATCGACAGCCAGCGATCCATTACCGGATAATAATGCCGGGGGTGGACTGGCATGACCACCTACGCCTGGCAAGGTCGCAACGCCCGCGGCGAACGGGTCTCTGGAGACATGGAGGGCGAAAGCCGGGAGACGATTGCCAACCAGTTGATGAACTCCGGCATCACGCCGGTTGAGATCAACCGCGATACCCCCGAAGCGGGCGCCGCGACATCCAGCGCCTGGCGGCAGTGGTTCAGCGAGAACCGGCCCGAGGCCAGCGACCTGATTTTCTTTGCTCGCCAGATGTACACGCTGGTCAAGGCCGGCGTGCCGCTGACCCGCGGCTTGACCGGCGTGGCCCAGTCAACGCGCAATCCAGCGCTCAAGCGCGCGGTCCACGAGTTGATCGAGGAAATCGAATCCGGGCGCGAGCTCGGTGAGGCGATGGGCCGGCACCCCGAGGTGTTTTCGCCGATGTTTGTCAACATGGTGCGCGTGGGCGAATCGTCGGGCAACCTCGAAAACGCCTTTCACCTGTTGTCGGGCTATCTGGAACGAGATCGCGAAATCCGCGCGCGGATCAAGGCTGCATTACGCTATCCGGCCATGGTCATCGTGGCGATGTTCATTGCTGTCGCGATCCTGATGGTCTGGGTGATCCCGGTGTTCGCCAACTTCTTCGCCCGCAACGACGCCGAACTGCCGTTGCCGACAACCATCATCATCGGCGTTTCCAACTTCACCGCCGACTGGTGGATGATCATTATCGTCGGTCTGATTGGCGCACTGCTGGCTTTTCGCTACTGGACCCGCACCGAACGCGGCCGCTACCGCTGGGACCGCATGAAGTTCAGGCTGCCGGCGGTCGGCGATATACTGTTCCGCGCAAGCATGGCGCGCTTTGCCAGAGCGTTTGCGATGACTTACCGCGCCGGCGTACCGCTGATCCAGGGGCTCACGCTGGTCTCACGCGCGGTCGAAAACGAATACGTCGGCCAGGCCGTCGGCGACATGCGCACCGGCGTCGAGCATGGCGAGTCGCTGCTGCGCACCGCCGAGGCCACCGGGCTGTTCGCCCCGCTGGTGCTGCAGATGATCGGCGTCGGCGAGGAAACCGGCGATGTCGACGCCATGCTCGAGGAAACCGCCGATTTCTACGAGCGCGAGGTCGATTACGACGTCGAAAACCTCAGCGCCTACATCGAACCCATCCTGCTGGTGTTCATGGCCGTGCTGGTGCTCATCCTCGCCCTGGGCGTATTTCTCCCGATGTGGGACGTCGGCCGTGCCGCGCTGGGTTGATCTTCATCAACGCAGGCCTCTGGAAGCGGCGTCCGACCGCGAATCATCACAACGCTTGCTTTTGCCCTCGAGTCCCGAGTTCCGAGTCTCGAGTCCCGGTCATCAACATGGTTTCACGCTGCTCGAACTGGTGATCGTGATCACCCTCATTAGCTTGCTGTTCCTCACCGCCTGGAACCGGCTGATGCCGCTGCGCGGCGACGCCGAGGCGGCGCACGTGGCGAGCGTTATCGGCAACTTGCGCAGCGCGCTGGGGCTGGCCACCGCCGAGCGGGTCGTGACCGAGGGCATGCACGCGCTCGAGTCCCTCCGCGAAATCAACCCCATGACATTGCTGAATGAGGCCCCCGATACCTACATCGGCGCCAATCCCGCCGAAACGGCACCCGGCAACTGGTACTTTGATGCAGAAACGCGCGAACTGCACTACCGGGTGCGCTACCCGCAATACCTTGAAGGTCAACCGCAGCCGCCGGTGGATCTGTCCTGGCAAGTCATCCTGGACGCCGAGGACAACAAGCCGAAGAGCATCCGCCTGCGGGCGCTGCATGCGCAGCGCTGGCCCGGCGACTCGCGGCCAATGCGCGAGATCCGCGAGACAGCCGGAAAAACCGTCGGCCCGCGACAGGCCGACGCGTCGTCGCAGCCCCAATGAGCATTGCAATCGACATCTGGCTGCTCAGCGCGCTGCTCGTGCTCGCCGTCATCGCGCTCGCCGTGGTCCTGAACATCGGTGAGCAACGGCTGAATCACGATCCATCCGATGCGACATCGACATCCCGGCAAGACGCGACAACGCCCGAAAAGCGACAGCATATCGAGCGCTTCGTCTATCGCCATCACCGAGCTTTCGGCGCGTTCGTGCTCATCGGCGCCGGCCTGTACCTGGCCTCGATTGCCGCCAGCGGCCTGCTATGGCCGGCCGAGGCCGGCGGCGTGCTCGGGATGATGCTGCCCATGCTGACGCTGCTGCACCTTGCACTGCTGCCGTTCGGCGCGGTCATGCTGCTGCGCCCCAGCCTGCTCAAGCGCCTGGAAGCGGCCAGCAACCGCTGGATCGAACTGCCGGGAGACCGATTCAGGCGCGTGCTCCGCATCCTGATCGGGCTGTACTGCCTGGCCGCCCTGGTCGTGCTGATCGGCGAACGCGTGCGCGCGCTCTTATTAACGGGCGGCGGGTGAACCTGCCTTGCTCTCCAAACCTGGCTCTGCAGAACCGCAACCCGCGCGTCTGGGCCATTTTTCGCCACAAGGCAATCCCCGACAGCTGACCAGAAACGTCAACCATTACCGAAATATCGAAAGATCAGCGCGATAAAACCCCGGAACCCGGCAGCGACAAACGTGGCTGAAGCTGCCCGAAGGGTTGTTTTCGGGCAAGACAACCGGGCTATATACAATGCCGGCCAAGAGCGGCACGTATATTGCATTCAAATGGTAGCGCGCTAGCAATGTGCGCTATATTGGGTTAAATGCGTATCGATGCTGCGGCTTAGGTACGGCAAAATCCCAACCCTTGAAGACTGAAATCGTTCCCTCGGCTGCGGCCGAACAACGAAATGGAGTAAAGCAAATGAACATGAACATGAAAATGCAAAAACAGCAAAGCGGCTTCACGCTGATCGAACTGGTCATCGTGATCGTCATCCTCGGCATTCTGGCCGC